>DATLGM010000040.1:0-10087 GCA_035540515.1 Egibacteraceae bacterium | reverse complement strand
CACGCTGGCCGTGGCGGTGCGCACCGCGATGGTCGCGCACACCACCAGCGCGGCGGTGGTGGCCGCGACGACGTACAGCTCGGCCACCCCCAGGAAGCGACCGACTCCCCACAACGCGAAGGCGCCCAGAAGCAGCGAGCCGCCGCGTCGGGTGACCACTCAGCGGCTGCCGGCAGTCGGGATGGGCACCGACGCGAGCAGCTCGTCGACGACCTCGGCGGCGGTCCGGTCGGCCATCTGCGCCTCGGGCGACATGATCAGCCGGTGGGCCAGCAGCGGCTGGGCAAGCTGCTTGACGTCGTCGGGCACGACGTAGTCGCGGCCCTCCGAGGCCGCCAGCGCCCGTGCGGCGCGCAGCAGCGCCAGCGCGGCGCGGGGCGACGCACCCAGCTCCACCGCCGCGTGGTCGCGCGTCGCGCGGACCAGCTCGACGATGTAGCGGCGCAGCGCATCCGCGGCGTGCAGCGACTTGACCGCCTCGATCAGCGCGGCGATCTGCTGGGCGTCGGCGACCGGCTGGAGCGTTGCGACGCGGTCGCCCTGGCCGTGGACCTCCAGGACCTCCAGCTCGGCCTCGGCCGAGGGGTACCCGATCGACACCCGCATCATGAAGCGGTCGCGCTGCGCCTCGGGCAGCGGGTACGTCCCCTCAAGCTCCACGGGGTTCTGCGTCGCGATGACCATGAACGGCACGCCGAGCTCGTGGGTGCGGCCGTCGACAGTGACCGTGCGCTCCTCCATCGCCTCGAGCAGCGCGGACTGGGTCTTGGGGCCGGCGCGGTTGATCTCGTCGCCCAGCACGATGTTGGCGAACACCGCCCCCGGCTTGAACTCGAAGTCACCGTGCTCCTGGTTGAACACCGTCACGCCGGTGATGTCGCTGGGCAGCAGGTCGGGCGTGAACTGCACCCGCCGGACGCTGCAGGCGATGGACTTCGCCACGGCCTTGGCCAGCAGCGTCTTGCCCACGCCCGGGACGTCCTCGACGAGCAGGTGCCCCTCGGCCAGCAGCGCGATCAGCGCCAACCGGATGACCTCCGGCTTGCCCTCCACCACGGTGGCGACATTGGATTCGATGCGTCGAAACTGGTCGGACACCTCCGTGACGGAGATCCCCTCCCGTCGGCTGGTCGCCACGAAGCGCGTCCCCTGTCACGAGCGGTCGGAAAGCGAATCGCCAGTGTATGGGGGTCGGGGCCCGCTCGCCCGGGGTGCAGATGAAGAGACGGTGACGTCCCTATAATCCCGCGCCGTCAACCACGAGCCGAACGGGCGGCGCGCTGCAACCAGCCGGGCGCAGTCGGCCGAGTCCGCCTCCCTCGTCCCTGCCATCGTGCGCAGGGCAGCGGGTCGGAGCAGGAGGAGACCATGGGTCACACAAGGCATTCACTCGCGCGCGTCCTGGCGCTGCTGGCGCTGCTCGCGCTGGTCGCGGCCGCCTGCGCGCAGGGCGGCGACGGCACCACACCCCCCGCCGACGACGGCGCGACCCCGGCGGCCGGTGACGACGGGGAGGAGCCCGCAGCCGAGGGGCAGACCCTGGTCTTCGGCACCTCGGCGGACCCGGTCGTGCTCGACGGCATCCTGGTGTCCGATGGCGAGTCGCTGCGCGCCATCGACCAGATGTTCGAGGGGTTGGTCACCCTGCAGCCCGGAGGCACCGAGCTCGAACCAGGCCTTGCCACGGAGTGGGAGGCGTCTGACGACGGGCTGGAGTGGACGTTCACCCTCCGCGAGGGAGTGACGTTCCACGACGGCGAGCCGTTCAATGCCGAGGCCGTGTGCTTCAACTTCGACCGCTGGTACAACTTCGAGGGGTCGTTCCAGAACCCGGACGCCACCTACTACTGGCAGACCGTGTTCGGCGGGTTCGCCGACGGCGGACCCGAGGGTGAGGGCGGCGAGGCAGCGACGTCGTTGTACGAGTCCTGCGAGGCGACCGACGAGTACACCGCGGTGCTGCGCATCACCGAGCCGTCCGCGTCGTTCCTGCCCGCGCTGGCGCTGACCAACTTCACGTTCGGCTCGCCGGCGGCGCTGGAGGAGTACGGAGCGGACGAGGGCGAGGTCGGCGACGACGGCGTGTTCCGTCCGACCGGCACCTACGGCACCGAGCACCCGACCGGCACGGGCCCGTTCCGCTTCGTGGAGTGGACCCGCAACGACCGCCTGGTCATGGAGCGCAACCCCGACTGGTGGGGTGACTTCGAGGGCAACGTCGAGACGCTGATCTTCCGGCCGATCGCCGACAACGCCGCCCGGCTGCAGGCGCTGCAGACCGGTGAGATCCAGGGGTACGACCTGGTGGAGCCGCAGGACATCGAGACGATCGACGGCAACGAGGACCTGCAGATCCTGGACCGCCCGGCGTTCAACATCGGCTACGTCGGCTTCAACCAGGACATCGAGCCGTTCGACAACATCGCCGTTCGGCAGGCCTTCGCCCACGCGATCGACCGCCAGGCGATCATCGACGGCTTCTACGCGGGCCGCGGCGAGGTGGCGCACCAGTTCATGCCGCCGGCGCTGTTCGGCTACGCCGACGAGGTGACCGAGTACGAGTACGACCCCGACCGCGCCCGTCAGATCCTGGAGGACGCCGGGCTGGACGTGCCGGTCGAGATCGACTTCGCGTACCCGACCGACGTGTCACGTCCGTACATGCCGGACCCCGAGCAGAACTTCCAGGCGATGGTTGCCGATCTCGAGGACTGCTGCTTCACCGTCCAGGTCAAGTCCGACACCTGGAGCCCGGACTACCTGAGCAAGTACCTCGACCGGTACGGCGCCTACCTGCTGGGCTGGACCGGTGACTTCGGTGACCCCGACAACTTCCTGGGCACGTTCTTCCAGGAGGGCAGCCCCGGCTTCAACCACACGAACCGGGAGCTGTACAACATCCTCGACGAGGCCGAGGTCGAGACCGACGAGCAGCGGCGCACCGAGCTGTACGAAGAGGCCAACCGCATCATCGCCGACGAGCTGCCCGGCCTGCCCTACGTCCACACGGAGCCGGCGCTGGCGTTCACGGCGAACGTCTCGGGCTACGAGCCCAGCCCGGTCTCGCTGGAGCAGTTCCACACCGTCACCGTCGAGTAGCCGCGCTTGCACACGCTCGATTCGTCGGCTGCGGCGGGACCCACGGGTCCCGCCGCAGGCCGGCGGGGTGACGGTCACGCCGGGCTCCCACGCGACCGGCGCTCCTCGTGCTGAGGTACCTGAGCAAGCGCCTCATCACACTGATCCCCATCCTGCTGGGACTGTCGTTTCTGGTGTTCGCCTTCGTGCGGGCACTGCCCGGGGGTCCTGCGGTCGCGTTGCTCGGCGAGCGCGCGACCGCCGACCAGGTCGCCCAGATCGAGCGCGAGCTGGGTCTGGACCAGCCGGTGCACGTCCAGTACGCGAACTACATGGGCAACGTCGTGCGCGGTGACCTGGGTCGCAGTGTGGTCACCCGCCGTCCCGTCACCGAGGAGCTGTGGCAGCGGTTCCCGGCGACGGTCGAGCTGAGCCTGGCCGCGATGCTCATCGCGGTGCTGGTCGGCGTGCCGCTCGGGTTCGTCGCCGCGAAGCGATACCAGGGGGTGCTGGACCAGAGCAGCCTCGTGGCCTCGCTGATCGGGATCAGCTTCCCGGTGTTCTTCCTGGCGATCCTGCTCAAGTACGTCTTCGCCGTGCGATTGGGGTGGTTACCAACCATCGGCCGGCTGTCGGTCACCACGACGATGGACAACCCGACGAACCTGTTCCTGCTCGACGCGCTGCTGACTCGCAACTGGGAGGCGCTGCGCGACGTGATCGAGCACCTGATCCTGCCGGCCGCGGCCCTGGCCACCATCCCGCTGGCGATCATCGCCCGCATCACGCGCGCCGCCGTCCTCGACGTGCTCAGCGAGGACTACGTGCGGACCGCTCGGGCCAAGGGGATGGGGCCCGCGATCGTCGACCGGCGCCACGTGCTGCGCAACGCGATGCTGCCGGTGGTCACCATCGTCGGGCTGCAGGTGGGACTGCTGCTGACCGGCGCGATCCTGACCGAGACGATCTTCGCCTGGCCCGGCGTCGGCTCCTGGATGCTCAATGCCATCCGGGCCCGCGACTATGCGGTGTTGCAGGGCGGGATCGTGTTCTTCGCCCTCGTCGTCGTGCTGGTCAACCTCCTCGTCGACATCTCCTACGCGTTGCTCAACCCCCGGATCCGGTACCGATGAGAGCGCCCGCGTGAGCATCGCCGCCGCCGAAGCCAAGGAGCTGGAGACCGAACAGGCCTCCGGGCTGTACCGCGACGCGCTGTCGCGCCTGCTGCGCAACAAGGCCGCGATGGTCGGCGTCGTCGTGCTCGTGCTGTTCGTCCTGGCGGCGCTGTTCGCACCCCTGCTGACCCAGCACGACCCCAACGTGCGCGTCGGGCCGCTGGCGTCCAACCCGGAGGGCCCGACCGCGCAGCACTGGTTCGGACTGGACGAGCAGGGCCGCGACTTCTACGCACGGGTGATCTACGGCACACGCTTGTCGCTGCTGGTGGGCGTGGTGTCGGTGGCCGTCGGCCTCAGCCTGGGGCTGGTGTTGGGCGCGCTCGCGGGCTACTTCCGGGGGTGGGTCGACAGCACGATCATGCGGGCGATGGACCTGATGCTCGCCGTGCCGGCCTTCCTGCTCGCCATCGCGTTGGTCACCGTCCTGGGGCGGGGGCTGTTCCAGATCATGATCGCCGTGGGCATCGTCAACGTGCCGATCTTCGCGCGGCTGCTGCGCGGGTCGATCCTGGGAAACCGAGAGACCGACTACGTGCTCGCGGCCCGGTCGCTGGGTACTCCGGGGCACCGGATCCTGTTCACCCACCTGCTGCCCAACTCCATCGCGCCGGTGATCGTGCAGGCGACGCTGGCGATGGCGACCGCGATCATCGAGGTGGCGGGGCTGAGCTTCGTCGGGCTGGGGCCCGCCGACCCCCGGTTCCCCGAGTGGGGACGCATGCTTGCCGACAACGCAAACCGACTCGACCAGTCGGTGCACCTGGTGTTCTTCCCCGGCTTCGCGATCGTGCTCAGTGTCCTCGCGTTGAACCTCATCGGCGACGGGCTGCGCGAAGCCATCGACCCCAAGTTGAAGGACTGACGGGTGCCGCTGCTGTCCGTCGACGACCTGCACGTCCGCTTCCGGTCGCGGAAGCGGACGATCTACGCCGTCAACGGCGTGTCGTTCGACCTCGAACCCGGAGAGACGCTGGGGATCGTGGGGGAGTCCGGCAGCGGCAAGAGCGTCTCTTCTCTGGCGATCATGGGGATCCTGCCGCGCGGGGCACAGGTCACCGGCTCGGTCACGCTCGACGGCAGGGAGCTGATGACCCTGCGCGACGCCCAGATGCGCGCCATCCGTGGCAAAGAGGTCGCGATGGTCTTCCAGGATCCGATGACCTCGCTCAACCCCGTTCTCACCGTGGGGCGCCAGCTCACCGAGGTGTTGCGCAAGCACCTGGACATGGATCGCAACCAGGCCCGTGACGAGGCGGTGCGGCTACTGGACCGCGTCGGGATCCCCCGAGCCCGGGAGCGGCTCGGCGACTTCCCGCACCAGTTCTCCGGCGGGATGCGCCAGCGCGTGATGATCGCCATGGCGATCGCCTGCAAGCCGCGCGTCCTGATCGCCGACGAGCCCACGACCGCGCTGGACGTCACCATCCAGGCGCAGATCCTCGAGCTGCTGCGCGAGCTGGTCGCCACGGAGCGGATGGCGTTGATCCTGATCACGCACGACCTGGGCGTCGTGGCCGGGATCTGTGAGCGCACGCACGTCATGTACGCCGGCGCGTTCGTGGAGACGGCCGCAACCACCGAGCTGTTCGCGCGACCGCGGCACCCCTACACCGTCGGCCTGTTGCAGTCGGTCCCGCGGCTGGACGCCGAGGCCAAGCGCCGCCTGCAGCCGATCACCGGTGCGCCTCGGAACATGACGTCGCTGCCCGACGGCTGCGCCTTCGCGCCGCGGTGCCGGTACGCCACCGACGAGTCGTGGAACAACGTGCCGGAGCTGCGCGAGATCGATCCCGGTCATCGGGTGGCCTGCTGGAACCCGGTGCCCGACGCCGAGCTCGCGGCCCTGGATGCGGGGGAGGGCGGCGGTGACTGACACGTCGCCGGACGCGCTGGTCCGCGTCGAGAACCTCAGAGTCCACTTCGCGCCCGCCGCACGGATCTTCGGGCGTGCCGGCAACGACATCCGGGCCGTCGACGGCGTCTCGTTCGACATCCGCCGCGGCGAGACCCTCGGGCTGGTGGGGGAGTCCGGCTGCGGCAAGACCACGGTCGGCCGGACGATCCTGCGGCTGTACGAGCCGACCGACGGGCGCATCCTGTTCGAAGACACCGACGTCGCCTCGCTGTCAGGCAAGGACATGCGGCGGCTTCGCCGGCGCATGCAGATGGTGTTCCAGGACCCGTACTCGTCGCTGAACCCCCGGCAGAACATCGGCAACGCGATCGCCGAGCCCCTGCGCGTCCACGGCACGGAGGGCGGCGATGTCGAAGCGCGGGTCCAGCAGCTGCTCGAGGTCGTCGGACTGCCCGCCGACGCACGCAACCGCTACCCCCACGAGTTCTCGGGAGGGCAACGCCAGCGCATCGGGCTGGCGCGCTCGCTCGCGCTGAACCCCGACCTCATCGTCGCCGACGAGCCCGTCTCCGCGCTCGACGTGTCGATTCAGGCACAGATCATTAACCTGCTCGAGGACCTGCAGGACGAGTTCTCCCTGACGTACCTGTTCATCGCCCACGACCTGGCCGTGGTCCGTCACATCTCCGACCGCATCGCCGTGATGTACCTGGGCACCATCGTGGAGGTCGCCCCGGCGGCGGACCTGTACGACACGCCGCTGCACCCCTACACCAAGGCGCTGCTGTCGGCCGTTCCGATTCCCGACCCGGCGGTCGAGACGACTCGCGAGCGCATCATCCTCCATGGCGACATGCCGTCGCCCGCGGACCCGCCACCGGGATGCCGC
This sequence comes from Egibacteraceae bacterium, assembly GCA_035540515.1. Classification (GTDB taxonomy): domain Bacteria; phylum Actinomycetota; class Nitriliruptoria; order Euzebyales; family Egibacteraceae; genus WHTG01. The sequence goes on along the minus strand of DATLGM010000040.1, from coordinate 3,087 downwards.
TTCCACACCCGGTGCCCCTTCGTGCAGCCGACCCGCTGCGCGGACGAGGTACCGGTGCTGCGCGAGCTGCGATCCGGCCATACCGCCGCATGTCATTGGGTCGAGCAGATCGAACGCGGCGAGATCACCCCGCACGACAACCCCTTCACGGGCGACGCCGAAACCTGACTCGCGGGCGTCGTGCCCGCTGCCGCGGTGCTGTCGGCTACAGTGGCCGCGCGTCGCCGGCCGCCGGCGCGGCGGCGGGGAGGTTGGCGTTGAAGGTCGGCGCAGCGCAGGCGGACTCCGGACCATCGTCTGGACACACGACGTCGCCGTCGACCAGGCGCAGCGCCAAGGCCCTGGTGCTCAACGCCACCATGGAGCCGCTGTGCGTCGTGCCGGCCCGCCGCGCGGTCGTGCTCGTCCTGTCGGACAAGGCCGACGTCGTGCAGACCAACGGGCACCGGTTCCGCTCGGCCACGCTGGACCTCGCCGCGCCGTCTGTGGTCCGTCTGCGGTCCTACGTCCGGGTGCCCTACCGCAGGCGCGCCGCGCTGAGCCGGCGCGGCGTCTTCATCCGGGACCACCACACGTGCCAGTACTGCGGACGCGGCGCGGAGAACGTCGACCACGTCATCCCGCGCAGCAAGGGCGGGCTGCACGAGTGGGAGAACGTGGTCGCCGCCTGCCGGCGCTGTAACAGCCGCAAGCGCGACCACACGCCGGCGCAGGCGGGCATGGCCCTGCGCGCGCAGCCGTACGCACCGCGTGCGGCGTTCTGGCTCGTCGTCGCGGTCGGGGGCGTCCGTGACGACTGGGCGGTGTACCTGGGCGACGTGATGACCGCGGGCTGACCGGCCCCCCACTTCGCTCCACCTGGCACGTCCCACGACCGGCGCACGGACGCCGCGCCGCGGTCAAGGCCACAGTGCCCGCCCCCGTGGGGGCCCGCTCCGCGCCCGGATGGGGGCGGGGGCGGGCAGCGGAGGGGTCACGCAGGTCACCGTGCCCCACCTCCCACCACCGGCTCTGACCTGTGGCTTTGCCGTCCACGTCGTAGCCCAAAGGGGCTATTTACGGCCAATGAGGTTGACAGGTGGGGGGAAGTGGTGAACAGTGGTGCTCGTTGGTGACCAATGGGTGAGCCGATGGGTGCCGTGACGTGGCTGACGCCGAAGCCTCAATGTTCCTGGGGGAGTACCAGCACACGCTGGACCCGAAAGGGCGCGTCATCCTCCCGTCGGCGTTCCGCGACGAGCTGCGTGAGGGGCTGGTGATGACGGTGGCGCAGGACAACTGCTTGGCAATCCACCCCGCCAGCGACTGGCGCCGCGTCGTCGCGAGCCTGCGGACACTGCGCTCGACCGACCGCCGCGAACGCGCCTTTGCCAGGGTGATCACCTCCTCGGCGCATGCCGAGCAGCTGGACCGGCAGGGGCGCATCACCATCCCGGCGCGCCTGCGCGACTACGCCGGTCTGGTCAAAGACGTCACGGTCGTCGGTGCCGACTCCCGCATCGAGCTGTGGGACTCGGTGGCCTGGGACGCCTACCGCGAGCGCGCCATGCGTGACTTCGCCGAGACCGATGAAGCCTTCGGTCTGGGGATCTTCTAGATGGGTGCCGTCCAGCTCATGTCGCCACCCACCCCCGCCGCCAACCACGAACCGGTCATGGTCGAGCGGATCACGCAGCTGCTCGCCGCGCCGACCGGCGACGGGGTCATCATCGACGCCACCGTCGGTGCGGCCGGCCATGCCGCCGCGCTGCTGGCCGCCAGCAGCCCCACCGTCCACCTCGTCGGGTTCGACCGCGACCCCGATGCGCTCCAGCTGGCAGGGCGCCGGCTGGCCGCATACGGCGACCGGGTCCACCTGGTGCACGCCGGGTACGACGAGCTCACGGAGCGGACCGCCGAGATCAGCCGGACCGCGGGCCCGGTCCGGGCGGTGCTGTACGACCTCGGTGTCTCGTCGATGCAGCTGGACCGAGCAGAGCGGGGGTTCTCCTTCCGCCACGACGCGCCGCTGGACATGCGGATGGACCCCACCAGCGGTCCCACCGCAGCGGAGCTGATCGCAACGAGCGACGCCGACGAGCTCACCAAGATCCTGCGGCAGTACGGCGAAGAGCGCTTTGCCGGTCGGATCGCCGCCGCGATGGTCCGCCGCCGTCCACAGACGACGAGCGAGTTGGCCGCGGCGGTGACCGACGCCGTTCCCGCCCGGGTGCGCCACGCGACGCCGCATCCGGCGACCCGCACGTTCCAGGCGTTGCGCATCGCCGTCAACGCCGAGCTCGACCGCTTCAGTGCCTCCCTTCCCCAGGCATTGGAGCTGGTCGAGCACTCGGCGGTCGACGGCCGGCGTGGACGCATCGCGGTCCTGTCGTACCACTCGCTGGAGGACCGCATCACCAAGCAGACCTTCGCCGACGCGGCCCGCGGCTGCCTGTGCCCCCCGGACCTGCCGACCTGCCTGTGCGGCCGGGTCCCGGTCGTGCAGCTGCTGACGCGTGGCGCGGAACGCCCCGGCCCTGATGAGGTCGCGCGCAACCCCCGCGCACGCTCGGCCAAGCTGCGGGTGGCAGAGAAGATCGCCGCAGTGGAGACGGGCTGATGGCGGCTCTGCCGCAGGACGTCGCGGTCGTCGTCCCGCGCCGCTCGCCGGCCCCCCGCTCAACCACGCGACGGCAGCTGCGGTTGGCGCCGCCGCGCAAGCGCGGCGGGCGCTACGTCGCCCTGATGGTGGTCATGGCGGCGATGGGCGTCTTCGGATCGGTCACGCTCAACGCACTGGCTGCCGAGCAGTCCTTCGCCGTGCGCGAGCTGGAGCACGAAGTCCGCGACCTCACGCGCACCGCCGACGAGCTCATCGTCGACGTCACGCGACTGCAGTCGCCCCGGCGGCTCGAGCGCGCGGCGACCAACGACCTGGGCATGGTGCCTGGCACCGAGCCCGGGTACGTGTTGCTCCCCGGCGGCGCCTCCGACGATTCCGGCGAGTCGTCGAGCACCATGGCGGCGCCTCCCGCGCCCAAGGGGGACGGTGCGGGTGACTGACGGAGGGGACCAGCCAGCGTGAGCGCACGAGCGACGGTCACCCGA
>DATLGM010000039.1:0-2593 GCA_035540515.1 Egibacteraceae bacterium | reverse complement strand
CGAGGCGCCCCAAGAACCCGCACCGGCGCGGGTTTCTGCGCCGGCGGCACCCGAGGCGCCGGCGCCGGCGGCCACCGAGACGTCACAGGAACCGCCGCCCCCGGATGCGCCGGCGGACACCGGCGACGCCGCGATCGACCTCGAGCTGGTCCAGCGCAGCTGGGACGCGCTGCTGGAGGCCGTCAAGGCGCGCAAACGGTCGCTGCAGGCGTGGCTGCTGATGGCCCGGCCGGTGTGGTTGCGCGGGACGACCCTTGGGCTCGAGTTCCGCAGCGGCTACGCCTTCCATGCGGACAACTGCGCCCGCGAGGACAGCCAGGAGCTCCTCGGCGAGATCTTCGAGCAGCTGCTCGGCGTGCCCTTGCGCGTGGACTGCACCGTGGCCGACGGCGGGCCCGCGCCCAGTCCCGTTGCCGATGACAGCGCGTCCCTGGAGGAGCAGGCCCAAGCCGTGTTGGAGTCCGAGGCGGCGGTGGCGGCCGGCGACGTGCCTGACGACGACGAGGCGCACGCCCAGGCACTCAAGACCCTCGAACGCGACCTCGGCGCGGTGGTCGTCGACGAGCAGCAGCCGTCCTCCCGCCACCGGCCATGACGGTGCGGCAGGTACCCTTGCCGCCTGTCGCCCCCGACCGTCAGCGAGGCCTGTCGTGAGCAACATGAACCAGATGATGAAGCAGGCCCAGGCCATGCAGCGAAAGCTCCTGCAGGCCCAGGAGCAGCTTGCTGCCCAGGAGGTCACGGGATCCGCCGGCGGGGGCATGGTGACGGCCGTGGTCAACGGCAGCGGCACCGAGGTCAAGTCCATCAGCGTCAACCCGGACGCCGTCGACCCTGACGACGTCGAGATGCTGCAGGACATGGTGGTCGCGGCCGTCAACGAGGCGCTGCGGTCGGCCAAGGACCTGGAGACCGAGACGATGGGCGGCGTCGCCGGCGGCCTCGGCCTGCCGCCCGGGCTGCTCTAGGCGGTGTACGAGGGGCCCGTCCAGGACCTCATCGAGGAGCTCGGCAGGCTCCCCGGCATCGGTCCCAAGAGCGCGCAACGCCTGGCCTTTCACCTGCTGACCATCGAGCACGCCGACGCCGAGCGGCTGGCGAAGACCATCGTCGCGGTCAAGGAGAAGGTGCGGTTCTGCGCCCGGTGCTTCAACGTCGCCGAGCAGGAGGAGTGCCGCATCTGTCGTGACGCTCGCCGCGACCCGTCCGTCGTCTGCGTCGTGGAGGAGCCGCGCGACCTGATGGCCATCGAGCGCACCGGCGAGTTCCGCGGTCGCTACCACGTCCTGGGCGGCGCGATCTCTCCCATCGACGGCGTCGGCCCGGACGACCTTCGCATCAAGGAGCTGATGGCGAGGATCGGCGCGGAGGGCATCACCGAGGTGGTGCTCGCCACGAACCCCAACATCGTAGGGGAGGCGACCGCGAGCTACCTCGCGCGCCTGCTCAAGGCCATGGACCTCGCCGTCAGCCGGCTGGCGTCGGGGCTGCCGGTCGGCGGCGACCTGGAGTACGCCGACGAGGTGACCCTGGGCCGCGCCTTCGCGGGCCGGCGCCAGCTGTAGCCCGCTAGCATCGGTTCGCAGTGATCGTCGTCCAGAAATACGGCGGCACCTCGGTCGCCGACACCGACCGCATCACGCGGGTCGCCGAGCGGGTCGCCGCCGCCAAGCGCGAGGGCCACGACGTCGTCGTGGTCGTCTCGGCGATGGGCAAGACCACCGACCAGCTGCTGCAGCAGGCGCACGAGATCTCCGCGATCCCACCCGGGCGCGAGCTCGACATGCTGCTGACCGCGGGCGAGCGGATCTCGATGGCGCTGCTGGCGATGGCCATGCACGAGCTGGGCTACACCGCGCTCAGCCTGACCGGCAGCCAGGCGGGAATCATCACCGACACGTCGCACGGCAAAGCGCGGATCATCGACATCACCCCCGGCCGCATCCACGACGGGTTGCAGGCGGGCCACGTGGTGATCGTCGCCGGCTTCCAGGGGGTCAGCCGCGACTCGAAAGACGTCACGACGCTGGGCCGGGGCGGCAGTGACACCACCGCGGTCGCGCTGGCCGCCGCGCTGGGCGCGAACGTCTGCGAGATCTACACGGACGTGGACGGCGTGTACACCGCCGACCCGCGGCTGGTGCCCAACGCCCGCCGGCTGTCGCGGCTGTCGCACGAGGAGATGCTCGAGATGGCGGCGTCCGGCGCCAAGGTGCTGCAGGTCCGCAGCGTCGAGTACGCCCGCAACCACGGGGTCACCGTCCACGTGCGCAGCTCGTTCAGCTACACCGAGGGCACCGTCGTCGACGAGGGAGCCGACATGGAACAGGCCATCATCTCCGCTGTGGCCCACGACACCAGCGAGGGCAAGCTCGTCGTCCGGGGCGTGCCCGACAAGCCCGGCGTGGCCGCACAGGTCTTCAACGCGTTGGCCGACGCCAACGTCAACATCGACATGATCGTGCAGAACGTCTCCGAGGACGGCACGACGGACATCTCGTTCACGCTGCCGCTGGCCGACGGGCCGCGCGCCACGCAGTTGCTCGAGCGCATCCTCCCCGACATCGGGGCGCAGGAGATTCAGCTGGACACC
>DATLGM010000038.1:0-1698 GCA_035540515.1 Egibacteraceae bacterium | reverse complement strand
GCCCTAGCCAGGACGTCGAGGCAGCGGATCCGTGCCGGCGCTCGTGGGCTCGTCGAACTGGCGCACCACGGCGGCTGCCTCGAACAGCGAGCGCAGGCTCGGGGCGTCTTTGACCAGCTGGTCGACGAGGCCACGCAGGGTCAGGTGCCACCCCTGTTCCTCGACGAAGTGCCTGACCCCGTGCTGCACGGCCAGGTCCGCGGCCAGGCTGAGCGCCAGCGGGTAACCGCCGGCCGCGACGAGTACCTGGGGCGTCGCGGTGTGCCAGCAGACCGGCCAAGCATGAAAGAGGCGCTACCGGCTGAAGATGGCGCCGTCGAGGTTGACCGTGCCGGACACGACCCTGACGCGGAGCACGTGCTCGGCGAGAGCCAGGTCAGCGAACACGACGACCAGCCGCCGTGGTCCGGTTGGCGTGAAGGCGGCCAGATCGATGACCCGGCAGTCCTCGGCCGGCTTGCCCGGGTCGATGCAGGCCTCGATCGAGCCTTGGCCGGCGCCGGCGGGCATGACCAGCGCGACGCCGTCGCCGGTGAACTTGAGCCTTGCGGTGGCGCCGACGGTCGAGCTGCGCGCGACACGTCCACCCATCGCGCCCGCCATAGTTGGGCGCGTCCAGCCGGCGCTGCGCGTGAAGTTGGTCTCGCTGCGGCGGAAGTACTTGACCGGCTTGCTGTAGGCCCACTCGGACCAGGTGCCGGCCTCGTCCTGGCTGCGCACGCGGTACTGGTACCAGCGCCACAGCGGCAGGCTGGTCAGTGCCTGGGCGTCGGTAAAGGTGCCGATGTTTTGCCAGGCGCCATTCTTGAGCCGCCGTCGCTGCAGCTGGTGGACCAGATCATCGGCCGCCGTTTCTTCGTCAGTGGCAGACCAGCTCAGATGCAAGGGCACGCTATTGATTCTGGCCACCCACGCGGAGGACGACCTCGAGGTCACCGGTGATGGGGGCACTGTTGACCGCCGGCGTCACGTCGATCGTGATCGTGTTGGGCGATTGGTCGAGATCGATGCCGCCGTTGGCGGTGCCGCCGTCGTCGCGGACCTGGAAGGTGAAGCTCGCGTAGGGGGTGCCGGTCGCGTTCGCGGCGGGCGTGAAGACGAGCTCGCCGGCGGCGATGTCGGTCGCGCTGACCATGTCGCCGGCGCTGAGCGGCGTGCCGTCGTTGGTGAGCGTGCCGGCGCCGGGCAGGCTGGTGATGCGCACTGACAGCAGCGCGTTGGGCGGGCTGTCGAGTGGGTCGCTGAAGCCGAAGTCGGCGACGCTGAAGGTGTAGGGCGTGTCCTCGGGCTGGTGACCGTGTTGTCAGTGCCCGCCGGCGGGTCGTTGACCGCTGCTCCGGTGGAGACCTTGGTGCCGTCGATGGTCGGGTCGACACTGTCGGTGATCTGAGTTCCCACCGCGAAGCTGCCGGTGAAGTTGGCCGGAGTGAGCACCAGGCCTGCCATGAGCCGGTCGCCGATGGAGGCTGCGGCCCGAACAAATCGGGCTAGCCATCGAGGCGGCCGGCGCAGAGCGCGTCGCCACCGGCTCGGACATGGACGCCGCGCTGAGGCCGCTGGTCGACGTCGAGGGCTGCCGGCGCTGTTGCGCTGCTGCCCTCGGGCCACGAGGTGGGATCGTCGAGCGAATGGCTAGGCAGAAACGCAGCAGGAGTGCTGTGGTCGGCGTTGGGGTCGAACCGTCAGCGGCAGGGGGCG
>DATLGM010000037.1:0-2355 GCA_035540515.1 Egibacteraceae bacterium | reverse complement strand
GCACTACAGTGGGTGGGGCCCGGCGCCCGTAGCTCAGGGGACAGAGCGAGCGGCTTCTATCCGTTTGGTCGGGGGTTCGAATCCTCCCGGGCGCGCCGATGTGATTCCTCGGACGCGCCGAGAAGTGTCCCCGTTCCAGCTACCCGGCCGCCGGCTCGCCGGCTTCGAGCAGCTCCTTGAGGATCGCGAGATCCGCAGCCATCTGCTTGGTCGCCATCCGCTTGAGGACAGGGTCGGCCAGCTTGAACAGCCCAGTGCTGTCCCCGCGCGTCACCAAGGTGATGCGCGTGCCGCCGTCGACCTCCTCGAACGTTCGCTCGTGCGTGCCGCGGTTCGGACCCAGGGCCATGGAGAAGGCCACGCGGCTGTCCTGTTCGTACTCGGTGACCTCGCACTGCGTCTCGAGGCGCTTGCCCAAGAAGCGCATCACCTGGACCAGCATCGTGCCCTTTTCAATGGGGCCCGCCGACACCTGCCGGGTCTCGACCATGACGGTGGCCCACGTCTCATCGTTGCTCGGGTCGCCCGCGAGCTTGAAGACCTCCTCGACGGGGCGGTCGATGAGCGTGCTCTGGGTGATCTCGATCATGGCGACGACCTCCTGAGGGGTGTATGGCTCAGTCGTATCGCCTCGCCGTTCCGGAAGCGTTACGAGGGCCGGCCAAGGGTTCGAATCCTCCCCGGCGCGCGTGTACTCTCGGCGGACGCGGTTTGCCGCGTTCATGGTGGCCGTAGCTCAGTTGGTTAGAGCGCCGCGTTGTGGTCGCGGAGGTCGCGGGTTCGATTCCCGTCGGTCACCCTGCCCGTGTATGCGGCCTTCGTACCACGCCGTTAGACTCGCGCGCGGGTCGCTAGCTCAACTGGCAGAGCAGGGGCCTCTTAAGCCCAAGGTTCGGAGTTCGATCCTCCGGCGACCCACCTCCTCGACGCCCAGCGCACTTACGTGTCTGGGCGTTGTTCCTTGTGCGCGCGGGAGTGCGAACGGATCCGATGGCAGTTGGCGCACACGACGTCGCATTTGGCGATTTCGGCGAGTAGCACCGCCGTCGTGACGTAGGTCTTGAGGTGCGCGATGTTGCCGAGCTTGTCGCCTCTGACGTGGTCGAAGTCCATGACATAGGGCGGGAATGTGACGCCGCAGTCGGCGCACGGTTTGGACTTCGCCTCGCACACCAGCGCCTTGTTTCGCCGGCGCTGCTCGCGTCGGTTGGCGGCCGTGTTTCGACGATGACGAGCGGCGTTGCGCTCGTACCACTGGCGTTGATAGGCCGCCTTGCAGGCGCGGCAGTGTCCGTAGCGCTTCGTGCCGTCCTTGCGCCGGAGTGGGAAGTCGCGCAGCGGCAGCACGCGCCGGCACCGAGCGCACGTGCGGGACCTGTCGGGGTGACCGTCCATGCGGCGTATCGTGGCCGCGAGGTGCGACACCTCCAGCCCGCTGCGCGGGTGTTTCCCACAGACGAAAGGTGCAGTCTGCATGTGCGGTCGGTTCGTGGCGGCGACGGACCCGGACGGGCTCGTCCGCTTCTTCACCATCGACGAGCGCAAGGACGACGACCTGCCCCCGAGCTACAACGTCGCGCCAACCGACCCGGTGCGAGCGGTGGCGGCGCACGCGGGACGGCGGTACCTCGTGACGTTTCGGTGGGGTCTGGTCCCGCACTGGGCGGAGTCGCCGAAGCTGGCCGCGACGATGATCAACGCCCGCGCCGAGACGGTGGCGACCAAACCGGCGTTCCGTGACGCGCTGCGCCGGCGCCGGTGCCTGATCCCCGCCGACGGGTTCTACGAGTGGAAGGCCGGCGACGACGGCGTCAAGGTGCCGCACTTCATCCGCTCCGCCGATGGCGCCCCCTTGGCGTTCGCGGGGCTGTGGGAGACGTGGCGCGACGCCGACGGCCGACCGCTGAAGTCCTGCACGATCGTCACTCGCGCGGCGCAGGGACCGGTCACCGACCTGCACGACCGCATGCCCCTCGCGCTGCCGTCAGCTGCGTGGTCGCCCTGGCTCGACGCGGCCACGGGGGCCGAGGAGGTCACCGCCCTGCTGCACAGCGAGCCGCCCCGGCTGCGCTTCCACGCCGTCACGACCCGTGTCAACGCTGTGCGTAACAACGACCCGACGCTGATCGAGGCCGCGTAAGCCACCGCGGTCGCGTCAGGCCGGCGTCCCCGCTCGGTAGGCGGCGAGCAGACGCTCCCGTTCGTCGCTGGGCAGGTACTTGACCGCCTCGCGGACCGTCACACCCGAGGCGCGATCGGTCCGGGGCGCCAGCCACCGCACGACCCACGCCGGGTCGCCGCGGCCGACCTCTCGCAGGACCCAGCCGACCGCTTTGCGGATGAAGAACTCCCGCT
>DATLGM010000036.1:0-11982 GCA_035540515.1 Egibacteraceae bacterium | reverse complement strand
GGCTGGGCGCGGACGTCGTGGCGGCGGCGGGCATCACCATCGGAGCGGTGCTGCTGGTCGTGTCGCTGGGGGGTACCGCCGACCGCCTGGCGCGATGGTTCTCGCACACGACGGTCCGGGCGCTGCAGCTGGGGGTGGGGGTGCTGCTGGTCATCTCTGCGGTGCGGCTGGTCGTCGACCCGCCGGCGGTGTTCGCCGCCCCACCTCCGGGGCCGCCGGTGCTCGCACCGCTGCCGGTTCCGGGGCTGCCCGGACTCGACGCGTTCGCGACCGCGGCGGTCCTGCTGGTCCTGCCCCAGCTGCCGTTGACGTTCGGCAACGCGGTGGTCGCGGTGACCGACGTCGCCCGCAGGGCGTTCGGTCAGCGGGTGGCCGCAGTAACACCATCCGCCGTCTGCCGGCACGCGGGCGTCGGCAACCTGCTGGTGGCCGCCGCTGGCGGGATGCCGATGTGCCACGGCTCGTCGGGGCTGACCGCCCACCACCGGCTGGGTGCGCGCACCGCGGCGATGAACTACGGACTCGGTGCGTCGCTGGTCGCGATCGGGGTCCTCTACGGCGACCGCGCGCCTGCGGTCCTGGGTCAACTCCCTGTGGTCGCGCTGGCTGCGCTGCTGGCCTACGCGGGTGCCCGCCACGCCCTGCTGATCGCGGATCTGCGCGGCGCGGCGCTGGCCGTCGCGGTGCTCGCGGGGACCGCAGGCGCGGCAACCGGCAACCTGCTGATCACCCTCATCCTCGCCCTGGCGGCACAGCCGTTCCGGCGGGGCGCGGCGGCGTCGCCACGCGCGCTCCCGCACGACCGAACGGCTACCGGCGGCGGCGATCCAACAGCACGCCGGCGATGACCAGGACCACGGCCAGCAGTCCCAACCCAGCGAACAGCGCCATCCGGCCGGCACCGCCACCCGTGGCGCCCACCACGAGATACGCCACGTAGCCCAGATACCCCGCGATCAGCAGCGCGCCCTCCCACGGCTGCAGGGTCAGCCCGATCGCCAGGGCGGGGAGCGCCACGAGCGCGACCAGCAGGGCCACAGGCAAGTCGGTGGCGATCACTGCCGCGGGCACGTCGATCCCGCCGCCGGCCAGGGCAGCTGCGCCGAGGACGGCCAACAGGTTGAACAGGTTCGAGCCGACCACGTTGCCCACCGCGATGTCCCGTTCACCCTTGCGGGCCGCCACCACCGACGTCGCCAGCTCGGGCAGCGACGTCCCCACGGCGACGACGGTCAGTCCGATGATCAGGTCCGATACCCCCAGCGCCCGCGCGAGGTCGGTGGCGCCGACCACCAGCAGCTGTGCCCCGCCTACGAGCACCGCCAGTCCCACCAGCACCAGGCCGACGGCCGCGGGCCACGTCCGGCGGGCGACCGTGGGCGACTGGCCGAACGCCTCGTCGTACTCGGCGCCGACCGTCTCGGGCTCGTCCCGCCCGACCAGGTAGGACACGGCGGTGTAGGCGACGATGCCGGCGAGCAGGACGATGCCGTCTCCCACTCCCAGGCTCTGATCACGCGCCAGCCACCACACGACGCCGGTCACGGCCACCACCAGCGGCACATCCAGACGCACCAGCCGCTGGTGCACCACGAGCCCTCCGAACAGCGCCGACACGCCCAGGATCGCCAGGACGTTGAAGATGTTCGAGCCGACGGCGTTGCCGATCGCCACCTCTCCGGAGCCCGCCAGCGCCGCACGCACGCTGACCGCGAGCTCCGGGGCGCTGGTGCCGAAGGCGACGACGGTCAGACCCACCACGACCGGCGATATCCCGACCGCAGCGGCCAACCGGGACGCGCCACGCACCAGTGCTTCAGCACCGCCGACCAGCAGCAGGACCCCCGCCGCGACGGCGAGGACGGCCAGGGCGATCACGCCGGCGTGACGTCCTCGTCGGCGGCGACGGGCGCCTCGGCGTCGCCGTCGCCGGCGTCCTCGATGGTGGCCAGCGCCTCGCCGGAGTCGACGACCTGGCCTGCCTCGACGTGCAGTGCCGTCACGACGCCGTCGCGGTGCGCGGAGATGTGGTTCTCCATCTTCATCGCCTCGAGCACCAACACGAGGTCGCCGGCAGCGACCGCCTGCCCGACCTCGGCGACGGTCTTCACGATCGTGCCCTGCATCGGCGCGACGAGCGTCTCGGTGGCAGCGCCGCCGCTGCGGGCGCCGCCGGAGGTCCGCCCCGAGCGGCGCTCACGTCGCGCCGGGGCCGCAGCCGGCTGGTCCGGGTCGAAGACCGCGACCTCGAGGCGCTTGCCGCCCACCTCGACGGTCAACCGGCGTGACGGCTCCTTCGCGCCGGGACCGGCGACTGCCGGCTCGGCCGGCGGGATGGAGGACAGGTCCCACTCTCGCTCGACCGTCACGGTCGACACGTCGCCGGCGACGAAGTCCGGCTGCACCATCGCGAACCGATGGAAGTCGATCGTCGTCGGCACGCCTTCGACGACGAACTCGTCGAGCGCACGGATCATCTTGCGGCGCGCGTCGTCGCGGTCGGCTCCGTACGTGATGAGCTTGGCGATCAGCGAGTCATAGCTGCGGGGGATCTCCCAGCCCGCCTCGACGCCGGCGTCGACCCGGATGCCGGGACCCGACGGGGCGGACCACCCGGTGATCAACCCCGGCGCCGGCGCGAAGTTCGCCGCGACGTGCTCGGCGTTGATGCGCGCCTCGATGGCGTGGCCGCGCAGCTCGACGTCGTCCTGGGTGAACGGCAGCGGCTCACCGGCCGCGATCCGCAGCTGCCAGTGCACCAGGTCGAGCCCGGTGACGATCTCGGTGACCGGATGCTCGACCTGCAGCCGGGTGTTCATCTCCAGGAAGTAGAAGTCGCCGTCTTCGTACAGGAACTCGCAGGTGCCCGCGCCCTGGTAGCCGACCTGTTCGGAGACCCGGACCGCCGCGTCGCCCATGGCCGCGCGGATGGCGGGGTCAAAGCCCGGCGCCGGCGCCTCCTCGATCAGCTTCTGGTGCCGGCGCTGCGACGAGCAGTCGCGCTCGCCGAGCCACAGGAAGCGGCCGTGGGCGTCGGCGAGGACCTGGATCTCGATGTGGCGCGGGCGGGTGAGGTACCGCTCGACGTACACCTCCCCGCGACCGAACGCCGCCACGGCCTCGCGCTGCGCGCCCTCGAGCGCCTCGACCAGCTCGCCGTCGCCGCGCACGACCTTCAGCCCGCGACCGCCGCCGCCGTACGCCGCCTTGATCGCCACGGGGAAGCCGTGCTCGGCGGCGAAGGCCCGCACGACCTCGGGGTCCTCGGTCGGCTCCAGCGTGCCCGGGACCACCGGGCAGCCGGCGGCCTCGGCAGCCTTGCGCGCCGACAGCTTGTCGCCCATCTGCACGATCGCATCGGGTGGCGGGCCGATCCACGTCAGGCCGGCGTCGGTCACCGCGCGGGCGAAGTCGGCGTTCTCCGACAGGAATCCGTACCCGGGGTGGATGGCGTCGGCGCCGGCTGCGGCGGCGGCCTGCAGGATCCGGTCGATGTTGAGGTAGCTCTCGGCCGGCGCGGCAGGACCGAGCAGGTGCGACTCGTCGGCGGCGCGCAGCCACGGGGCGTCGCGGTCGGCCTCGGAGTACACCCCGACGGTGCGAATACCCAGCTCCCGGCAGCCACGGAGCACGCGCCAGGCGATCTCACCACGGTTGGCCACCAGCACGGCGTCAAACATCGGCAACGTTCCTGTTCGAAGACGGCGCGGGGCATGCTAGACGGCCCGCGGACCCCAGCGATTCCGGCACCGGGATCTTTGCAGGGGTCGGGGGGCACAGCGACAATGGGCTTGTGACGAAGTTCACAATCCTCCAAACCCGAGCAGGAGTAGCCCTGATGGGACGCATCATCCTCGCCCTGGTCGCCGTCCTGGCGCTCGCGGCGTGCACCGAGCAGGCACCCGAGATCACGATGCAAGAGCAGGTCCCCGCCGACCAGCGCACCGAGGCGGCCGCCGAGGGCGAGGCACCGGCCGAGGGCGAGGCCCCCGCCGGCGACGCCACCTGGGTCGCGGTCGACATCGACTTCGAGTCGGCTCCTGAGGCCCTCCCCGCCGGCGAGACCGAGATCACCCTGGTCAACAACGGCGCGGCGGTCCACAACGTGACCATCGACGGCAACGTCATCGTCGAGGCCCAGGGCGGCCAGACCGCCACGGGCACCGTCAACCTGGACCCCGGCACGCACGAGTACATCTGCAACGTGCCCGGCCACGAGGCGCTGATGCAGGGCGAGATCACCGTCGAGTAGCACCGCAAGAACCACGCGCACACGGCCGGCCCTGCGGGGCCGGCCGTGCCGTGTCAGCGGTGCGACCCGGCCCCCGACGGCACGTCCCGGCCGGGCGTCGGGTTGGCCGCGGTGGGCGTCATCATGTCCTGCGCGATCGTGCGCACGGTGCGGCCGCCGGGGTCGAGCGTGATGATCAGGCCGTTGTCCGGCACCGCGCGGGCGATCCGGCTCGCGGCGCCGTGCAGCCCGGCGCGCTCTGGCTTCACCGGCACCACCAGCAGGTCGTTCGGCTCGGCGACGTGGCGCAGCATGATCGACCGGCGGCGCCGGTCGACCTGGACGCCGACGCCGAGGCGCTCCTCGACCATGTGCAGCGCCTTGGCGTCGTCGCTGTTGCTCACGACGACGACGGGGAGGCCCAGCTCCGTGCGCAGCCGCGCGATGACCTCCAGCGCCAGGCACAGCCCCGCGGTCCCGGCCGCCGAGGTGTTCGACTCCGACACCGCGAGCACGATCCGGTCGTACCGGTGGGTGGTCGGTCGGGCGATGACCATGGGGATCGCCAGGTCGGCCACCAGCGGGTCGATCGTGGTGCCGAACAGCGCCTCGTCGCGGCGCTCGTGGCCTCGCCAGCCCAGCACCATGGACGTGGCGGACTGCTCGACGATCGTGTGGGCGACGCCGGCCTTCGGTGACGCGTCGATGCGCACGATCGCGCGCGCGTCGGCCCCCGTGGACAGCACCTGGGCCTCGCCCTCGGCGTTGCGCCGGCGGATGTCGGCCAGCGTCTCGGGCGCGGCGCTCGGCGGCACGACGGTCACGGGCACCACCAGGCCGGCGTCGGCGCGGGCGATGGTCGCCGCCAGCCGCAGCAGCTGCTTGGCGAAGGCCGGCTCGGCCATCGGCACCACCACGGTCTGGCCCAGGTCGCGGTCGTCGTCGGGACGCTCCAGGCGGGGGGCGTAGCGGTTGGCGGTCCAGCTCGACACCAGGCAGGTGACCAGGATGACCAGGATGACCGCGTTGACCGTGCCGCGGTCGAGCAGGCCGATGTTCAGGCCGACGACGACCGCGGCCAGCGTCGCGGCCGCCTGGGCGGACGACAGCGAGAACATCGCGCCGATCTCCGCGCCTCCGTAGCGCAGCATCCGGCCGGCGAGCACCGCCGCGAGCAGCTTGGCGCCCAGGGCCACGGCGATGAACCCGCCGGCGGTCGCCAGCGACGCTGGGTCGGTGAACGCCAGCGCCGGGTCGACGAGCATCCCCACCGAGACGAGGAACAGCGGGATGAGCAGCGATGACCCGAGGAACTCGACGCGCTCCATCAGCAGGCTGCCCTCGGGGACGAGGCGGTTCAGCGCGAGGCCGGCCAGGAATGCGCCGACGATGGCCTCGATGCCGGCGAGCTCAGCAAATCCTGAGGTGACGAAGAGCGCGGCCAGCAGGAACGCGAACCGGATCAGCCGGTCCTGGGCGAAGGTAGCGAAGCTGTAGCGAGCCAGCCGCGGCAGCACCCAGGTGGTGAAGAACACCAGGGCCGCCAGTCCGGGGATGAGCGTCAACCAGAACAGCGGCCCCAGGGAACCGCGGTGGGCGCCCGCGACGACGGCCAGGACCAGCAACGCGGCCGTGTCGGTGATGATCGTCGCCCCGACGCTGGTGGTGACCGCACGGTTGCGCACCGCGCCGAACCGGCGGAACACGGGGTAGGCCACCAGGGTGTGCGAAGCCCAACACGACGCGAGCAGGATCGCCGCCAGCACCGGATAGCCCATGAGGTAGATCACGCCGGCACCCAGCAGCATCGGCACCGCGAAGGTGATCGCGCCGAAGGTCAGCGCTCCCCGTCGGTTCTCGCGGAAGTCGTCCAGGTCCAGCTCCAGGCCGGCCACGAACATCAGATACAGCAGCCCCACCGAGCCCATGAGCTCGATCGCGCCGCCGTACTCCAGCAGCCCCGCCACGTTGGGGCCCACGACCATGCCGGCAAGCACCAGCCCGACGATGTCCGGCATGCGCAGCCGGCCGGCGATCAGGGGAGCCCCGAGGATCACCAGGGCGAGCACGGCGAAGACCCAACCGGCCTCGGTGAACGGGATGCTGGGCAGGTGAAATGCCACGGCTAGGACGTCCTTCCCCCGCTGGGCGGAGCGACTGCTGGACTGCGAACACCCGCGGGGCCGGACGGGCTCGCCCCGGTGTACCCGCTGGCCGGCGGCGCTAACGCGTCAGCGGCATCGCAGCACAGCGGCTAGCCCGTGGGCCGCGCGAGGTCCCAGCGGGAGCGCACGGTGCCGAATCCCACCGACTCCCTGCGGGCCGCCTCCTGCCAGGCAGGCCGGGGCGGCGACGGTCGGTGCTCGTCCTGCAGCAGGCGGTCCACCGCCGCGACCACCGCGGCGGCCTCCTCGGGCGTCGGTCCACCGGTGATGACGATCCGGGTGCGGTCCGGCAGGGTCACGGCGTCCCCACCGCGGCGATGAAGGCCTCGGGATCTTCGGGACTGACGATGATCAGACCGTCGGGACCGTGGCAGGCGACCAGGCGGGACCGATCCGTCACGTAGGCGCGGTAGCGCCCCGTCTCACGGCGCCAGAACCACCCGTACCACCCGAAGACGCCGCCGGACCCCGCCAAGCGGAGACCGCCGGCGCCCAGGAGCGTGGCGGTGCGCTGCGCCGACTCGACGCGCAGCTGCTTGCTGCCGAACACGCGGCGCAGCACGCGCAGCTGACCGCTCGGCTCGATGCGGTAGCCACGCGGTGACATGCCGTAGCCGAGGGCGATGGCACCCAGCGGCACACCCCACCCGAAGAGCATGGCGACGGGGCCCCCTTCGGCCGCGGGGATGGACGCCGCCAAGCCGAAGACCGCGACGACCAGCGCCGCGGTGACCAGCCGGGTGGGCTTGTCCAGCGGTGCGGCAGGGTGCTCCCCGTGCACGGTGGTGGCCGTCACAGCGGGATGTTGCCGTGCTTCTTGGGCGGGCGCTGCTCGCGTTTGGAGATCGTGAACCGCAGGGAGCTGATCAGCGCCGGCCGGGTCTGTGAGGGCTCGATGACCCCGTCGAGGTAGCCGCGCTCGGCGGCCTTCCAGGGGTTGGCGAGCTCCGTGTCGTAGTGCTCGATCAGCTCGGCGCGGCGGGCGTCGGCGTCGGCCGCCTCCTCCAGCTCCTTGCGGTACAGGATGTTCACCGCGCCCTGCGCTCCCATGACGGCGATCTCGGCCGTCGGCCACGCGAGGTTGACGTCGGCGCCCACGTGCTTGGACCCCATCACGTCGTACGCGCCGCCGTAGGCCTTGCGGGTGATCACGGTGATCTTGGGCACGGTCGCCTCGCAGTACGCGTACAGCAGCTTGGCGCCGTGACGGATGATCCCGCCCCACTCCTGCGAGGTGCCGGGCATGAACCCGGGCACGTCGACGAACGTGACGATCGGGATGTTGAACGCGTCGCAGGTCCGCACGAACCGGCCGGCCTTCTGCGACGACTCCAGGTCCAGCACGCCCGCCAGCCGGATCGGCTGGTTCGCCACCACGCCCACGGGATAGCCGTCGAGCCGGGCGAAACCGCAGACGATGTTCTCGGCCCAGTACTGCTGGACCTCGAAGAACTCGCCGTCGTCGACGACCCGGCTGATGACGTCTCGCATGTCGTAGGGGACGTTGGGCGAGTCCGGCATGAACGTGTCGAGGCCCTCGTCGATTCGATCCGCTGGATCGACCGGCTCCAGTCGTGGCGGCTCCTCGAGGTTGTTCGCCGGCAGGAACGACAGCAGGTGCTTGATGTCGTCGATGCACGCGGCCTCGTCGTCGGCGGCGAAGTGCGCCACACCCGACTTCGAGTTGTGGCTCATCGCCCCGCCCAGCTCCTCGAACGTCACGTCCTCGCCGGTGACGGTCTTGATGACCCCGGGACCGGTGATGAACATGTGCGAGGTGTCCTTCACCATGAAGATGAAGTCCGTCATGGCGGGGGAGTAGACGGCACCGCCGGCGCAGGGGCCCATGATCGCCGAGATCTGGGGGATCACCCCGGACGCCTGGACGTTGCGATAGAAGATGTCGCCGTAGCCGCCGAGGCTGACCACGCCCTCCTGGATGCGGGCCCCGCCGGAGTCGTTCAGCCCGATCAGCGGTACGCCCATCTTCAGGGCGAGGTCCATGATCTTGACGATCTTCTCCGCGAACACCTCGCCCAGCGAGCCGCCGAAGACGGTGAAGTCCTGGCTGAACACGCACACGCGACGGCCGTCGACAGTGCCCCACCCGGTGATGACGCCGTCGCCGGGGATCTTCTTGGCCTCGAGCCCGAACCCGGTCGCGCGGTGCACGGCGAGCTTGTCGGTCTCCTCGAACGAGCCCTCGTCCAGCAACAGGTCGATGCGCTCGCGTGCGGTCAGCTTGCCCTTGGCGTGCTGCTTCTCGACGGCGCGTTGCGATCCCGCGTGCTCCGCCTCGTGCACCCGCCGGCGCAGCTCCTCGAGCTTTTCCTTGGTGGTGTTCGCCATAGTGGCGAGGATTCTAGGGGTGCGCCGTCGCCCGCCCCGATGCGAGGATCCCCGCCATGACCGGACCGCCCGACGCACTCGTGACCAGCATCGTGGGCGGCCCATCGTTGGTCACCGACCTGTGGTGGTTCGACCGCTGCGACTCGACCAACGCGGAGGCGCTTCGGGCGGCGTCCGATGGCGCCGCCGAGGGTCTGCTGGTGGTGGCCGACGAGCAGACCGCCGGCCGCGGCCGTCACGGGCGTACCTGGGTCGCCCCGCCAGGGTCGTCGCTGCTGTGGTCGCTGCTGCTGCGGCCGGCGGTGCCGGCGCCGCAACGCCGGTTGTTGCCGCTGCTGACCGGGCTGGTGGTCGCTGAGGTCGTGGCGCGCCACGTCCCCGAGGCGGCCGTGTCGGTCAAGTGGCCCAACGACGTGCTGGTCGACCAGGCGAAGGTCGCCGGCATCCTGGCCGAGGCGACTGGCGACGCTGTGGTCGTCGGCGTCGGCGTCAACGTCGACTGGCGCGGCGTCCCACGGCCCGACGAGCTCGGCAACGCCACGTCGGTCGCCGAGGCCGCCGGCCGGGACATCGACCGCTGGCGGCTGCTGGCGGGGCTGGTCGGCATGGTCAGCCAGCGCTACGAACACTGGCGCGACACGCCGGCTGGCTTCCTCGACGACTACCGCCGGCGCTGCTCGACCATCGGCGCGCGCGTGGCCGTCACCGGGTTGGACGGCGCGGTGATGCAGGGCGAAGCCGCCCACATCGACGACGAGGGGGCGTTGGTGCTGCGCACCGCCGGCGGCGTCGCGACGGTAACCGCCGGCGACGTGCAGCACATCCGCGGCGAGGGCTGAAGCCCGTCCCTAGAACGGTTCCTCCGTCAACGCCATCAGGTTGCCGTCGGGGTCACGGAACCACACGCCCCGCATCCCGCCCATGTCGGCGACGCCGTCGTCCCAGGACACGTCGGGCATGTCGAACTGCTCGAAGCGGACCCCACGACCGCGGAGCTCGGCGACCTCCTCGTCGAAGTTGTTGGCGATGAATCCGACCTGGGTGTGGTCGCCCGAAGCCTGACCGCTTGACGGGAAGACGAGCAGCATGGTGCCCGCCCCGCACTCGTAGGCGATGCCGTCGGGCCGGTCGCTGACCGCCTTCAGCCCCAGGCTGTCCTCGTAGAACCCACGGACCCGTGCGAGGTCCTTGACGGGCAGCGTCGCAGCAACCCTGCACTCAGCAAGCATGGCTCACCTCCACCGGGCCGGGACCCGCGCCCGGCCCCGTCTCGCGATCGTCCGCCCAAAGGCGGCGCGAACGCAACCACTACTTTGCGTCAGCCTGCCTGCGCCTGCGCCTGCGCCACCGCGTCGGCGAGGTCCCCCTCCCACGGCTCGCCGTGCCCGGGCAGCACGATGCGCCGACCGAGGCCGGCCAGCCGCTGCAACGACGAGCGCGCCTGCGCTGGTTCTTCGTTCACACCGTCGAGCAGCAGCCGCGGTCCCCGCCGTCCGGTGTAGGGGTCCAGGGTGACCAGCCCGTCCCCGGTGAACACCACGCCGGCGTCATCGAGCAGCAGCGCGCAGTTTCCGGCGGTGTGCCCTGGCAGGTGCACCACGCGCGGCTTGCCGGGCACGTCGAGCACGTCGTCGTCGGTGAACACCGTCCGTTGGCGTACCGCCGGGGTGAGCAGGAGTCCGTTGCTCAGGCCCTCGGCGAGCAGGGGCCACGACGCGGGACGCCAGTACAGGTGCAGCGGCGGCAGCTTCCTGACCGTTCCGTTGGTGTCGTCGCGGTGGACGTGGACGGTGGCGGTGCCCTGGCTGCGCAGCTTCTCGGCGAAGCCGGTGTGGTCGACGTGGGCATGGGTCAACACGATGGCGTCGACATCGGCCAGGGTCGCGCCCATGGATGCCAGGGCGGGGTCGAGCTGGTCGAAGTGGCCGGGCATGCCGGCGTCGATCAGCGTCAGACGGCCGGCGTCCTCGACGACGTAGTAGTTGACGCGGGTGGAGCCCAGGCGGGTGACCCCAGGGGCGACGAGCATCGGGTGATCCTTCGTGGCAGGGCCGGCCCGATACCCAGCACGCCCGGGTCGCTAATCAGCGGCCGATGCGCCGTTGCCTGATGTCGCTGAACGCCGAGCCGGCGTTGAGGTGCACGATCGACTGCCCACCCGAGAACCCGGTCGGCCCGCTCAGGGAGATCTGCTTGACGTCGCGGGGGTGGATCTTGACCGCCAGGCTCGCGAGTCGCAGCAGCTCGCGGTTGGGGATGTCGGTCTCGACGTTGCGAGAGAAGACGCCGAGCAGGCGCACCATGGAGGGCAGATCCGACTGCTGCGCGCGGATCTTGCGGTGCGCGGCGAGCATCAGGTCGCCGTGGTGCTTGCTTCTGGTGAAGTCGCCGCCGGGCACGGTCTTGCGGGCGCGGGTGAACGCCAGGGCCTTCTTGCCGTCCAGCTTCTGCTTGCCGCCGCCGATGTTCGCCCGGGCCGCGGCGTCACGGATGGGTCGGTCCAGCTCCACGGTCACCCCACCCATCCCGTTGACCAGCCCGCGCAGCCCCCGAAACGACGTCAGCGCGTAGTAGTCGATGTCGATGCCCGTGAAGCTCGACATCACCGACTTCATCCGCTGCGGGCCGCCGGAGGCGAGGTGTGCGTTGACCTTCGTGCCGCCGACCAGCGAGTCGCGGGGGATGTTGACCACCGTGGCGGTGTGGCGCCGGGTGTCCACCGCGAGAAGGTGCAGACCGTCGGCGCGGCCGCGCTTGGGGTCGCCCGGCCTGGGCAGCCCCATGTCCGAGCCGATGATGAGGATCGTCAGGACCCGGTCGTTGTCCCACGTCGGCCGCGCCTGCGCCCGAAGGTCCACGGTGGCCACAGCCATGCCGGCGGCCAGGACCAGCGTCAGCGACACGGCCGTGATGATCGTCAGGCGCCTCATGGCGACTCCTCGCCGGCGTCGCGGCGCGCCTGTGGTCGGCGCAGCCGGACGTCCACCATGTCGGCCCGCCACGTGTCGCCGGCGCGGACGAACACCATCGCGCCGCGCTGGACCAGCGGCTCACGGGTGCCGTCGTCGAACAGCACCGCCATCCGGGCGCGATACCGCAGCGACACGGCGACCACGTCACCGCGGTCCTGCAACACGATCGCGCGGGCCTGCACCGGCTGGGTGATCCCACCGGCGAGCGGGAGGGGGTGTGCACCGAGCGCGCGCTGGTCCTCCCGGCTCAGGCTGTCCGCTGCCT
>DATLGM010000035.1:0-3020 GCA_035540515.1 Egibacteraceae bacterium | reverse complement strand
ACGCCGGGGCTCCCGAGGTCCAGCCGGAGGACGCGACCTCCGAGCCCGGTGGCGTCCCCGGCACCACCGCCAAGGACGCCGAGGTTGGCGAGGCCATCCCCAAGCCGACCGACGAGGTCGACGACGGGGGATCAGGCAACGTGCTCGTGGGGTACGGCACCGGCGGGGGCGGCGGGTCCCGCCGCCGACGCGCCGGCGCCGCCGGCGCCGCCGGTCCGGCCGGCACCGCGCCTGCCGCACCCAAGCGCGAGGGTCGCCCGCTGGCCAAGCCCCCCGTCCGCAAGTTCGCCAGGGACAAGGGCGTCGACCTCGCGCAGGTGCAGGGCTCGGGTCCCGACGGTGTGATCACCAGGGACGACATCGAGGCGTTCCTCGCCCGCTCCACCGGCGGCAACGGTGCAACGGCCCCGGCGGCGGTCCCACCCGCGGAGGACTACCAGCAGCTGCTGCAGCCGCAGCAGGACGCGCCGCAGGTCGCCGCCCCCCAGCCCCCGTCCGACGACCTGATCGAGCGGATCCCCGTCAAGGGTGTGCGCAAGGCGATCGCCCGCCAGATGACGATCAGCCGCCAGCAGATCCCCGAGGCCACCACGTGGGTCGACGTCGACGCCACGCGGCTGTGGGAGCTGCGCCAGGACCTCAACGCGTCACAGGCCGAGGTCAAGGTCAGCCCGCTGGCGATCATCATGCGCGCCTGCGTCGCCGGCCTGCGGGAGTTCCCGGAGGTCAACGCGCGCCTGGACACCGAGACCAACGAGATCGTGCTGCAGCACTTCGTCAACCTGGGCTTCGCCGCCCAGACCGACAGCGGCCTGATGGTCCCGGTGATCAAGCGCGCCGACCGGCTTTCGACCCTGGGCATCGCCAAGGAGCTCAACCGGCTCGCGGCCGCCGCACGCGAGCGGAAGGTGACGCCTGACGAGATGACCGGCGGCACGTTCACGCTGTCGAACTACGGCTCGTTCGGCGTCGACGGCGGCAGCGCGGTCATCAACCACCCGGAAGCGGCGATCCTGGGCGTCGGCCGGATCACCGACCGCCCGTGGGTGCACGACGGCCGCATCGAGGTCCGCAAGGTGCAGCAGCTGTCGATCGCGTTCGACCACCGCATCTGCGACGGGGGCGAGGCCGCCGGCTTCCTGCGCTTCGTCGCCGACTGCGTGGAGAACCCGACCACCCTGCTGGCGTCGCTGTAGTCCATGGGGGATGCCATCCACGTCACCGAGCGGGGTGACTCGGGACCGGTCGTCGTGCTCGTGCACGGCACGGCCATGCCCGGGCGGTTGTCGTGGGCGGCGCAGAAGCCGCTGGCCGAGCGCTACCGGCTGTGGATCGTCGACCGGCGTGGGTACGGCGACAGCCCGCCGGTCAAGCGCCGCGAGGACTTCGAGGTCGACGCGCAGGATCTGCTCGACACCGTCCCCCACGGCGCGCATCTGGTTGGCATCTCGTACGGGTCGATCGGTGCGCTGATCGCGGCGGCCACCGAGCCGCAGCGGTTCGCCTCGCTCACCCTGATCGAGTGCCCCGCATTCATCCTGGCGCCCGGCGACGCCGACGCCATGAATGCCATGAACCGCCTCGACGCGCTGCACGCCGACACCACGCTGGACGACCACGCGTGGTTCGAGCGGTTCCTGGAGGTCATCGGCGCGCCCCGCGGGCTGCCCAAGCCACTGCCGTCGCCGTTTGACCGCACCGTCCCGATCACGCGGGGGCACCGGCGCAGCTGGGAGCAGGACCTGCCGCTGGACGGCATCGCCGCCGCCCGGCTGCCGGTGCTGGTCATCACCAGCGGCGAGCACCCGGCGTTCGAGGCCGTCGCCGATCACCTCACCGCCGTGCTCGACGCCCGCCACGAGCGCATCGGCGGCTACGGCCACCTCGTGCCGCTCGCGCCACAGTTCAACGCCGTCCTGGACGACTTCTTCTCATCCATCACCCCCGCACAAGGAGCTGTTGCGTCGTGAGCGACATCGTCGTGCTCGGAGGAGGCCCCGGCGGCTACGCCGTCGCGCTGCGCGCCGTTGCGCGTGGCCAGAGCGTCACCGTCATCGAGGCCGACAAGGTCGGCGGCACCTGCCTGCACTGGGGCTGCATCCCGTCCAAGGCCATGCTGTACGTCGGTGGGCTGCTCGACGAGGTCCGCGACGCCAAGCGTGTGGGCCTGGACCTGGCCGTCAACGACGTCTCCGTCGCGGGCATCAACGCGTTTCGCGAAAAGGTCCAGAACAACCTGTACAAGGGCCTGTCGTCGCTGATGAAGGGCAAGGGCATCGAGGTCGTCAACGGTCACGGCACCGTGGCCGACGACGGCCGCACGGTGTTGGTGGACGGGGCGACCACGTCTCGGCACACCGCCGGCACGGCGCTGGTGCTCGCCACCGGCTCGAAGGTCCGGTCGCTGCCCGGCGTCGACGTGGACCGCACGGTGGTCATCACCTCGGACGAGGCCACGCGCCTGCCCCGGATCCCGCGGCGGGCACTGGTGATCGGCTCGGGGGCGGTCGGGTTGGAGTTCGCGTCGCTGTGGCGGTCGCTGGGGGCAGAGGAGGTCACCGTCGTCGAGGCGCTGGACCGCATCGCCCCGCTGGAGGACCCCGACCTGTCCAAGCAGCTGGCGCGCAACTACCGCAAGCGGGGGATCACGACGGTCGCCGGCGCGATGGTCGAGTCGGTCAAGGTCGAAGGGGACACGGCCACCGTGCGGTTCGGCGACCAGGAGGTCACCGTCGACACCGTGCTCGTCGCCGTCGGCCGCGCCCCCCGCACCGACGGGATCGGGCTGGAGCAGCTCGGCGTGGTCAACGACCGCGGCTACATCGAGGTCGACCAGTGGCAGCGCACCTCCGCCGAGGGCGTGTACGCCGTCGGCGACCTGCTGCCGCCGCCGGCGCTGGCGCTGGCGCACGCCGGTTTCGCCGAGGGCTTCCTCGCCGCCGACGTCATCGCCCAGGACGGCGACCCGCAGCCGATCGACTACGCCCAGGTGCCGCGCGTCACCTACACCTCGCCGGAGG
>DATLGM010000034.1:0-4038 GCA_035540515.1 Egibacteraceae bacterium | reverse complement strand
CGCCCGATGGCGACGGTGAACAGCTCACGGTCCTCCATCGGAGGCGCCGGCTCCGGGCGCTGCGGCGGAGTGGCCTCGGCGGCGCGTGGTTCGGGAAGCAGGAACGACGCCACGTTCGCCAGGCTGACCAGACCGCCGGCGAGGAGCACCAGCACGCCGAGACCGCGCGCCAGCCGTCGCATCTCGAACGTCCCCGAGCTCACGCCGCTGCGGGCCAGCTCCACGCCGTAGGCGACGGCGATGCCGGCGACGACCATGACGAAGGCGACGACCGTCGACACGACCTCCGCGCCGGCAGGCTGCACCAGCGCGGAGGCGAACACCACCGGCACCGGCAGGAAGACCGCGACGTTCGGCCGGCGAAAGCCGAGCGCGAGGGAGGCTGCGGAACCGCCCAGCAGCACGGTGACTGCTGCGAGAACGAACCGCCAGCCGGGATCGAACGCGACCGGCGGTTCAGCGATCCCGCCGGAGAACAACGCCGAGGCGACGAGGCTGGGCAGGTTGGCGCTGCCGCCCTGCGCGTCCGGGAGGACCAGCGCGGCGCCGGTGACCAACGCCAGGGGCACGGTCAGGTACTGGATCAGACCCGGGCGACGCAGCCGGTAGGACAGGGCGACCAAGCCGGCGCCCAGCAGCGCGGCGAGCAGCGCGACGACGCGCGCGAACACCCCCTCGAACGTCCCGGCGGCAATCCACCCCGCGGCGCCGGCGCCCAGGAACGCCGCGGCGCAGACGGTGAGCACCTCGCGGGTGCTCGGCGGACCGTCACGGTCCTCGGCCGCCGGCGCGACCACGGCCGGGCGGGCCGGTGCCGGCGCTGGGGCGTCGACCTCCGGCGCGGGTGGTGGCTCCGGCGCGCTGACCGGTGGCGGCGGGGGAGCGGTCACACTCATCGGCGGGCCCCCGCAACCACTTGCGTGAAGGCGCCTGAGAACGGCATGCCGACGCGCAGCTCCACGACGTTGCAGCCGAGGGAACCGGCCCGGTGCACCGTCATCGGGTCGGTGTCCTCGGTCATGACCAGCACGAGCAGCATCGAGGTGCCGCGCTCGATCAGCAGGCGCAGACGGCCGGCCGTGGTCTGGTCCAGCGTCGGGGTGATCAGGATGTTGTGCCGCGCCCGCTTGGCCGCCAGGAACAGCCGCTCGACGTTCTTGGTGTAGCGGACCGCCTCGGACTCCACGCGCGCGAGGTGGTCCAGCAGCAGGACCTGGTTCGCGCGACCGCGCATCGGGGTGTCCAGCGTTCGACCGTTGAGCGACAGCGACACCGAGAAGCCCGCTTCCAGGTGCATCACACCCAGCGAGGCCGCAGCCCGGACCGTCGCCTCGAGCGTCGCGCTTGGGTTGCCCTTGCTGTGCGCGTCCCGGTCGGTGTTGACCAGCAGCTCGACCTCGTCGGTGATCCCCTGTTCCGCCTCCCACACCAGGTACCGGGTGGTGTCGAACTCGGCGTCGTCAAGGTCCATGGACCGGGCGACCGCGCGCCAGACGATGCGCCGGGGATCATCGCCGTGGACGTAGTCGCGCATCCCGTAGAACTCAAAGCCTGTCGGCCACGGCTTGGACACCGGCGGCCGGATCGGCGGATCCTCCCAGGCGCGGCTGACGATCCGGTCGTTGACCGGCTCGACGGTCGGGTGCACGACGACCGTGACGGGGTCGAGCAGCTTCTGGCGACGACGGGTCAACCCGAACGGGTCGCTCCACTGCGCCACGAGCGGGCCCACCTGGTACACGCCGCGCAGCGACGGCGCAAAGGTGTACGGGTGCTCCATGCGCTCGCCTGCGGACAGCAGCGGCACCGCCGTCCGGCGCGGCAACCCGAACTGCTCAGGCATCTCCTCTTCGAGGATGATCGTCGCGACGCGCCGTTTGGCGGTCAGCGCGACGGTCGCCTCGACGATCTGGCCCTCCCGCACCCGTGAAGGCAGTGACGACCGCTCCGCGTCGACCGACGGGCCACGGCGAGCGATGACCCACGCGAGCCCGAGGGTGGCGAGCGCCCCGTAGACGAACAGGTACAGCGCCCGGCTGGCAATGATCCGGCCGACGACGAGCCCGACGACGCACAGCACGATCAGCGTGAGGCCGGTGGGCGTGATGCCCAGCCGGCGCTCGATGCTGTCGAGCAGGCGAGAGCCGCGGCGGCTGCTCGCCGCCGCGATCCCACCAAAGGCGCGTCGCAGTGCCACAAGCGCTCCTAGTGGGCCTTGCCGTTGCCGACGCCGAGCGGGACCTTGACGCGGTGCACGATCCGCTCGACGACGTTGCCGACGGTCTCGTCACGTAGCAGCGCGTCCGGGGTCAGCAGCAGCCGGTGGTTCAGCACCGACATGGCCAGTCGCTTCACGTCGTCCGGCAGCACGTCGTCGCGTCCCTGCGAGGCGGCGACGACCTTCGCGGCGCGCATCAGCGCGAGCGACGCCCGGCTGGAGGCGCCCATCTGCAACGCCGGGTCCTCACGCGTGGCGTTGACCAGGTCGATGATGTAGTAGATGACGGGGTCCGACACGGACACGCCGTTGGCCCACGCGATCATCTCCGCGATGTCGTTGGTGTCCACGACCGGTTCGAGGTTCTCGATGGGCTCGCCCTGGGCGTTGCCGCGCAGGACGTCGGCCTCGGCGGTGCGCTCGGCGTAGCCGATCGACAGCTTGAACAGGAAGCGGTCGAGCTGGGCCTCGGGCAGCGGGAACGTGCCGGCCAGCTCGATCGGGTTCTGCGTGGCCAGGACGAAAAACGGTTGTGGGAGCTTGTGGGTGACCCGGTCGACGGTCACCGTCTTCTCCGCCATCGCCTCGAGCAGTGCGGACTGGGTCTTGGGCGTGGCGCGGTTGATCTCGTCGGCCAGGAAGACGTTGGCGAACACCGGGCCGGGACGGAACTCGAAGTCCCCGGTGGTGCGGTTGAGCACGGGGGAGCCGGTGATGTCCGCCGGTAGCAGGTCGGGGGTGCACTGGATCCTCGAGGTGGTCGCGCTGATCGTCTGGGCGATCGAGCGGGCCAGCATCGTCTTGCCGGTGCCGGGGACGTCTTCGAACAGCAGGTGGCCGCCGGCGAGCATGGCGGTCAGCGACATCCGGATGATGTCGTCCTTGCCCTTGATGACCCTGCCGATGTGGCTGACCATCCCCTCGAAGCGCTCCTGGAAGGTCTGGCTGGTCAGCTGGGGCCGGTCGCCGGTCGGACGGTCCTTCAGTTCAGTGGCCACGATTTCCCTCGCACGTGCGTTGTCGGTCATGGGGTTTCCTCTTGCAGCGCCCGGGTGATGGCCGCCATGCGCGACCCCGAGCGGTGGATGGTCTCGTCGCTGGCGGCCAGGTACGCCGCACGCACCGTGGAGTCGGCCAGCACGTCGCCGGGGCTGCCGCTGGCGATCACCCGCCCCAGCTGCATGGCGACCAGCCGGTCGGACACCATGCTGATCAGCGGCATGTCGTGCTCGATGACCAGCATCCCGCAGCCGGTCTCCCGCACGATCCGGGACAGCAGGGGACCCAGCGCCTCGGTCTCGGCCTGCGCCAGGCCCGAGGAGGGCTCGTCGAGCAACAGCACGGAGGGCCGGGCCGCCAGCACGCAGGCGACGTCGACGACGCGCCGCGAGCCGGTGGACAGCTCACCGACGAACTTGTCGGCGGCCGCCTCGAGGCTGAGCAGCTCGATGAGGTCGTCGACCTCGGCGCTGATCTTGGCCTCGGACCGTCGCACGGACGGCGCCCACAGCGCCGCCAGCGCGGGGTTGCGCGAGGCGCGCCGCTCCATGAAGACCGCGATGTTCTCGCGCACCGTCAGGGTGGGGAACAGCGTCGCGTTCTGGAATGACCGCGCAAGGCCCAGCGACGCGCGCGCGTGTGCGGGCAGATCCGTCACGGCGGTGTTGTCGATCCGGACCGTCCCCTCGTCGGGTCGGACGAAGCCGGACACGACATCGAACAGCGTGGTCTTGCCGGCGCCGTTCGGGCCGATGATGCCGACCGTCTCCCCCCGTCCAACGGTCACGGTCACGTCTGACAGGGCCTGCAGCCCCCCGAAC
>DATLGM010000033.1:0-9654 GCA_035540515.1 Egibacteraceae bacterium | reverse complement strand
CTCCTTGAAGACGGGTGACGAGGTAGCCGGCGAGGTCGTGCGCGTCCAAGCCGCCTGCGCGCAGGCGGCTTGGACGCGCACGACCTCGCCGGCTACCTCGTCACCCGTCTTCAAGGAGCCTGACACCGACATGGCCAGTCCCTTCGGTCCCATGCGGCTGATCGTCAACCCCCGAGCGGGCAGCGGCGCAGTCGGCAAGACCCTGCCGGTGCTCACCGACGCGCTGCGACGGCACGAGCTGGAGTTCGACGTCGTGGAGACGACCGCGGCGGGCCACGCCTCGCAGGCGGCCACCGACGCGCTGTCGGAGGGCATCCGCTACCTCGTCGCGGTCGGCGGCGACGGAACGGTTCACGAGGTCGTCAACGGCATGTTCGACGGCACTGAGCCCCGTGCCCCCGGGACGGTGCTGGGTGTCGCCGGCGCCGGCAGCGGCTGCGACTTCATCCGCACGTTCGGGCTGGATCGCAAACCCGAAGTCGTTGCCCGCCACCTCGCCGGCGACATGACGATGGACATCGACGTCGGCGTCGTCGACTACACCGACCGGGAGGGTCAGCAGCAGCGGCGCCTGTTCGCCAACATCGCGGAGGTGGGCTACGGCGCGGAGGTGGTCCGCCGCGCCGAGCGCTACCCCCGATGGTTCGGGCGATTGCGGTACCTCATCGGCGCCTACGAATCCATCGCCAAGGCGCAGCGCCCGGAGACCACCGTCAAGGTCGCGCACACCGAGGCGACGGTCCCGCTCGTCGAGCTGGTGGTGGCCAACTGCCAGTTCTTCGGTGGGGCCATGAAGGTCGCTCCGCGCGCCCTGCCCGACGACGGGAAGTTCAACGTCCAGGTGTACACGGGTCCCAAAAGCCAGGTGTTCACCCTGACCATGAAGCTGTACCGCGGGGAGCACCTGCCCGATCCCAACATCACCGAGTGGCAGTCACCTACCGTCGAGCTGGCACCCGACCCGCCGCTGCTGGTCGAGGCCGACGGTGAGGTGCTGGGCTACACGCCGGCGCAGTTCAGCCTGCTCAACCGTGTGCTGACCCTGAAGATCTAGGAAGACCTAGCCAGCCGCCGCCCCTCCTCGTAGGGTGGGATCCCCGGAACACAAGGAGGCAGTGATGCCTTTGTTCATGGATACCCACCGCGGCGTCGAGGGGCTGACAGCCGAGGCGGTCGCAGACGCGCACGCCGCCGACATGCGCGTCCAGGACCAGTACGGCGTGAACTACCTGCGCTACTGGTACAACGAGGAATCGGGCCACGTGTACTGCCTTGTGGATGCGCCCGACGCCGAGAGCGCCGCCAAGGTGCACCGTGAGGCCCACGGTCTCGAGGCTGAGGAGATCGTCCCCGTCAAAGAAGGCGCCTGACTGGCGCGTGACGTCGCCGCGGGCGCGGGTCAGCGTGCCGTGACCGGCACCACGCCCCGCTCGCGGCTGACCTCGCGCCGGTACTCCTGCACCGACGCCTTCGCGGTCGCGTCGTCCCAGCCCAGCAGCTCGGCCAACAGCGCCCCGACCTGGCGGGCGACGTCGCCGCCGGCGGCGCGATCACGCAGCGCCACCCGCAGACGCCGGCGCAGCACGTCGTCGACCGACAACGCCAGCTCGTGCTCGATCGCCCACCGCAGCTCCGCGCGGACATAGGGCAGGTCGGGCACCAGCGGGTCCGTCTCGTCACGCTCGACGGCCTGTTCGAGCAGCGCGACCGCGTCGTCACCGTGGCGTTCCACCAACCCGGCGGCGACCGCCGGCTCGACCCCGTAGACCCGGGCGACCGACTCGGCGCGAGCGGCAGCCGCCTGCAGCTTTCCCTGCAGACCCAGCGGGATGGCCGCGGTCCGTGACGGGGCGGAGCCGCCCAGGTCGGCGACGACGGCGTCCACGGTCTCGGCGGCCATCTTGCGGTACGTCGTCAGCTTGCCTCCGGTGATGGTGAACAGCCCCGCCGGCCCCGTGAGCAGCGCGTGGCGGCGGGACAGCACGTCGCTGCGGCCGCCCGGCTCCGCGCCGGCACGGGGCAGCGGGCGCAACCCCGCCCACGCGCCCACCGCGTCGTGAGGGCCCAGTTCGAGCCCGAACGCCTCGTTGACGGCGGCGCACAGGTAGTCGGCGTCGTCGCGGGACACCGACGGCTCGTCCAGCGAGCCCTCGTACAGGTCGTCGGTGGTGCCGACGACGACCTGGCGGCCCCAGGGGATCACGAACACCCGCCGCCGGTCGTGCGCACCGGACGGGATGATCACCGCCGAGCGCACGCGCACGTCTTCGGCAGAGAACACCAGGTGGCAGCCCTTGGACGGGATGAGGTGCAGCGGGTTGGGGCCGGCGAGGTCGCGGACGTGGTCGGCCCACACGCCGGTCGCGGACACCGTCGCCCGGGCGGTCACACCGACCATGCGGCCGCTGCGCCGGTCGCGCACGGTGGCGCCCGTGACGCGACCGCCGAGCGTCCGCAGCTCCACGACCTCGGTGCGGGTCGTGATGTCCGCGCCGAACCGCGCGGCGCTCCGGGCGATGGTCATCGTCAGCCGCGCGTCGTCGGTGCGGCAGTCCGAGTACTCCCAGCCTCCCGCGTCGACGTGTCGGACCAGCCCTGGGACCCGCTCGACCAGCTGCGCAGGCGACAGCCGCTTGGACTGGCTGACCGAGCGGAACTTGCCGAACCCTCCGTAGACGGTCAGCCCTGCGCCGAGCAGCACCCCCTCGCGCCGGCCGCGGTCGGGCACCGCGAACGGCTGGGGCTGCACCAGGTGCGGGGCGAGCCGCAGCAGCAGGTCGCGCTCCTTGACGCTTTCACGCACCAGCGCCAGCTCCCCCTGCTCGAGGTAGCGCAGGCCGCCGTGGATCAGCTTCGACGACTTCGACGACGTGCCCGACGCCAGGTCGTTGCGCTCGACCAGCGCGACTGACAGCCCTCGTGACGCGGCGTCGAGCGCCACGCCGGCGCCTGTGATCCCCCCGCCGACGACCAGCACGTCGTAGGACCGCTGGCCAAGACGGTCCAGGACGTCATCGCGAGCGGCGGCGGAGAACGGCGGCGAAGGCATCGGCGCGAGAGTGTAGGCACCCCCGCGTGGGGCCCGTCCTCGGCCCGCCACTAGAATCCCCGCGATGACCTCCCCGTTGCAGCGCGCGGCCACGGCGATGGCCCAGGCAGACGTCGACGCCCTGCTCGTCGGCCCCGGCGCCGACCTGCGGTATCTGACCGGCTACCACGCACTGCCGTTGGAGCGGCTGACCCTCCTCGTCGCGCGCGCCGACGGCACCGCGGTGCTGGTGGTGCCGGAACTGGAGCGGCCCCGGGCAGAAGACGCAGGCTTGCCGGGCGACGTCGAAGTCGTCGCCTTCGGCGAGACCGACGATCCGTACCGGCTGGTCGCGGGGTACCTGGGTGACGCGCGACGCTTCGGTGTCGGTGACCGGTTGTGGTCGACGTTCCTGCTGGGATTGCAGGACGTGGCCCCAGAGGCCCAGTGGGTGCCGGCCTCCGCGGTCACCAAGCACCTGCGGATGCGCAAGGACGAGCGAGAGGTCGATGCGCTGCGCCGTGCCGGCCAGGCGATCGACCGGGTCCACCGGCAAGTGCCCGACCTGTTGCGCCCGGGGCGCACCGAGGCCGAGGTCGGCCGCGACATCGCAGAGCTCATCGTCGCGGAGGGCCACGACGAGGTGAACTTCGTCATCGTGGCCGCCGGTCCCAACGGCGCGTCGCCCCACCACGAGACCGGGGAGCGGCGCATCGCGGCCGGCGACCCCGTGGTGGTCGACATCGGCGGCACGTTGGACGCCTACTGCTCGGACTGCACCCGCGACTACGTCGTCGGGCACACGCCTGAGGGGTTCGACGATGCCCACAGCGCGTTGGAGGCGGCCCAGCGGGCCGCCTGCGACGCGGTACGGCCGGGGGTCACCGCGGCAGCGGTCGACGCGGCCGCGCGCGACGTGCTCGCCGAGGCCGGTTACGGCGACCACTTCGTGCACCGCACCGGCCACGGGATCGGGCTCGAGGAGCACGAGGAGCCCTACATCGTCGCGGGCAACGACACCGTCTTGGAACCCGGCATGGCCTTCTCGATCGAGCCGGGTGTCTACCTGTCGGGCCGGTTCGGCATGCGCATCGAGGACATCGTCGTGGTGACCGACGACGGCTGTGAGCGGCTGAACACGCTGGACCGCGCAGCGGTGGTGGTGTGACCGTGTCTGACGAGATCACGGTTGCCCGTGCCCGGATCGAGGAGGTGCAGCCACTGGCGGCGGAGTACAAGCGCGAAGCCGCCGAGGGGGGCACCGCCGTAGAGCCGGCGCTGCCGTCCGGGGCGCTGTTCTGGATCGCCCGAGGCGCCGACCGCACCGACGTGGGCTACGCCGCAGGCACGTTGCGCCCCGAGGGCTTGGTGCTCGGACCCTTCTACGTGCGGCCACCGCACCGGCGTTCTGGGGTCGGCGTCCAGCTGCTGCATGCCATCGAGCGATGGGCGACGGCGGCCCGCATCCCGCTGGTCGAGGTGTCCGTGGCCTACGAGAACCAGGCCGGCATCCGCTTCCTGGAGTCCGCCGGCTACCAGGCACGCCGGGTGCTGATGAGCCGAACTGACCAGACGACGAACCGCGAGAACCGACGATGACGACCATGCGCCTGGAACCCGAGCAGCGCGATCTGCTGGAGCTCGTCGGCGCGTTCGCGGCCAACGAAATCGCGCCTCGGGCGGACGCCGACGAGTCCGCTGCCCGCTTCCCCCGCGACCTCATGCAGCAGCTCGGGGCGATGGACTTGATGGGGTTGCCGTTCGACCCCGAGCACGGCGGATCCGGGCAGCCATACGGGGTGTACCTGCGGGTCGTCGAAGAGCTGTCGCGCGCGTTCCTCGCGGTCGGCCTCGGCCTGAGCGTGCACACCCTGGCCACCTGGGCGGTCGCCACCTACGCCGGCGACGACGTCCGCAAAGAGTGGCTGCCGCGGATGACGTCGGGCGAGCTGTTGGGCGCGTACTCGCTGTCGGAGCCGGGCAGCGGCTCGGACGCCGCGGCGCTGTCCACCCGGGCCGAGCGTCACGGCGACGAGTACATCGTCAACGGCACCAAGGCATGGGTCACCCATGGCGGCGAGGCCGGCTTCTACGTGCTGATGTGCCGAACGGGCGATGAGAAGACGCGCGGGATCTCTGCGCTGCTGGTGCCCGGGGACACCCCGGGTCTGAGCTTCGCGCCCCCGGAGCGCAAGATGGGGATGAGCGCCTCGCCCACCCGGCAGCTGATCTTCGAAGACGCCAGGGTCCCGGCGCGCAACCTGCTCGCCGAGGAGGGCAAGGGCTTCTCGATCGCGATGAGCGCACTGGACGGCGGGCGGCTGGGCATCTCGGCCTGCGGGGTGGGCCTGGCGCAGGCGGCGCTGGACCAGTCGCTGCGCTACGCCAAGGAGCGTGAGCAGTTCGGCCGGCCCATCGCCGACTTCCAGGGCATCGGATTCCTGCTCGCAGACATGGCCACCGGCATCGAGGCCTCGCGGGCGCTGTACCTGTCCGCGGCCGAGCGCCGGGACCTCGGCGTCGCCTACAGCCGGCAAGCAGCGATGAGCAAGCTGTTCGCCACCGACACGGCGATGCGGGTCACGACCGATGCGGTGCAGATCCACGGGGGCTACGGCTACGTGACCGACTACCCCGTCGAGCGCTACATGCGTGAGGCCAAGGTGCTGCAGATCGTCGAGGGCACCAACCAGATCCAGCGCGTGGTCATCTCACGGGACCTGCTGCGCGGCGGCGGGGCGCCGGCCAGCCCGGCGTGACGGTCGACCGTGACCGGACCGCGATCCGGCGGGCGCTGCGCTCCGGTTTGATCCTGGCCGTCTTGCTGGCCGGTTTCGTGGCGCTGGCCGGCGCCCCGGGCGCGGCGATCGTCATGACCGCCGTCGCAGTGCTCGCCTTTGTCGTCGCGGGGTGGCTGATGCTGTCGGTCATCGCCGACCTACTCGGTGGGCAGCGGCCCGGTCGCCGGCGGATCCTGTGGACGGTCGGGGCGATGGTGGTGGCGATGCTCGCCCCGTTCCTGGTGGTCGGA
Organism: Egibacteraceae bacterium; assembly: GCA_035540515.1. Classification (GTDB taxonomy): domain Bacteria; phylum Actinomycetota; class Nitriliruptoria; order Euzebyales; family Egibacteraceae; genus WHTG01. Next base: position 3,595 of record DATLGM010000033.1, on the reverse strand, counting down.
ACCCTCGTGCAGCGGGCCCAGGGGGGCGGGGGGTGAGCAGCTTCACCTGCGACGACTGCGGGGCGCCGTTCACCGTTCGCAAGGAGGTGCTCGACCGCTATCCGGGGTGGACGCCCAAGCAGTGCATGCGATGCAGGGGCGGGGCCACGGCGGGCTCACCGGCTCGCGGCGGGAAGCGGCGACCGGGACGGCTGGTGGAGGAGAACCTCACGCTGGCCGAGGTGCTCGAGAAGTACCGCGGAGGACCCGACGACGGGGTGTTCACCGACGGCAGCGCCCACCCGAATCCCGGAGCCGGCGGGTGGGGGGCGGTGTACGTGGTCGACGGCCAGGTCGTCGATCAGGCGCACGGCCACGAATCGCACACCACGAACAATCGCATGGAGCTGACCGCCTTGATCGCCGGCTACGGGTTGGTCCCCGAGGGCACCCCCGCCACCGTGTACACCGACAGCCGTCTGTGCGTCGACACCATCACCAAGTGGGCCCCCGGTTGGGAGCGCAACGGCTGGAAGCGCAAGGCGGGGCCCGTGCAGAACCTCGACCTGGTCAAGCAGCTGTACGCCCTGCACAAGGCCAGACCCGAGCTGCGCCTGGAGTGGATCGCCGCCCACAGCGGCAATCGCTGGAACGAGTACGCCGACTCGCTGTCCACCGCCTACCTGCGGGAGCAGCTGTGACCTCCACCCTGCTCGTCGCTGCAGGAGTGCACCCCGTGGACCCCGAGGCTCCCGACGGCCTCAGGGCGGTGCTCATCGACGGCGACCGCATCACCTGGGTCGGCGCACAACCCGAGCAGGCGCCACCGCACGACCGGGCCGTGGACCTCGGCGACGCGTGGATCACGCCGGCGTTCGTCGATGCCCACGTCCACGGCACCCCCACCGGCCACGCGACTCGAGGGCTGCGCCTGGCCGGGGCGGTCAGCGCCGCCGAGGTGCTCGACCGGCTACGCCGCTTCGCCGGCGCCGACGATGCCCCGGAGCTGATCCTCGGCCACGCTTGGGACGACTTCGGGTGGCCCGAGGGTCGTCCGCCCACCGCGGCGGAGATCACCCAGGCGGCGCCGGGGCGCATCGTGCTGCTGACCCGCGTCGACGCCCACTCGTGCTTAGTCAGCCAGCCGGTGCTCGACCGGTTGCCGCTCGAGCAGCTGGACGGCGTGGACACCGCCGACGACGGCGCGCCGACGGGCTGGTTGCGCGAACAGGCCTCGCAAGCGGCGTTGGCGCTGGTCCGGGAGCTGATACCGCCGGCCGAGGCTGCCGCAGCTCGCCAGGCGGCGTGCCACGCCGCCGCCGAGCTGGGGATCGCGACGATCCATGAGATGGGGCACCCCGGCCTGTACGGCCTGGACGACGCCGTCGCCTGGGCGGTCGGCGACTGGCCCATCGAGGTGCTCGTGTGGTGGGCGGAGCTGGATTTGGACGCCGCGGTCGGCAGAGGGCTCCGCCCCGGTGGCGACCTGTTCCTGGATGGCTCGATCGGCACGTGCACGGCCGCGACCTCGCGGCCGTACGGACCGGCGGGGGAGTGCGGCGAGCTGTTCCACGACGACGAGGCGGTGGCGGACTGGTTCGAGGCGTGCACCCGCGCCGGCATGGGCGGGGGTGTCCACGCGATCGGAGACCGCGCAATCGAACAGGCGGTGGGCGCGCTGGAGCGGGTGGCCGCGCGGGTCGGTCTCGACGCGGTCCGCCGCTGCCGCCACCGGATCGAGCACGTCGAGCTGCCCTCGCGCGACCAGGTCGCGCGCATGGCGCACGTCGGGGCGGTGGCCAGCGTCCAACCCGCGTTCGACGCCGTCTGGGGCGGGCGCGAACAGCTGTACGCGCAGCGCTTCGGGGCAGACGCGGCCCTGCGTTCCAACCCGTTGGCATGGTTCGTCGAGGAGGGGGTGGGGTTGGCATTCGGTTCGGACTCCACCGTCACGCCGCTGGACCCCCTCGGCGCGCTCGCTGCGGCGACCGGCCATCTCGGGGGCCTGTCGATCGATGCCGCGACGGCGCTGGCGGCGCACACGGTCGGCGGTCATCACGTCGCCGGTGTGCACGACGCCGGACGCTGCCGGCCGGGGTTCCGGGCCGACCTTGCCGTGTGGTCGCACGACCCGCTGGACGGCCTCGGTGGACCGCCGCCGCGCTGCCTGGCGACACTTGTGCGCGGCGCTGTGGTTCATGGTGACGCATTTGGCCCGTGATGCCCTAGGCACACCTTCGCAATGCAGATTTCTTTCCGCCCGCCTGACCTGCAGGTTTGCGCGTTTGCGCTGGTCAGAGGCGAAATTTCAACATGAACAACGGGTTGACGCAGGGTGTCCCGCGCCCCTACAGTCGCCCCGCGCAACACAGGACGGTCTGTCCGGTGAGGCGCCGAAAATTGGGACGAACGTGCGGTTCGAAAGGGGGCGGGCGCTCTTGACAGCGCTTGGTCGCGCGAGCTGTGCACAGGGCGGTCGCGTTCTTCGCGCCGCGCTCGCAGGGCACGTCGACGGCGACGTCGACAGGTGGAGGCAAGCTCAGTAGAGAACAACGGAAGGTCGACTGTCGTCCCAGCCGATCCGTTTGGTACCAACGGCTTGCTGCTGACACCACCGACGGCCCCGGAGGCCCCCCTCCGGGGCCGTCGTGCGTCCGCGGCCAGAAAATGCCGGCGTGACGTTGCGCGGCCGGGGCGGAACCGCTACAACGCCGCCTGACCACACCGCTCTCACTTGTCAGGAGACACTCGCGGTGGCCAAGGACTACGAGGAAGACCCCGACGACCTTCTCGAGGACGACGAGGAGGAAGAGGGCGACGACGAAGACCTCGACCTCGACCTGGAAGCGCTCGACCTCGACGACGTCGATGACGACGACGGGGACGACGATGAGCTCGACGCCGACGACGACGAGGACGACGACGAGGCGGACGACGAGGAAGACGACGAAGCCGACGGTGGCGACGACACCGAAGACGAGGCCGAGGAGTCTCTCGACGTGCTGCTCGCCCGCGAGCAGGGCGAAGACGACGGCTTGGTCCGCCTCGATGACGAGCCTCGGGACGGACTGGTCTCGGTCACCACGCCGATCGGTGCGGACGAGTTCACGTGCCAGTCGTGCTTCTTGGTCAAGCGGCGCGCGCAGCTGGCGGACGAGAAGAACATGATCTGCCTCGACTGCGCATGACGCAGTCGCGGTGCTGACCGCCCGGCGCGCCGCCTGCGCGGTGGCCGCCGGGCTGCTGCTGTACGCCGGACATCCACCGTGGGACCTGACGTGGGCCGGTTACGTCGCGCTGGTCCCGTTGCTGCTGCTCGCGCGCGACCTGGGCGCAGGCCCGCGGCCGGTACGCAGTGGCCTCCTGTGGGGCCTGCTCGCCGGCCTGGTGTTCTTTCTGCCGCTGCTGACGTGGATCGGTCGGTTCGGTGTCGCCCCCTGGTTGCTGCTGGCGGCGGTGGAGGCGCTGGCCGTCGGGGCGTTCACGGCCATCGTGGCGCGATGGGGTGACCGTGCCGGTCGCCTTCCGCTCGCCGTGGCGGCGTGGGTCGGCCTGGAGTGGCTGCGTTCGACGGTCCCGCTGTCCGGCTTCCCGTGGGGGGTGCTCGGCTACACCC
>DATLGM010000032.1:0-3367 GCA_035540515.1 Egibacteraceae bacterium | reverse complement strand
GGCAACGACGACGATGACAACGGCGGCGGCGGTGACAACGGCGGCGGCGGTGACGGCGGCGGTGGCGTCGAGGACCTCGCCGGCGCCCCGACGCTGCCCGCCACCGGAGGCGGTGCTGGTGGGCTGATCCCCGCGGGCCTCGCCCTGCTCGCCGGCTCGGCCTGGCTCGGTCGGTCGCGACGCCGGCGCTTCGACCAGACGCCGTAGCACCTTCGATCCGGACAGGCCCCGACCATGCGGTCGGGGCCTGTGTCGTTTGTGCTGCGTCACAGCCGTCGCGGCGCAACATTGTCCCTGCTCCTGCAGGCATGGCCGTGACGGCGGACGAAGTCCTTCGTTGGAACCACCGCCGCACTTCGACCAGGAGCCCTTCCGCATGCGCACGCCGCGTCTGCTCGTCGCCGTCGTCGCGATCCTCGCCGTCGGCATCCTTCCCGCCGCTGCCGGCACTCGCGTCCCACAGGGCAACCAGCCGAACCCACACGGGGCGAAGGTCCGCGCCGGCGTCGGGGTGACCGATGCCACCTGGCACGTGGGCGCCGGCGCCGGCCAGTACACCGCCAAGGACCCCAACGCGGGCTCCCTGGTGACCCAGGGAGAGATCGACCCCCACAACCACTCCACCGCACAGCGGCGCAGCTACGGCGTCCAGTCGCGGTTGACGTACCGAACGCTGGTCGTCGAAGGCAGCAACGGCAAGCGCATCGCGCTGGTAAAAACCGACAGCTACCTGGCCCAGGACATGCTCACCCGCCGGGTGGGCCAGATCCTTTCGCAGGGCGACTCGGGCATCACCACAGACCAGATCCTCGTCCAGGCGTCCCACAACCACTCGTCGCCGTACTACACGACGCCTGGCTGGGGGGTGTGGCTGTTCCAAGACGCCTTCGACGCCCGCGCGTACGAGTACCACGCGCGGCAGATGGCCGCGTCGATCCAAGCGGCGGTCGCGGACCTGCGGCCGGCGCGGATGGGCGCGAAGACCGTCGAGCACACGATCTACAAGGGCAACATCGTCGGGGGCGCGATCGCTGACGACGGCACGCCGGCCGGCTACCCGGACGAGCACCAGGACGCCGGCATGACCGTCGTGCGGTTCGACGACGTCTCTGGTCCCCAGCCCAAGCCCCTGGCCGTCTACGTCAACCACGGCCAGCACCCCGAGTCACTGGATGCCTACGACCTGATCACGGCGGACTTCCTCGCCCCGTTCGAGCGGATGGTCGAGCGTGACCTCGGTGCCACGTTGATCTTCGGTCAGGGCGACGTCGGCTCCGCCGAGGGCCCGTACCTGCGCGACAACACTGAAGTGATGGCCGACGGTGTGTACCGCGCGTGGGCGCACGTGGGCCACGCGCAGACCGAGCGGGGCGCACGCTACCTCGCCGACTCGGTCATCGAGGCGTGGAAGGCGATCGGCCGCGGCGAGGGTGACACCCCCATGTCCTCGGACTTCGTCGTCGACTCGCTGTCGTCGTGGGTGCCCGGTCCGCTGTCCCACCCGTACCCCAGCGTGTCGAACTGCCGCAGCGAGAGCACCGTCGAGGGCAACCCCGGCGCGCCGATCCTGGGACTGCCCGACTGCGCTCGGGGAGGCAGCAACGACCAGACCAACATGCTGTGGGAGAACCTCAAGGCGCACGGGCTGCCCGTGCCCGACCACTACGACGCGCCGGGCTTCACCGCCGTCGAGGAGAACGCGCGCATCTTGCTGCAGGTGTTCCGCCTGGGCGAGGTGCTGCTCGCCTCGTGCTCCTGCGAGGCGCAGATGGACCTCATCCTCAACCTGGAAAGCCGACTGGACGACGTCGAGGGCAACATCTTCGACGGCTATGACTGGTCCGAGCACTGCACCGACAACGGTGACGGTACGTGGACCTGCCCCAACCCGCGCAACCGCTCCGCGACGCTGACCGTCTCCGACGCCCGGTACCAGCGGATGCGCGCCCAGGTGCGCAACGACGCGGCCGGCTGGGACGCACCGGAGAACGCGGTGGCGGCGAACAGCGAGCCGTCGGACCCGTCCAAGATCTGGGGCAACTTCACCAAGGAGGAGCTGCCGGCGGATCTCGGGTACGCCGTGCCGGTCGGCGTGGGCCACGCCGGTGACTACGTCGGCTACACGGTGTCGTACCGCGAGTACATGCGCGGCGACCACTACCGCAAGGCGCTGACGTCATACGGCCCCCACACGGCCGACTACATGAACACCCGGCTTGTGCGGATGGCCGGCGCGTTGAAGGGCGGTCCGCCCGTCCAGCCCGAGCCTCATGACACTGCACTGCAGGCCGACGAGGCGCGGCAGGAGGCGATGGCGCAAGCCCTGGGTCGGGTGTCGTCGCAGGCGTACGACGCGTGGGAGGCTGCGCTTCCCGACGACGCCGGCCCGGTCGAGGCAGTCACCCAGCCGTCCGCGATCACGCGGTTCGACGCCGCGACATTCACGTGGCGTGGCGGGTCCAACGCCGTCGACAACCCCGTGGTGCGCGTCGAGCGGCTGGTCGGCAAGACCTGGCGGCCCTTTGCCGACCAGTCCGGCGAGGTCCAGACGATGGTGCAGTTCCCGCGGGGAGCGGCCGGCGCCGCTGCTACCTACGCCGGCGCCACCGAGTGGCTGTGGACGGCGAACTTCGAGGCGTTCACCGCCTTCCCCCGCCGGCTGGGCCAGACGCCGGAGGGCACGTACCGCTTCGTCGTCGACGGTCACCACCGCGCCGGTCGCAAGGCCAACCCGTACCACCTGACATCCGAGCCCTTCACGGTCTCGCCGTGGGGCGGCGTCCGCGCCGACGAGGTGAGCGTGGACGGCGGCGGTGACGTGTCGTTCTCGGCTGCCGCCACCTACCCGCGGACGTACTCCTCGCCGTTCCGATTCATCCGCGACGACGGCCGTACCGACGTCTGCAAGACCTGCACGTTCCGGCCGTGGGCGTCGTCCGCGGAGGTCGCCTCGGCGGTGGTGACCGTGCGCCGGGCCGACGGGTCGGTCGCCCGCGTGGCAGCGGTGCGCCGCGACGGCCGGTGGACCGCGTCGACGGGGCTGCGCGCCGGCGACCGCGCCTGGATCGCGCCGGGCGACCTGCGCGACGCCAACGGCGAGATCAACGCTGCGCGCATCGACCTGGCCGGCTGACGCCGGCGCCGGTCGTCACAGGCCGGCGCCATGCTGGGGCGGTGAGTGGCCGTCCACCGATCGCCGTCGTGCCGATGTTCGTGCGCTGCCGGTGGTGCGAGGGGGTGTTCCGCGCGTCGACGCAGTGGCCCCACGACGTCCGCACCTCGTACCGGCGGTGCCGCTGGTGTGACCGGCTGACCCGGTTGCCGTCACGGGCGTGCGGGTCGACGGGGGCGCCTGGCACTACAGTGG
>DATLGM010000031.1:0-2565 GCA_035540515.1 Egibacteraceae bacterium | reverse complement strand
GCCCTCGGCGCCGGCGCCGGCGCCGGCACGGCGCGGCGGGCCCGCCGAGCCCAGTTGACCGAGGTGGTTGAAATTGCAGGCCGCTCCGACCCCAAATTTCAACCACCCCGGCCATCACTCCCGAGGTGGTTGAAATTGCAGGCCGCTCCGACCCCAAATTTCAACCACCCCGGCCATCACTCCCGAGGTGGGTGAAATTGCGGGCCGCTCCCGCCCTAGATTTCAACCACCTCGGGGTGGCGCCACACCGGGGCGGGGAGCCGGCGCCGCCCGCCGGCGGCGGGGCGCCGCCGTCAGCGCTGGCGGACGACCTTGACCGACTTGCGGTCCGCGCGGATCTGCTTCGAGGTCCACGGGAAGTCGACCCACCGCTCCTGGCTGAACAGCCGGGTCTGATCCTTCGACCAGCGGCTGGTCGGGTCCGGGGACAACCCGTAGGTCAGGATCGTGGACGCCTGCACCGGCCGGCCTCGGCGGAACGCCACCGCCTGGATGTGCGACGACCCGTAGCTGATGGGGTACAGCGCGTCGGTGTTCGCCGCGGGGTCGGAGGTCACGACGACGTTGGCGTTGCCCGTGGCGTGCAACCCGCCGCCGATCGGGATCCGCGGGGCGCCGTCGTCGCCGGCGACTTGCAGGGAGCCCAGGGACGCGTTGAGCGGCACACCCTTGTCCTTCAGGTACGCCAGAGCGTCGCGCATCGCCTTGATCACCCCGTCGTTCTTCTCGTCGAGGTTGCGCGGCGTCGCGACCGGCCGCTGCGGGTCGAACCCTTGCTCCCAGCGGCCGGCGGGCGTGCGGATCCAGAACTCGCGGAAGATGTGCGCGCCGACGCTGTCGATGTCGGTGCGGCCGTCCCACCGCGCCAGGATTTTGCAGGCCTTGCCGCCGTCGGCGGCCTCGCAGACCTTGGCCAGGTCGTCGTTGCGGCGCGCCAGCTCCGCGGCGAACACACGGTTCTCGTGCTGGATCGCCTTGAGCTGCTGGTGCGTGAAGCGCCGGTTCTTGCCCAGCCCGTCACGGCGGGCCAGGCGGTCCATGACGGACCGGTACACGACGCGGGTGCGCAGCGACCGCTCGCAGCGCTCGCAGCCGATGATCCGCGCGAACCCTTCCAGGCGCTGCTTGGGGTTGGGCAGCCAGTAGCTGTCGTTGGCGTTGATCACCCAGTCGCGACGGATGGTCTTGGGCAGGTTCTTGGGGCCGAAGATGCCCTCGCGTGGCGCCCCGACGTCGTTGCGCCACTTGCACTCCCCGTCGGCCCTGGTGCCGTCCAGCGCGGGCAGCCCGGCGAGCTCGAACAGCGCACGCCCCACCGGGGTGGCGCACTCCTCGACCATGTCGTTGGGCACGTTGGGCACGACCGAGTAGTCGGCGTACAGCGCGTCGCCGTTGCGGTCGGCGGCCATGGTGTTGACCCACGGCATGCCGCCGGTGCGGGTGTGGGCGCGCAGCAGCTGGCGGACGTTGCGCGCCTTCGCCATCTGGTGGAACACGTCGAGGGTCTTGAGGTGCTCGGCGTTGGCCTCGCGGATGGCGAAGACGCTCGCCGGCGTCCACGGCATGAGCACGCTGGGTGCATCCATGACGTAGCCCTCGTCCGTGCGGTACACGTCCTCGGTGACGTCTTCGAGGGTCCCGTCGTCGCGGCGGACGGTCACTGTGACCTCGTGACGCTCCAGCTCCTTGGGCCCGTCGGTTGTCGTGTAGGTCGTCGGTGAGCCGGGCACGAGGCGGTACTCGTACGGCGTGAAGCGGTACGCCGTCGAGACGGTGTGGGTCCACGCGACGCGGTTGTTGAACCCGATGTTGACCACGGGGGAGCCGATGAGCATCCCGCCGGCGACGTTGTACTTGCCGGGGATGGTCAGATGCGCCTGGCTGAAGCGGTAACGCCCGCGCCACGGGAAGTGCGGGTTGCCCAGCACCATGCCCTGCCGGCTGGCCGAGGCGCGGCCGCCCAGCGCCGTCCCGTTGGAGCCGAACGGCGTCTCGCCCTTGCCCAGGCGCCGCTGCAGCACCTCCGGCGAGGGCAGCTGGTCGGGGACCGGTGCGAACCCGCCGTTGCTCAACCGGCCGGCGGTCTCGGGGGTGGGTGGCTCGGCGTCGACGATTTGTGGGACGAACACCCCCGCCGACGCCAGCAGGTTCGCGGCGTAGATGCCGTGCCACAGGTCGATCGTGCGCGCGGGGCGCACCCACGGCTTGCCCTTGCACTGCGGGTCCTTGATGCCCGAGGCCCCGCCCACGTCGCGCAGGTATTGGTTGATGCCGGCGACGTAGCCGCGGACCATCCGCCGGGTCTGCTTCGACGGACCACGTTCGGCGTCGTTGAGCAGCTCTTGCACCACGCCCCGGTCGCGGATGTTGGTGAACAGCACGTCGGCCTGCAGGTTCGTGGCGCGCATCGTCACCTGGTCGGTGTAGATGCCGTCCGGGCCCAGGTACTTCGACCGCTCGCCGCGCACCGTCATCATGGTGTCCGCGAGCACACAGGCCGCGGTTTCGGCCGTGGCGTATCCGTGACCGAAGCCCAGGGCACGGAAGCTGTCCGCGACGATGTGC
>DATLGM010000030.1:0-7334 GCA_035540515.1 Egibacteraceae bacterium | reverse complement strand
TCGCTGTCGTTTCCCGTCGAGGAGCTGGTGAAGATCGTCGGGATCCAGTTCTACGAGGAGCGGATGCTGTTCCTCGCCCTGCTGCTGCGCGATCCCGGGATGGAGCTGGTCTACCCGACGTCGGTACCGATCGACCCCGCGATCGTCGAGTACTACCTCAGCTGGCTGCCGGATCCCGGCGACGCGCGGCGGCGGCTGCATCTGCTCGCGGCCGACGACCCGGCCGCCGCGCCGCTGACCGGCAAGCTTCTGGCCCGCCCGGACCTGGTCGCCGCGCTGCGCCGGCACATCAGCCGACCCGAGGAGGCCCACCTCCTGCCGTTCAACATGACCGAGGGCGAGGCGGCACTGGCCGAGGCGCTGGGCATCCCGGCCTACGGACCGGATCCGGAGCTTGCCTGGCTTGGCTCGAAAAGCGGCGCCCGGCATCTGGCCACCGAGGCCGGTGTCGCGGTCTTCGAGGGTGCCGGCGACCTGTACTCGATGGAGGACCTCGAACGCGCGTTGACGCAGCTGCGGCGTGCGCGACCGGACGCGAGCGCAGCCGTGGCGAAGCTCAACCACGGATTCTCCGGCCAGGGCAACCTCGTGTTCGACCTCGCCGCGGTCCGGTCCCCATTGGAGACGTCCGAGGCGCGGTTCTGCGCCGCCGAGGAGAGCTGGGACACCTACGCCAGGAAGGTGGCCGCCGACGGGGCCATCGTCGAGGAGCTGGCCAAGACGCCGGGGACCGTCTCGCCCAGCGTGCAGCTCCGCATCCTTCCGGGCCGGCGGGTGGAAGTCGTGTCCACCCACGACCAGATCTTGGGCGGGCCCGACGACCAGGTCTACCTGGGCTGTCGCTTCCCCGCCGACGACCAGTACCGCGGCGAGATCCAGGACGCCGCCCTGCGGGTCGCCAGGGTCATGGCCGACCGCGGCGTCATCGGCTCGTTCGGCATGGACTTCGTGGTCGTGCCGGGCGCCGGAGTGCACCTCAGCGAGATCAACCTCCGACTCGGCGGGACGACCCATCCGTTCCTGATGGCGCGCTACGTCTCACAGGGGACCTACGACCAGGCCACAGGCCGTCTGCTCATCGACGGGCAGTCCCGGGTGTACAAGGCCAGTGACAATCTGAAGTCCCCAGGCTACGTCGGACTGACGCCGGGTCAGGTGATCGCAGCGGTGGCCGAGGCGGGCCTGGCGTACGACCCGGCGTCAGCGAGCGGCGCCACCTTGCACCTGCTCGGCGCCGTGCAGGACTACGGTAAGTTCGGCATGGTCTGCATCGGGACGTCCCACGACCACGCCGAGGCCGTCTTCGGTCAGGTCGAGGATCTCGTCGGCCGCCTCGGGTGACAGGGGCGTCGCACCCGTCTCCGGCGGGGCGGCACGGCGGTCGCGGCGGTCGATCCACCGGGCTGCGACGAACCCCGCGACGTTCGCGGCGGCGTGGACCATGACGGGCGCGACGACGCTGCCGCTGCGACGGCGCAGCACCGCGAGCACAGCACCGGCGATGCCCGTCGCCGCGACGGTGCCGGTCACCGCAGGGCCGTATCCCCCCGGCAGGGCGCTGTCCGCGGCGTCGACCAGGGGTCCCCGGTCGACCGCCGGGAGGATGTGCCACAGGCCGAACAACGACGACGTCCATGCCACCGACCGGCCCCAGGACCGCCGTGAGCCGGACAGGCTCAGCAAGGCGCTGCGGAAGGCGAGCTCCTCGGCCAGCGCCGTGCCGACAGGGATGCGGTAGCACGCCTCGACGGCAGCGGAGCGGGGATTGTGAGCGAGCACACGCTCGTCGTGGAACAGCGGCCGGGTCCTCGGGTGCGCTGCAAGCCCCGCGACGGCGGCCACCACCGCCGATCCGACAACGGCACCTGCCCGCACCCCCTCACCGAGGCTGCTGCGGTCCAGTCCGAGTTCCGCCCAGGAGATGCCCGACCAGCGCGCCAGACCGACCAGCACTGCGGCGTACGCGAGGTTGGCCGGCACATACGCGGACCTGGGGACGCGCCGGTTGCACGACCAGTTGTGGGTGGTAGCCAGCACGACGGCGGCGGCTTCGGCCACACGGCGGCGGTTCACGGCGTTGTGCGGGGGGTCATGGTGTCGACTCAATGCCCGCCGCCGGGGCGGCTCAACCCGTCCCGGCGGAAGGCGTCCGGTTCGTCCCGGTCTACACCGGCAGGGCGCAGGCGAAGCCGTACTGGCGGCTGGGCCGCAGCGTCGCCGTGCCCAGCTTCCACTGCGGCAACACCGGTGCCGTGACCGTGGGCATCGCCCGGTTGTGCTTGGGGCGGTCGATCTTGAGGATGTCGATGCCCCGGCTCGCGTTGAGGACGTACACCAGGTCGCCCGCCTTGTTGTTGGGTGGGAAGTACGCGCCCCACGCCAGGATCTCAGGGGTGATGTAGTACCCCACCTGGCGGATCTGGTCGCCGCTGACGTCCAGCAGTCGCAGGCCCTGCTGGTACCAGCCGTGGGCGATCAGGCCCTTGCGCTCGTCGAAGTAGTGGGCACTGCACACCGCCGACGGTGACGCGGTTTCGGTGTCCATCTCGGTGCTCCACATGTCCATCGGCCGCAGCTGCTTGCCGGTCGGGTTGCCCTTCTTGTCCACCGGGAGCTTCCAGCGCTGGAACGAACCTGCGCCACGGCAGCCGGGGCGGGTGTAGTCCTCCTCGGTGACGTAGACCACGTCGGAGCCTTTGCGACGCAGCGAGTTGTGGAGGATGAAGTCGTTGTACGTCGACCCGTCGTCGAGCCCGAACGTCTCCGCGTACCGGCTCTTGCCCTTGTCGTTGGTGGTGGTCACCAGCGTGCCGAGCGACTGTCCGTCGTAGTCCTTGGGCAGCCGGTACCCGGCGAGTCCGTCGAAACCGGCAACCCAGTACAGCCCGTTGCCGTCGCGCTGGACATCGTGGGTGACCAGACCGCCTGCCGGCGTGGGCTGGGTGCCCAGGTCCTTGGGGTTGGCCGGGTCGCGCAGGTCGATGACGCGAATGCCGCCGCCGTCGGTGACCCAGGCGAACCGGCAGCGCTGCACGCACGTCGCGGTGTGTCCCGGTCCGCCCTGCACGGGGTTGCCGCCCATGTCCAGCTGCGACTTCAGCGTCGGGTTGGCAGGATCACTGATGTCGACGACATACAGGACTCCGCGGCTCTCGGCGGCGTCGTTGCTGATCAGCAGGATGTTGCCGCCCAGGTCGACGTCTTCGTTCTGGAAGTGCGGCAGCGCCAGCCGACCGAGTCGCTGGGGTGCCGCAGGGTCGGAGATGTCGTAGGTCGTCAGGCCGGTCAGCGACGAGACGTACATGACGTTGCCGCGGAACCGCGCGCTGATCACCGCCGGCTCGGGGATGGTGCCCAGGACCTTCATGTTGTCCGAAGCGATGATCCCCGTGGGGTCACTGCTGACCGGGGCGGGGACCATGTCGGTCACGGCGGTGGCCGGAATCGCCGAGAGGGCCAGGGCGAGCACGACGATCAGGACCTTCAACGAGCGCACGGGGCAGTCCTCCAGTTGATGCGGCGGCGACGGGCGGCGGGCCGTCGGGCAGTACAACGAGCCGACCGACCGCGGGTGACGCCTGCGACACTCCTGCGGTGCAGGACACCACCTACCGGCGCTTTGCGACCGTCCGCCGTCTGCGCGGTCGCTCCAGCGGCGACGGGCGCACCGCGAAGCTGCCCGAGTACGTCGGCCTGCCGGCGTCGTGAGGGTCACCGACGCGCAGCGGCGGGCTCGGCTGGTCACCCGCCACCACCTTGGCGCGACGGCTCCCGACCCGCTCACGGCCGTCCGAGGTGTTGCCGCGATGCACTCCAGCGACCCGGCGACGCCCCACCTCGGGGTTCGCGCACGCATGGAGGGCTACCGCACCGCCGATCTGGACGACTCGCTGACGGCGCATCGGACGCTGGTGCGCATCCACGCCATGCGACGGACGTTGTTTGTCGTCCCGACCGGCGATCTCGCGGTCTACCAGGCAGCAGTGGCCGACGACATCGCGCGCAAGGAGCGGCGTCGGCTCCACGGGTGGTTGGCGGGGGAGCTTCCGGCCGCCGAGATCCGGCGGCTGGTCGATGACCTGGAGGAGAAGGTCCTTGGCGCCCTGGGCGAGTCCGAGCTGCGGACGCAGGACCTGGTGACCGCCGTCCCGGGTCTCGGGCTTCCCATCGTCGTGGGATCGGGGCGATGGGCAACCCGCACCCCGCTGTCCTCACGATTGCTGTTCGTCATGGCGATGGACGGCCGCATCGTCAGGACCCGTCCGGCCGGGTCGTGGCGCTCCAGCCAGTACCGCTGGGCGGCCGCGCGGTCCTGGCTGGGCCCTCCCCCGGCCCAGCTCGACGCCCGAACGGCGCGAGCCACCCTGGCCCGTCGATACGTCATGGCGTACGGCCCCGCCACCGTTGTCGACCTGCGGTGGTGGGCGGGCTGGACGCTGCGCGCGACGCGCGACGCCCTGGCTGACACGAGCGCCGTGGAGGTGTCGCTGGACGACGGCAGCGCGGGCTATCTGATGCCGGATGATTCCGCCCCGTCCGACCCCGCACGGGCGCCCACGGTCGCCTTCCTCCCGGCCCTGGACCCCACCCCAATGGGGTGGAAGCAACGGGACTGGTACGTCGGGCCACACGCCGGCGACCTGTTCGACCGCAACGGCAACATCGGCCCCACGGTCTGGGTGGATGGACGGATCGTCGGCGCCTGGGCGCAGCGCGCGGACGGGCAGGTCGTCTACCGCCTGCTCGAGCAGACTGGCGGGGCTGCAGTCGCCGAGGAGGCGCAGCGGCTCACGCATTGGCTCGACGGGGTGGTCGTGTCGGTGCGGTTTCCCACCCCGCTGTTCAAACACCTCCGCGACCTACCTGGTGGCTGACCACGGCGTGAGCGACAAACGGCCCGGGCATGGCCCGGGCCGTTTGAGGGAGACTGGTGACTACCGGCACCATTCCCAACGGTCGGCTGCGTCGGCGGACAGGTGGTCGGCGATGACGCCGCCCAGCTGGCCCGACTTGGCCAGGGAGAGGCGGACGCCGGGATTGTCTTGCAGCACGCCGACACCGGTGCGCAGGCATGCGACGTTGGGCTTGGCCATGGACGGTCCCGCGACGAGGCCAAGGGCGAGCAGGGTGGCGACCACGAGGGTGACGGTGCGACGGATCATGACGGCTCCTTCGATGAGGATCGGCGTTCCAGGTCCGACTCTATGGGCGCCGCCGCAGTTCTGCACTAAGAATTGTTAAAACGTCGGAACTTTTTCCCCCGGCCATGTCGAACCAGGCACCGCGTATCCGACGTACCCGATGAATACGTCGCCCCGCAGGGGTCGACACCGCGACAGAAAGGGACCCCCCATGCGCTTCATGATCATCCGGAAGGCCGACAGCGAGACCGAGGCGGGTGTGATGCCCACCGAGGAGCAGCTGCGCACGATGACCGACTACAACGAGGAGATGCTCAAGGCGGGCGTCCTCGTAGCGGGCGAGGGGCTGCACCCCAGCTCACGTGGGATGCGAGTGAGCTTCCGCGACGGTGCGCCGACCGTCACCGACGGCCCGTTCGCAGAGGCCAAGGAGCTGATCGCCGGCTTCACCATGATCGAGGTCCGCAGCCGTGAGGAGGCGCTTGAGTGGGTCAAGCGGTGGCCGGAGGAGAACGTGGACCTCGAAGTGCGACAGGTCTTCGCCGCCGAGGACTTCGGCGAGGCGTTCACGCCGGAGCTGCAGGC
This sequence comes from Egibacteraceae bacterium, assembly GCA_035540515.1. Taxonomy (GTDB): domain Bacteria; phylum Actinomycetota; class Nitriliruptoria; order Euzebyales; family Egibacteraceae; genus WHTG01. The sequence continues at coordinate 1,608 of DATLGM010000030.1, read as the reverse complement.
GCGCGAGGAGCACATGCGCGAGGAGCTGGGCCAGCCGTGACCACGACGGCCGCCGTCGAGGCGGTGTGGCGCATGGAGTCCGCGAAGGTCATTGCCGGCGTCGCCCGCCTCGTCCGCGACGTCGGCCTCGCCGAGGAGCTGGCCCACGACGCGCTCGTCGCCGCGCTGGAGCAGTGGCCGTCGGCAGGCGTGCCCGTCAACCCCGGCGCGTGGCTGACGACCGTCGCCAAGCGGCGGGCGGTCGACCACCTCCGCCGGCAGCAGGTGTTGGCGGCCAAGCTCGCCGAGATCGGGCCCGAGCAGGCAGCAGACGACCGGAAGGGGGTGCAGGTGGACTTCGACGCGGCCTTCGAGCACGACATCGACGACGACGTCCTGCGCCTGATCTTCACCGCGTGCCACCCCGTTCTGTCGCCGCCGGCCCGGGCCGCGCTCACGCTGCGGCTGGTGGCCGGACTGACCACCGACGAGATCGCCCGCGCGTTCCTGGTGCCCAGCACCACCGTCGGCCAGCGGATCGTGCGGGCCAAGCGCACCCTGACCGAGGCGCGGGTCCCGTTCGAGCTGCCACCCCGCGGCCAGCTCGGCGACCGGGTGGCCTCGGTGCTGGAGGTGATCTACCTCATCTTCAACGAGGGGTACGCCGCCACGGCAGGGGATGACTGGGTCCGCCCCGAGCTGTGTGCCGACGCGCTGCGCCTGGGCCGCGTCCTCGCCGAGCTGCTGCCCGACCAAGCCGAGGTCCACGGTCTGGTCGCACTGATGGAGATCCAGACCTCTCGGCTGCGCGCCCGGGTCGACGGTGCCGGACGGCCGGTGCTGCTGATGGACCAGAACCGCTCTGGGTGGGACCGGCTGTTGATCCAGCGCGGCCTGCGGGCGCTGCGCCGGGCAGAAGACCTGGGTGGGACGCTCGGCCCGTACACGCTGCAGGCGTCGATCGCTGCCTGTCACGCCACCGCGTCGACTCCGGAGCAGACCGACTGGCAGCGGATGGCCGCGCTGTACGACGCGCTGTCGCAGGTGGCGCCTTCGCCGGTCGTCGAGCTCAACCGGGCGGTGGCGGTGTCGTTCGCGTTCGGCCCCGAGGCGGGTCTGGAGATCGTCGACGCACTCGATGACGAGCCGGCGCTGCGCCGGTACCACCTGCTGCCCAGCGTCCGGGCGGACCTGCTCGCGCGGCTCGACCGCAACGGCGAGGCCCGGGCCGAGCTGCAGCGGGCCGCCGGGCTGACCGACAACGAGCGTGAGCGCGCCCTGCTGCTCGCGCGCACCGCGGCGCTGTCGTCCGAACGACCCGGCGCTCAGTGATGCAGACGCGCGGATGGCTGCTGTCTCGCATCGCTGAGTGACGGCGGCTGTCGGTTGGAGCGGACGACGGGATTCGAACCCGCGACCCCCACCTTGGCAAGGTGGTGCTCTACCAGCTGAGCCACGTCCGCACGTGCCGAGACCGAGCCCCGGCGCGTCTGTCATCCTGCCGCAGCGGCCGGTGCGCCGCAACCGCCGGCGCCCCGCTCAGCGCCCTGACGAGCCGAATCCGCCAGCGCCCCGGCCGGTTTCTCCCAGGGCATCCGTTTCCACGACGTGGACCTGCTCGACGCGCTG
>DATLGM010000029.1:0-3374 GCA_035540515.1 Egibacteraceae bacterium | reverse complement strand
CCTGCTCGCCGCGACGAGCCCCCGGCCCGCTGGACCGTGCAACGGGGAGATCATCTGTGGTCGATCGCTGCGGCGGTGCTGGAGCAACGATGGGGTCGGCCACCCCACGACGACGAGATCGCCCCGTACTGGCGTGCGCTGGTCGCGGCGAACCGCGGCGGGCTGGTCGACCCGGGCAACCCCGACCTCATCGTTCCCGGCCAGCAGCTGCGGTTGCCCCCGGCGCCGGCGGACCGCCACCGGCCGTAGGCTGCGGCGCATGGCCCACCGCTTCGCCGAGAACGCCGCCTTCGCGCAGGAGTGCGCGACGATCGAGGAGACGCTGCGCGCCGTGCCTGCTGACGCCTGGGGACGACCGGCGCTCGGCGAGTGGGACCTCAGCCAGCTCGTCGCCCACCTCGTGCGGGGCGCCGGCCGCGTGCCGGCCTACCTCGGGCAGCCGGTCGACGGCGAGCCTGGCGTCGACCGCGTCGAGTACTGGCGGTTCGACGCCGACGCCGAGTCCCCCGGGGTCGCCCAACGAGCGATCGACGAGGCGGCCGGTGTCGATCCCGCGACGTGGCCGCAGCGGTTCGCCGACACCTGGCCCGCCGCGGTCGCGGCCGCCGACGAGGCGGGGCCGGACCGCATCCTGACGACCTTCCGCGGCCCGATGCGCCTGGACGAGTACGTCGCCACGCGGGTGCTCGAGGTCGTCGTGCACCACATGGACGTCCGCGCCGCACTCGACCTGCCCCCGGTGGCCACACCGGCCGCCGCCCGGCTGACGATGGCGATGCTGGAAGGGCTGCTTGGCGAACCGCGCCCCAGGAACATGGGCCGGACGCGATTCATCCAGGCCGGCACCGGACGGATCAGTGTCGACGACCCGCGTTTCCCCCTCCTGCGCTGACGCCGTACCCTCGCGCCGCACCCACGGCGACAAGGGAGAGACGATGCAGTTCGGGCGCTACCTCGAGGACTTCACGGTCGGCGACGTCTACAAGCACTGGCCGGGCAAGACGATCACGCAGGCCGAGGACATCCTGTTCTGCGCGATCACGATGAACCAGCACCCGCTGCACTCCGACGACAACTACGCCGCCGCGGCGACCCCGCACGGCAAGGCGATGGTCGTCGGCAACCTCGTGTACTCCATCGTGCTGGGCCAAAGCGTCCCCGACGTGTCCGGCCGGGCGATCGCCAACCTCGAGGTCGAGTCCCTCAAGCACGCCAATCCCACGTTCCACGGCGACACGATCTACTCCGAGACGACGGTGGTCGACGTCAAGGAGTCGCGCTCGAAGCCCGACCGCGGCGTCGTGACCGTCGAGACGATCGGCTACAAGCAGGACGGCACGATCGTGTGCGAGTTCCGCCGCAAGGTGCTGGTCCCCAAGCGCGAACACGCGGGCGAAGAACAACCCGGCCGTCCCGAACCTCAGCGCTAGCAAGATCCGGGCGACCGGGCTGGGTCGCGGCGAAACCGTCGACCCCAGTGTCCCGTGACGCCCGTCGGGTCCGCTATGGCCCGTTCGGGTGGTTTCTGACTAGCGACCTGTCCCCAGCGCGTTGGCCGGCAGGTCGATCTTCGGCGCGCCCTTGCCCGCGGCCGTCGACGCGTCGGCGCCGCGCGGCTCGCGCTGCTTGTCCTTCGCCTTGCCCTTCGCCGGCTTGGCCTTGGGTTCCTCGGCCACGATGTCGTCGGGGGTTGGGATGGTCGGGGTGGACGTCGGCACCTTGGCCGGGGTGCGGGGGTCGGTGACGTCGCTGAGCGGGGGCAGGCTCGGGGCGTCGGGGAGCGCAACGCGCGGCGTCGTCTTGTCGGGAGCGGTGGTCTGGCGCTTGGGCTGCGCGCGTTGCGGCTGCGCGGTCGGCGCCGGCACGCTGCGCTGCTGGCGGTGTCGCACGGCCAACTTCTGGCGCCGCTCGGCTTTCGCGGCACGCTGCGCCGGCGTGGCAACCTCGGTCGGCTGCGCCTGGGCGATGGCCGCCTCGGCGGCGCGCAGGCTGATCGGGGAGAACGTCGAGGCCACCGCCCCGTCGACCGCCGCGGGCAGCGGGGCGCCCGTCAGCACCACGAAGGCACTGGCGAGCAGGACCATCAAGCTCATCCCGGCCACCGCGGGCACGCGCCTGTCGGGCGGCGGTGCGGGCAACGCGAACACGGCGGAGTCGAGCGGCCGGCCCACCGCCAACTGGGACAGGGCAAGCCCGACAAGGTTGATGTCAGGACGGTCCTCGGGGTTGCGCGCGGTCATCGCGCGCAACAGCGAGCGCCACCCTGCAGGGAGGTCATCGGGGATGGGGGGGTCGGCGGTGATCCGTGCGAGCGCGACCTCGACGGTGGTGCCCGACCACGGTGGCGCGCCGGTCAGGCACTCCAGCAGCACGAGCCCCAGGGCGTAGACGTCCGACGCCGCCCCCACACCCTGCCCCAGCACCTGCTCGGGGGAGACGTAGCCCGCTGATCCCGCCACCGACCCCGCCACGGTCAAGCGCGTGGCCGTGGCGGTCAGGGCGATCCCGAAGTCGGCCAGGCGCACCGAGCCGCTGTCGGTCAGCAGGATGTTGGTGGGCTTGACGTCGCGGTGGACGATCCCCGCCGCATGGGAGTGCGACAGCGCGGAGGCGACCTGCTCGCCGATGGCCGCGGCCCGCTGCGGGTCCATCGGGCCCTCGGCCATCACCGCGGCCAACGTGCCGCCGGTGACGCGCTCGAGCACCAGGAACGGGGATCCGTCGTGCTCGCCGGCGTCGAACAGCCGGACGATGTTGGGGTGGTTGACCCGAGCGGTCATGCGGATCTCGTCGGCGAAGCGTCGGGCCGCCAGCGGGTCGTCGATGCCCCGTAGCAGCTTGACGGCGACCGGCCGGTCCAGGTGCTCGTCGTGCGCGTCGAAGACGTCCGCCATCCCACCGCCGCCGAGGCGAGACTCCACCCGGTAGCGCCCCGCGATCCGCGTCGAGACGTCCATCACCCCTGCATCATTCCCAGATCTCCCCGAGCCACGCCGTGCCTCAGGGATGGTTACCCAACGCTGCCATTCCAACACATAGCGTCACGCAGCGCCAGGGGCGAGAAGCGGACCGCACCCGACTCCCGCGCCGGGGGAAACGCAGGAGCCGGGGGGTCCCATGAGAAGCTTCGACCCCGTGCGCCCACGATACCTGAGGGGTGGCGCCGATCATCGGCGTCGCCCCGCCGCGGACCGCAGCGCTGCGGCGAGGTCGGCGTGCGCCCCCACCTCTCGGCGCAGCGGCTCCAGCGCCTTGGTCTCCACGGTGGCACGCACCGCCTGGGTGAGACCGTCGACGATGCGCGCCCGGTGGCGCCGGGCGCCGGCGGCGACCAGCCGCCGGCGTGCGAGCGCGACGAGGCCGTAGACGACGGC
>DATLGM010000028.1:0-5289 GCA_035540515.1 Egibacteraceae bacterium | reverse complement strand
GCACGCTGTACCCGATGCTGCGCGGCACGCCCCTGCCGCTGGACCTCGCCGTTCTGCTGTTGCTGCTCGACAGCGCAGCCCCCGTGGTGCCGATGACGGTGCCGGCGTCGGCAGGGTTCGAGGCGCTCACCGGCATCGGCGCCGCGATCGCACGCAGCCTCGCCGACCTCTCCGTCCGCGCCGGCATCGTGGTCGCCGGTGACCTGTCGACCGGCCTGACCGAGAAGTCCCCCCGCCACCTCGTCCCCGGTGCGATCTTCTGGGACGAGCAGGCGGTCGCCGCCGTCGACGGCGGGCGCTTGGACGGCCTGGGTCGGCTGGGGCCGGAGGAGGCAGCGCGGGTGGGTGCCAGCGGCGCCCACCCGCTGGCGGTGCTGCACGGGGCCACCGCGCGGGCCAAGCTCGGCATGGTGGTGCGGCACTACTCGGCCCCCCGTGGCGCCGGCTACCTGGTCGCCCACGGTGGCTGACCACCCGCTGGTCCCGGCGCTGGTCGGTCCGACCGGCAGCGGGAAGTCGGCTGTCGCCATGGCGGTCGCCGAGGCGCTGGGGCTGGAGATCGTCGCGGTCGACGCGTTCACCGTGTACCGGGGGATGGACATCGGCACCGCAAAGCCCATGCCGGAGGACCGCCGGCGGGTCCGTCATCACATGGTCGACGTGCTGTCGCCGACGGAGGTCTGCAGCGTCGAGTGGTTCCAGCACGCCGCCCGGTCGGCCATCGACGACGTGCTGGCCCGTGGGGCCACCCCGCTGCTGGTGGGCGGTTCAGGGCTGTACTACCGCGCCGTCGTCGACCCGCTGGAGTTCCCGCCGACCGACGCCGACGTCCGCCGGCGGCTCGAGCACCGCTATCGCGACGACGCGGCCGGGGCCCACGCGACGCTCGCCGCCGCCGATCCGGATGCGGCGGCGCGCATCGACCCCGCCAACGTGCGACGCACCGTCCGGGCGCTGGAGGTCATCGAGCTGACGGGCCGGCCGTTCAGCGACTGGCGGCGCGCATGGGACCGGTGGTCGCCGATCTACCCCGGTCTGCGCGTGGTCGGCATCGACTGTGATCGCACCGCGCTGGGGGACCGGATCCACGCCCGTGTGGACGCCATGCTCGACGCCGGGTGGCTGGAGGAGGTCCGCACCCTGTCGCGGCTGGCGCTGTCGACGACCGCCGCCCAAGCCATCGGATACGCCGAGCTGCTCGACCACCTCGCCGGTCGCCTGCCGCTGGACGACGCCGTCGCGCGGATCACGGCCCGCACCCGCCAGTTCGCGGCGCGCCAGCAGCGCTGGTTCCGCCAGGACCCACGAGTAGAGTGGGTCGACGCCGACCACGCCCCCGACCGACTGCGGTTGCGATGCACTTCGTGAAAGCCCATGGGGCCGGCAACGACTTCGTCCTCCTGCCGGACCTCGACGACACGCTCCAGCTGACCCCTGCCTTCGTCCGCAGGGTCTGCCGGCCGCACCTGGGCGTCGGCGCCGACGGCGTGATCCGCATCGCCCCGCCACGGGATGACACCGCCGCCGATGTCTTCATGGACTACCGCAACGCCGACGGGTCGCTGGCAGAGATGTGCGGCAACGGCGTGCGGTGCGTGGCGAAGTACGTCGCCGACCGCGGGCTGGTCGCCGGCGACGTCGTCCGCGTCGACACGCGCGGCGGGGTCAAGCCGGTCGAGATCGTCGCGCGCGACGGCGGCAAGGTCAGCCAGGTCCGCGTCGACATGGGCGCCCCCGTCGTCGGCAAGGTGGACTGGCCGCTGGACGTCGACGGGCAGACCGTCGACGTCACGACGCTGTCGATGGGCAACCCGCACGCCGTGACCGTCGTTGAGGACCTCGACGAGGCGGACCTCCAGACGATTGGGCGCGCACTGCAGGATCACGACGCCTTCCCCGAGGGGACCAACGTCGAGATGATCACCGTCGCGGACCGCGACCATGTGCGAGGGCGGATCTGGGAGCGCGGCGTCGGCGAGACCATGGCGTCGGGGACCGGGGCCTCGGCGATGGCAGCGGCGGCACACCTGCTGGGGCTGGCGGCCCGTCAGACGACGGTGAGCCTGCCCGGGGGGGACCTGCACGTCGAGTGGACGGAGACGACGCTGTGGGTGACCGGACCCGCGGTCGAAGTGGCGACGGGGGAGTTGGACGAGGCATGGCTGCAGACGATCTGACCATCGACGGGCCCTCGGACGACGAGTTCGACGCCGACGGGCTCACCGGGCTGGAAGAGGTCGAGGAGGACCTGTCGCTGTCGCGCGCCGAGCGCCGGCGACGCGAGGCCGAGCGGATCGAGGAGGGCGCACCCCGGGAGGGTGTCGCCATCTTCCGTCCCGTCGAGCGGGCTGTCCTCGTCGCGCTGCACCAGGCCGGTCAGAGCGCGCACGACGTGGACGCGTCACTGGACGAGCTGGAGCTGCTGGTCGACACCGCGGGCTCGGAGGCGGTCGGGCGCATCGTGCAGAAGCGCGACACGCCGGACGTGGCCACGTTCATCGGCCGCGGCAAGGTCGCACAGCTACGCGACTACGCGCGGGCGCTTGACGCAGACGCGGCGATCTTCGACGACGAGCTGACGCCGGCGCAGCAGCGCAACCTCGAGGAGAAGCTGCAGATCAAGGTGCTCGACCGCACCATCGTGATCCTCGACATCTTTGCGCAGCACGCCGCCAGCCGAGAGGGCAAGGCGCAGGTGGAGCTCGCCCAGCTGTCCTACCTGCTGCCGCGGCTGCGCGGCTGGGGTGTGGCGCTGTCCCGGCAGGCCGGCGGTCGCGTCGCCGGCGGCGCAGGGATAGGCACGCGCGGGCCGGGCGAGACCCAGCTCGAGGTCGACCGCCGCAAGATCAACCGGCGCATGACCAAGCTGCGCGCGGACCTGCGCGACTTCGCTCGTACCCGGACGCTGAAGACCAAGGAGCGGGAACGCCACGGCGTCCCGACCGTGGCGCTGGTCGGCTACACCAACGCGGGCAAGTCCACGCTGCTCAACCGCCTCACAGGGGCGGACGTGCTCGTCGCCGACAAGCTGTTCGCCACCCTCGACACCACGGCGCGGCGGCTGGAGCTCCCCGACGGTCGGCAGGTCGTGGCGACCGACACCGTCGGGTTCGTCAAGAAGCTGCCCACCCAGCTGGTCGAGGCGTTCAAGTCCACACTGGAGGACACCCTGCGCGCCGACCTGCTGCTGCACGTCGTCGACGCGTCGCATCCGGAGGCTGAGGCGCAGATCCTGGCCGTCGACCGTGTTCTGGCGGACATCGGCGCGGATGACATGCGCCGCCTGCTGGTGCTGAACAAGGCCGACGCCGCCGACCGCGACGTCCTCGCCGGCCTGCAGCGGCAGTGGGCGGAGTCCGTGGTCGTGTCGGCGGTCACGGGGGAGGGGACCGGCGAGCTGCTGCAGCGGATCACCGACCTGCTGCCCCCGGACCGCCGGGTCGTCGAGGCGCTCGTGCCCTACGACCGGTCTGACCTGGTCGCCGCCGCTCACCGCGAAGGCGAGGTGCTCAAAGAGGAGCACCGCCCCGAGGGCACGTACCTGCTGGCCAACGTCGGCCGGGAGGCCGGGTCGGCGCTGGGCGGCTTCGCCGACACCAACCCGTGGGCCGACACCGACGAGGATGCCTGAAGGTCGTCGAACCGCGCCTCACGAGCTCGGGCGCAGACCCTTGCCACCGACCGGCTGAAGCTCGAAACGTTCGCCCATCGAGGCGATAAGGGGACGCGCCCGCGAGATCAACTCCTGAACGGCGCTCAACTCAAGCGATGCCCGATGCGCCTCGGCGCTGTCCCAGAACTCCACCACCCATACGGCCTCTGGCTCGGCCGGGTCGCGGCTCACGGCATACAGCTGGCAATCACCTACGTCCTCGAGAGCCAACGCCGCATCAAGCAGGTAACCCGCGAGTGCGTCCCCGTTCCCCGTCGTCGCGACGATCTTCCCGCACAATCCATATCCCGCCACTCGTGGCCTCCCTGAGTCGAGCGGCGGACCCTACAGGCAGGTCCGACTCCGAGGTCCGCATCGAGGCGGCTGCGTCCCCACCCAGGTGGACGCGTCCGAGCGCTACCGCCACGGGAGAACAGCCGATACCAGAACGCCAGCGCGCGGCAAAGCTATGCGTTCAACTATCCCACCCTTGAACAACTTTCTTGTACCGTCTGGGTATAAGTTGTGCGTATTGGGGTACAACTTCATCAACGAGTCGAGGCACGTCACTAGGGGAGGTGATGACGAAATGCTGACGCGTTTTGACCCGTTCCAGGAGCTGGACCGGATGTTCAGCTCGACCACGTCGTACCGCGCGATGCCGACGGACGTCTACCGTCGTGGCGACGAGTACGTCATCGAGTTCGACGTGCCCGGTCTGCAGCCGGACTCGATCGACGTGACGGTTGAGCGCAACGTGCTGCAGGTCAGTGCCGAGCGCAAGCCGACCTATGGCGACGGCGACCAGGTCATCGTCTCGGAGCGGCCCACCGGTTCGGTCCGCCGGCAGATGTACCTGGGCAACGACGTCGACGGCAGCGGCATCGAGGCGAGCTACGTCGACGGCGTGCTCACGATCCACGTCCCTGTCGCGGAGCAGGCCAAGCCGCACAAGATCCAGATCGGATCCGGCAACGGCCAGAAGACGCTCACGGCGCAGTCGGCCTGAGTTCGTTTCGCCCCGGCGGGCATCTCCCCGCCGGGGCCTGCCGGCTAGCAGGAGGTGAAGGTTGTGTGGGCGCGCTGTCCCAACTGCGACTGGTGGTTTGCGGTTGACGCGGGTGACGCCGGCCTACTGGCGACATGCCCGGACTGCGAGGCATATGCCTGGCTGCGGCGGTCGCAGCCGCCGACGACCGCACGGACATACGCGGCTGTGTGAAGGGGGACGCCTGATGGAAGCGATCAAAGTCTCGTGCAGGGCCTGTGAGCGCGTCCTGCTGCTCACAGAGATCCCGAAGCTGGGCACCGGTGCGTGCCCGACCTGCGGTGCGATGCTGGCACCTGGCTACACCCACCTGCTGCTGCAGGAGGCGCGACGTGCAGAGGTGTTGCAGCGCGACCTGGCAGCGTGCCTGCGCCGCCTGAGCGAGCTGCCCGGGAACCTCGTGCTGGATCGGGACGCGGTGTACGCGGCGCTGGCTGCGGAGCTCCCGGTGGAAGAGCAACTCGCTGCCGACCGCGCGCTGATCGACGCAGAGAGCCGTACCCTGCGGCGTGCCGTTCGCCAGTGGCAGCGGCTGCGCCACCGCGAGCGTGCGCATGTGACCCCAGGTCTGGTGGCGCGGTTCCGGGCC
>DATLGM010000027.1:0-3767 GCA_035540515.1 Egibacteraceae bacterium | reverse complement strand
GGCTGGGCGGTTCGCCGCCGGCGGCGAACCGCCCAGCCAGCTCCGGCTGGCTCTGCCCGCGCTGCACGTCGTAGGTGAACAGGTACGCAACCGTCGCGACCAGCCCGGCGACGGCGATCACCAGGAACGGCCGCCGCCAGTCGACGTGCCCGAGCAGCCCGCCGACCAGGGTGCCGGCCAGCGTGCCGACGCCCTGCGACAGCCCCCAGAAGCTCATCACCAGACCGCGCCGGGCCGGGGTGATCAGGTCACTGACCACGGAGAAGCCGACCGAGGCGACCGCGCCGAGGCCGACGGCGGCGACCAGCTGCGCGGCGAAGAACACCGGGTAGCTGCCGGCCAGCGCGGTGCCGACCGCACCGAGGCCCCAGATCAGCGTGCCGGCCATCAGCAGCGGTTTGCGGTTGCTGCGGTCGCCCGCGTAGGCCCAGGCGACCGCGGCGATCGCGGCGACCAGGAAGGTCGCGGCGGTGACCGCCCCGATCGCCCCCTCCGGTACGGCGAACGTGTCGGCGATGCTGCCGTACAGCGGCGGCACCAGGCCGATCGCCACGTTGTCCAGCGAGGCGAGCACGATGAACACGACGACGCTGTAGATGCGATGCGCCCGCCCACCGGTCAGCGTCATGCCGACGAGTATGGATCAGCGCACCCGACTACCGACGGTCGGGCGCAGGCTTCCCGCCACCCCGATCGCGGACCTCGGCGCCACACGCCTGAACCGAGTGCCCGTCGACGATCATCGTCGACTGTTCCGCACCGCCTCGACGACATCAGAGGTCGATGGACCGGAGAATCGGTTTCGGGTCCTGAGCTCTTGAACGATCTCGGCGTTCGTCGAAGGCTCGGCGATCTTGGTCGGTTCGCGTGCGGCGTCGGCCGAGGGCGACTTGCCGACAGCCGTCGCCCGCTCCTCGATCGGCTCGGCGACATCATCGGACATGTCTCGGATATACAGCGTGGCGACGAAGGGTGGCTAGCGCATTGCCAGCTAGCCATGGCGTCGTTGATCGGTCACGCGACGAGGTCGACACGGTGCACCCGCCCGCCGGTCGCCATGCCGATGGGTATGAGTCAGCGTCGGGTGGTGCCCCGACGTTGGTTGAGCAGGACCGGTGCTGCGGCAAGAGTTACGGCGACGGTGCCGAGACCGGCGACGAGGATGCTCATCGCGCCGCCGAGGAGCACGACCATTGGTCCGCCGAGTGCGGTACCGGAGAGGTTGGCGCCGTTGAGCGCCGCTGAGGCTGAGGCGAAGGCTCGGCCGCGTACCTCGGCGGGCACCTCGGCGTGGATGAGGTTTCTGATGGCCAGATTCTGCAGGGCGTTGGCAACGCCGGTGAACACGAAACCGACGAGGGCCACGGCGAGGATGGGAAAGGCGGCGACCACGCTCAACGACACTCCCATGAGGATGCTGGCTCCCGCGAGGACCCGCGGCTGGGCGGCGACCGGCACCCGAGGCGCGAGCAGGACCGAGGCTGCCACCATGCCGATGGCGTGGGCGGTGACCATCAGCCCGAAACCGATGTTCGTGGTGCCGATGTCCTCGCGGGCGAAGAAGACCCGGGCCACTCCCATGGTCGCGGTGAAGACGACAGCAGCGGCCAACGCGAAGATGGCGGTGGGCAGCAGCCGGTTACGGCCGAGCACCGTGACACCCTCACGCACCTGCCGCGACCAACGCGGGCGTGCCGCAGACACCGGTTCTCGGCGCACCGCGACGGCGGTGAGGACCACGGCCATCAGCGCGAACGTCGCCGCGTCGACCAGCAGGGCGACCCGGCTGCCGAACGCGGCCACGAGCACCCCGGCCAGCGCCGGTCCCAGGGCGTTGCCGACCGACCGGAAGGCTTCCATGCGCCCGTAGCCGTGCGCGACCCGCTCCTCGCCGACGACTGCCGGCACCAGGAGCAGCAGTGCCGGCGAGACGATGGCGAGACCTGCACCCAGCGCCACCACGAGCAACAGCGTGACGGCGACGTGCTCGGTGAGGGCGATGACCACCACGACGGCGGCCTGCGCCAGCGCGACCGCCGTGACCAGACGACGGCTCTCCACCCGGTCGATCAGCGGGGCGGCCAGCGGGCCGATCACCACGACCGGAAGCACCCCCGCTACGACCAGGGCGGAGATGAGCACCCCCGATGCGCCCTGCTCATAGAACCGCAGAGTCAGCGCGACCAGAGCGACCTGGTCGCCCATCGAGAAGACCGCGTACGCGAGCGCGACTACGGTCAGGGCCGAACCACCGCGCTTAGGCATCTGCTATCCCGGCGCTCGACTTTCGCCACGCCGTAAACCGGGCCAGCGTGGTGCGGACAGACGGAGGAGCCCCGGACCCGGCGACCAACGGTGGGATCCAGGGCTCCGTGGTCTGTCCTGAACTGCTCGGCGGGTTCGGCTCGGGCTCAGGCGTACGTCTTGGCCAGCTCGACGAAGCTCGACCACGACGACGGAGCGAACGCCAACGTGCCGCCGTCACGGTCCTTGGTGTCCCGGACGTAGACGCGGCCGGGCACGTTGTCGGCCACCTCGACGCACCCGCCACCGTCGCTGTGGGTGCTCTTGCGCCAACACGGCTTGGTCACGTCCATGTCTCCGCCGTCCTTATGATCAGTTCCTGGCTCAGATGGCTCGGCAAAGCGTACTCCCGGACGCTCTCCCATACCTGCTCAAGCTCGGCCGTAGAGTCCGGGCTCTCCACCACTCGGCCGAGGAGCTGTCCCTCTGCGTAGCCGACTGACCTGCCATCAACCGTGGCGAGGGCGAACGGACCGTCCATACCTGGATGAACGCCAACGTCCGACGGGATCACCTGCACTGTGATATTCGGCCGCTCGCTCGCGGACACGAGTGCCTTCAGCTGGTCGCGCATCACGGCCGCGTCTCCGGCTCGGCATCGCAAGACGTTCTCGTCGATCACCACGACAAGACGGCAGGGTTCGGGCTCCTCCCGGTACAGGATCTCCTGCCGGGCAAGCCTACCGGCGAGCGCCGTTGCGGCGGCCTTGCCTTGGCGGCCGTACCTCGCGATAACAGCCTGCGCGTACGCCTCGGTCTGGAGCAGGCCAGGAATCAGCAGCGGTTGATAGACACGCAGCAGACTTGCACGCCCCTCGTGCTCAATGAACGGGCGGAGCCACACCGGAGCATGTTCGCCGATGACGAACTCTACATAGAACTCGGCTAACGCCGTGCCGAACGCCTTGTCAACGGCGCGCAGGTAGTCCGGCAGGACGGGTCGTTCGCCGCGCTCGACGGAGCCGACATGGCTTGCCGAGAAGTGGATCCGCTCGCCCCATGCCTCTTGACTAAGCCCTGCTGCTTCGCGCAACCGCCGAAGCTCCTTTACCAGAAACTTGCTTCCGCTCATAGTCCTTCACATCCCTCAAATCCACACCCGACGTCATTCGCCGGCCACCGGCACTACCCGACCCCACCCTTGACGTCTTCGCGTCACCACCAGGTCACGCCGCGTCGCTGACCATCTTCCGTCGCACGGGACTGGCAGTCCAGGGTGGAAATCGACGGATAGCGCAGTCCATTCCAACCGAAGGGGGAACAGGTGATGAGGAATGACGGCATAGGCGGGACGCCACGCCTCGCTCGGTATGGCTCGTTCCGGGCGGCGGACGATTCGGCGGCGCCCACGCCGGGTCGGCCGCCGCTGCCGAAGCGGACTCCCGGGGAGACCGACCCGGACCAGGACCAGAGGTTCCAACTAGCCGGGTCGCGCGGCGTGGTTCCGGCACCGTACGGCGGAG
>DATLGM010000026.1:0-7459 GCA_035540515.1 Egibacteraceae bacterium | reverse complement strand
GTGCTCGCGGTCTCGACCTCGTCGATCCTGATCCGCGTCGCCGACGCCCCGTCGCTGTCGCTGGCCTTCTGGCGGTGCTTCGCAGGCGCCGTCGTGCTGGCTCCGTTCGCCGCGCGCGCCCGCCGGCGCGGGGGGCCGCTGGACGGCACCCAGCGCCGGCAGCTCCTGGGCGCCGGCGTGTTCCTGGCCGCGCACTTCGCGGCCTTCATCTCCTCGTTGTCGTTCACGACGGTCGCCTCGGCCGCCGTGCTGGTGACCACCGCCCCGCTGTTCGTGGGGATCGGTGCCGCGGTGTTCCTGTCCGAGCCGCCGAGCCGCAAGACCTGGGCCGGCATCGCGCTGGCCATCCTGGGCGCCGCCGGCATCGCCCTGGCGGACCTCGAGGGGCTCGAGGGCGGTGACGCGTTGATCGGAGACGCCCTTGCGTTCGCCGGCGCCGCGTTGGTCGCCGGATACCTGCTGCTGGGCCGCGCCGCCCGCCGCACGCTGCCGGTCAGCCGCTACGCCGCCGGCGTCTACGGGGTCGCCGCCGCGGTGCTGCTCCCGGTTACCGTGGCGACGGGGGCGGCGCTGTGGGGCTACAGCGCCGGCACGTGGCTGGCCATCGCCGGTCTGGTGATCGGCCCGCAGCTGCTCGGTCACACGATCTTCAACAGCCTGCTGGTCGCCGTCGCGCCGACGGTGATCGCGGTGGTGGTCCTCGCTGAGCCGGTGGGCTCGACGATCCTGGCCTTTTGGCTGCTCGACGAGTCCCCCACGCCCGGCTTCTGGCTGGCGGCGCCGCTGATCGCCGTTGGGGTCTGGCTTGCCGTGGTCGGCGCCCGCTCTCCGGTCGACACGGACGTAGCATCCCCGCAGTGACCACCGTGGAGCGCTGGATCCTGTCCCGTCAGGTGTCGGTGCGGCTGCGCGCGTACACCGGCGCCGGCACCGCCGGACCCTCGGTCGTCGTGCTGCACGGCTTGGGTGTCGGCATCGACGTCCTGCGTGACGCGGCCCCAGGCTTCGATCCCTTCCAGCGGTTGGCCGACGAAGGCCTGAACGTGCTGGCCATGGACTGGCCCGGCCACGGCCGCAGCGGCGGCCGCCGGGGTCGGCTGACCTACCGCATGGCGATGGACGCCGCGGCCGCGGCGGTGAGCGAGGCGCAGCAGCTGTGGGACGGCACCGTCGGGCTGTTCGGCAGCGCTCTGGGGGGCGTGCTCGCGTTCTACGCGGCGCTGGAGGATCCGCGGGTGTCCGCGGTGGCCTGTCACAACGTCTTGGACCTGCGTGACGTGCATCCCGTCATCCAACGCACCCGCCAGGGTCTGCTGTTGCCCCTGGCCGGCTGGCTGCGCCGCGCCGACGCGCTGCCGCGCCATCTACGCGTGCCCACCTCAGCGGTGGTTGCGCCCGCCGATCTTGCGGCCGATCCAGACATGGCGCGCGTGTTGCGCCGGCACGATCAGGCAGTTCGCAGCTACGACATGGACAGTCTGGTCTCACTGTTCCTGACGCCCGAGGACAAGCCGGCCGTCACGGCGCAGACCACGCCCACGTTCGTCGCGGTCGGCGCCGGCGACCGGGTGCTGCCGGAGACCCCCACCCGGGCGTTCGTGACACAGCTGACCTGCCCGCGGGAGCTGTGGGTCCTTCCTGGCGGTGGTCACCAGCTGTGGCTGGACCATCCCGAGGCCTTCGTCCCCGCCGCGGCGACGTTCCTCAAGAGCCACCTGACGTAGCTCGCATCCGCTCGACGACGCCGTGCTGGTCGAGGAACTCCCGCAGCAGCGGCACCAGGTCGAGGGAGTCCAGGTCGTCCTCGGTGGCCCACACCACATCCTCGGCGTCGTCGGCGGCGGCCGCCTCGGTGCGGTCGACGCGGACCCAGTAGTCGACGATCACGTAGTGGTAGCCGGCGTAGTGGCGCTCGGCGATGCCGCACAAGCCCTCCACCTCCCCGCCGACCCCGGTCTCCTCGCGCAGCTCGCGCAGCGCGGCGTCGGCCAGCAGTTCGCCGTGCTCGAGGTGACCACCGGGCAGCGTCCACCGTCCTCGGACCGCGCCCCGTCCCCGCTTGATCAGCAGCACGCGGCCGTCGTGCACGCAGACCGCGCCGACAGCGACGACGGGGCGGGTGTCCGACCGGCCGGGGCCCGGTGTGGGTAACGACGCCATGACCATGGGTATAGACGACATAAGCAAGCGAACCGCGCCAATGCCGACCAAGGAGCACCCCACCATGCGCGAACGCGAAGTTGTTCGAGAACGCCCGGCCGACCGCGAGGTCGTCGTGGACGACCGTCCGCCCGCAGGTGGCGGCGGCGGCGGAGGGCTGATCGCCGCCATCATCGGGATCATCCTGGTGCTGGTCATCGGCTGGTTCCTGCTCAACGCGCTCGGTGTGCTTGGCGACGGGGGCACCACCGTCGAGGCTCCCGACGAGATCAACATCGAGCAGCAGGACGGCACCACCGGTGAGGGCGAGGAAGGCACCACCGGCGACGACACCACTGGCACCGACGCCGAGGGTGGCGCCGAGGTCGAGGGCGAGACAGACACCACCACCGACGGGTAGCACCCGCTACGTTGAAGCGCCGGGCATCCGCCCGGCGCTTTCGTCTGTCATGACCGCAAGGAGCAGCAGGTGGACTTCGACCTGTCCGAGCAGCAGCAGCAGATCCGCAGGCTCGCCCGTGACTTCTGCGATGCCGAAGTCGCGCCGCACGCCCGTGAGCTGGACCGGACCGAGGCCTTCCCCGACGACCTGCTGCCCAAGCTGTTCGAGGTGGGCTTCCTGGGCGCGCCGGTGCCCGAGGAGTACGGCGGGATGGGCCTGGACTACCTGTCCTACGGGCTGATCGTGGAGGAGCTCGGCAGGACCGACGCATCCATCCGGTCGCTGGTCAGCGTCAACGTCGGGTTGGTCTCGACCTGCCTGCTGCACTGGGGGACCGACGAGCAGAAGGCCGAGTGGCTGCCGCGTCTGACCTCCGAGGGGCTGGGGGCGTTCGGGCTGACCGAGCCCAACGCGGGGTCAGACCCGGCGTCCATGACCACGGGCGCCAGCCGCGACGGGGACGACTGGATCCTCAACGGTTCGAAGATGTGGATCACCAACGGCAGCCGCGGGATTCTCACCGTGGTGTTCGCACAGACCGACGCGTCCAAGGGCGCCAAGGGGATCACCGCGTTCCTGGTGCCCCAGGACAGCACCGGCTATGAGGGCCGCCCCATTCACGGCAAGCTCGGGCTCCGGGCGGGCGACACCGCCGAGGTGGTGCTGCGCGACGTGCGCGTCCCCGACGCCAACCGTCTGGGCGAGGTCGGCGACGGGCTGAAGATCGCGCTCAACGCACTGGACTCGGGGCGCTACTCGCTGGCTGCCGGCGCGACGGGGATCTCCCAGGCGTGCCTGGACGCGTCGGTCCGGTACGCCGACGAGCGGACCCAGTTCGGCAAGAAGATCTCCTCGTTCCAGCTCGTTCAGGAGCTGATCAGCGACATCTACCTCGACCTGCAGGCCAGCCGCGCGCTGTACTGGAAGGTCGCGTGGAAGCACATGAAGGGTGAGCGACACACCGTCGAGTCGTCAGTCGCCAAGGCGTTCTGCTCCGAGGCCTCGGTGCGCAACGCCGACCGGGCGGTGCAGGTGCACGGCGGTTACGGGTACTCCGACGAGTATCCCGTGGGCCGGTACCTGCGCGACGCGCGGGTCACGACGCTGTACGAGGGGACCAGCCAGATCCACCGGCTGCTGCTGGGCCGGCACCTGACGGGGGAGAACGCGTTCGTGTGAGTGGCGTCGATCTGCACACCCACTCGACACGATCCGACGGAGTCCTCGCCCCCCAGGCGGTCGTCGCCCTGGCAGCGAGCGCCGGCGTCGGCGGGATCGCGCTGACCGACCACGACACGACCGACGGGTGGGACGAGGCCTCGGACGCCTGCCGCCGCCACGGGTTGCGCTTCGTGCCGGGGGTGGAGCTGTCGACCGAGCTCGGCGGCCGCAGCGTCCATCTGCTGGGCTACTGGGTCGACCCCGGCAACGACCGTTTGCGCACCGAGTGCGATCGGCTGCGCAACGAGCGGCTCCGGCGCGCCGAGGCCATGGTGGGCAAGCTCAACGCGCTGGGCCTGCCGTTGACCTTCGACGAGGTGCTGGTGCAAGCGGGCGACGCGCCCATCGGCCGGCCACACGTGGCCGCTGCCATGGTGGCCCGGGGGCAGGTCGCCGACCTCGACGCGGCCTTCGACGGGTATCTGGCCGACGGCGGCCCGGCATACGTGCCCAAGCACGCGCTCGCCCCCGAGCGGGGCGTCGAGCTCATCCGCCAGGCCGGTGGGGTAGCGGTGCTGGCACACCCCGGGGTGTCCACGCGCGACGCGCCAGTCGACCTCGCCCTACTCGACCGGCTGGTCGCCGCAGGCCTGGCCGGCGTCGAGGCAGACCACGCCGCGCACGATGACGATGCGCGCAGGTACTGGCGCGAAGCGGCGCAACAGCGCAATCTGTACGTCACCGGGGCGAGCGACTTCCACGGCACCAGCCAGGACGCGCGGCTCGGCGAGGCGGTGACGCCTGTCGACGTCGTCGATGCACTCCAGCAGATGTCAAGGACGGAGGGACCGTGGTAGGGCCCGCGAAACGACTGACCCCCTTGCCGATGTTCGTCGTGACCAGTGAAGGCCCCCTGCGCGGACGCGTGCTCGTGGTCGACGACGACGAGCTCGTGCTCGGGCGGCGCTCCGACAGCGACCTGCGGCTGGAGGACCCGCATGTCAGCCGCGCGCATGCGGTGATCCGCAAGGCGGCAGGCGCGGTCTGGTTGGAAGACCTCGGGTCGACCGGCGGCACCGTCGTCAACGGCGAGACCGTGACCGGCTCACAGGCGCTCAAGCACGGTGACAGCGTCAAGTTCGGGACGGTCGAGACCCGCTTCGAAGACCGCAGCTCACTGATGGACGCCGACGAGGCGACACAGATGATCGAGCTGCCCGAAGTCGAGGACAAGCCGGTGCTCTCACCGCGCCAGCACGAGGTCCTGGGCTACCTCAAGGAGGGCCTGACCAACCCGGAGATCGCCACCCGCCTGGGTGTCACCGAGCGGACGGTCAAGGCGCACTGCCAGGAGGTCTTCGACCGCCTCAACGCCCGCAACCGCACGGCTGCGGTGGCCGCCGCGATGCGCATGGGGCTGTTGAGCGAGGATTGAGACCATCCGGTAGCGCACCGCCGCCGTCCGGATACTCTTGCGGCACGCGGGCCGTCGAGGCCCCGTCCTCCACCACAACCGCTCGGAGACTTTTCACGAACCAGTGGGTGTCGTCGGCACCCCTCGCCGCTGCCCTCGGGCCCGTGGCGACCGGCGCCTGGCACCCCATACTGGATGCCCCTGATCGGTCCGCCGGTCATGTGTCCGGAGTGGATGAATCCGCTCTGAGACGGGCTTGTACCGGAGGGCGGGACCTGGATGGCCCGCGGCGTTCAGTCCTGGCGGGGGCGGCGCACCAGTGATCCCAGCGAGTCCAGCGCACCGGTAGGCACCGAGGCCGCCGAGCGGTTGGCTCGCTGCAGCTCGAGGAAGACCTCCTCGCGGTGGACGTCGACGGTCCGGGGTGCGTTGATGCCGATGCGCACCTGATCACCCCGGACGTCCAGCACTGTCACGGTGATGTCGTGGCCGATGACGATGCTCTGGCCGGCTCGGCGAGTGAGGACGAGCACGCGGGGCTCCTTCCGTGGACGGTCGCGTCGCGTGAGGATACGCGCCGCCCGTCCGGTCAGGAGGCCAATGCGGTGGTGTCCTCGACGTCTTCCAGCGCCTCGGCCAGCAGCGCCTCCTCGTCGGCGTCGTCGCGACGGCGGCCGTACGGCAGGGTCTCGGGCTCCTCACCTGGTTCGTCCGCCTCCGAGGGGTCCGAACCCTCGGCGTGGGCGTCGTCGAGGTCCCCGGCGTAGCCCGTCACGACGCGGAACAGGATCCCCACGCCGAGGCGCGCGGCCAGCAGGCACACCAGGTAGCGCACGGCGATGCCGGCCGGGTCCTCACCGCCGGCGAGGGCTCCGGGCAGCGTCGGCACCCACAGCAGCAGAGAGCCGAGCAGCGACAGCGCCAGCCGCAGGGCTGCGGTCACAGCAGTCCCATCGCCCGGTCGCGGACCTGCTGGGCGAACACGTGGCGGCGAACCTCGGTCGCGGTCACGTCGTCGATGTCGACGAACGTCAGCCCGAGCTCGAGCTGTTCGTCGTCGATGGCGTACATGCGAGCGGGCACGCACGTCAGGGGCACGGCCACGCCGTTGAGCAGCTCCAGCGTCACCTCGACGCGCGTGTCCATGCCGATGGGGCAGGGCCGGTCAACGACGCAGCGCACGCCGCTCTCGCTGACGTCGAGCAAGCTGGCGCGGATGTGGACGGGCCCCACGACCAGCGCGATCGGCGACAGCTGCGGAACCCGCACGTGCGCCCGCCGCTGGACGCGGCGCGCCTCGCCGAGGGCCCGGACGGTCACCTGCGCCTTGGGTGTGCGCCGCGACGAGGCCACCACACCCTTGCGCTCGAAGTGGCCGCGCATGGTGTTCCAGGCCACGACGAGGGTCTCGCCCGCCAGCGGCAGCACCGGCATCCCGAACGCGCCCGTCGGGGCCGTGAGCACCAGATGGCCGTCCTCGACGGCCTCGACCCTGCTTTCGAGCATCACCGGCTCGTCGAGGATGTCGACGAAGGCCA
Organism: Egibacteraceae bacterium; assembly: GCA_035540515.1. Classification (GTDB taxonomy): domain Bacteria; phylum Actinomycetota; class Nitriliruptoria; order Euzebyales; family Egibacteraceae; genus WHTG01. Next base: position 744 of record DATLGM010000026.1, on the reverse strand, counting down.
GGGTGTTGACGTCGGGCCACTGGCTCACGGCCGTGGCGTCGCCGGCGCGTGCCGTCCCCGTGCCGGCCTCGGAGGTCATGCCGCCAGCCGCTCTGTGAGCAGGGCGGCCCACAGGGCCGGGCTGGCCGGCCGGCCGTCGATGCGACCCACGGGCACGTCCAGCTGCAGCACGGCGGCCGGGCTCGTCGTCGCGTCCACGTCGCTGACCGCCAGGGCGTCGACGCCGCCCAGGCCGTTCATCCAGGCCGCGACGTCTTCGGTCTTGCGGGTGGCCTCGACGACCCCCCACGTGGCTGCGGGCTCCAACGCCGCGAGCACGTGGAAGGCCCACGCGGGCTTGTCGGCCGACAGCTCGGTGTCGACGACGACGACCGACGGCCGGTCGCGCCGGCGCCAGCTGCGTCGCTTCTCGCCCGCGTCGTCCGTGCCGGTGATGACCAGGTGCTCGGGGGTGCGGGCCGGGACGCGCCGGCGGGTGGCGATGGCCACCGCGTCGGGGTCGAGTCCCGCTTCGGCCGAAAGGTCGCGCGCCACCTGCATCGCAGCACTGCGCTCACCCACAACGGCAACCACCGATCCGGTGCTCCTGGGCATGGGGGGCGCCGAGGGGAGCCGGCTGAGCGAGCTGCGCAACGCGGCCTCCAGCGCGACGGGGGTGGCCACCGCCGGCACGAGCGGCGCGGGCAGGCCCATCGTCACCAGCGCCCCGACGTGGCCGTTGGGGGCGGCGTCGTGTCGGGGGGC
>DATLGM010000025.1:0-7964 GCA_035540515.1 Egibacteraceae bacterium | reverse complement strand
CCCCCGGTCGTTCACCGACACCTGGGGTGCGCCTCGCAGCGGCGGCCGCCGCCACCAGGGCACGGACATCTTCGGGGCGCGGGGCGGCAAGGTCTTCGCGATCACCGGCGGGCGTGTCGAGTGGACCCGCACGGGCGGCTCCGCGGGACTGTTCTTGTCCCTGCGCGGCGACGACGGGCACACCTACTGGTACATGCACCTGCAGGACTTCGTCGCCCGCGCCGGCCAGCGCGTCCGCGCCGGCGATCTGATCGCGCACAACGGCGACACCGGCAACGCGCGGGGCACGACCCCCCACATCCACTTCGAGTACCACCCGGGCGGCGGCGGGCCGGTCAATCCGTATCCGCTGCTCAAGTCGGTCTGCGGCTGAGGCGCTGACCCGGCAGGAGAGCACCGGCCGTTCGTCGAAGTCATCGGCAAGCCGCTCGACGAAAGCTTGCCCTGATGCGTTCTGCAGTCCTCGCCGTCCTGTCCGCCGTGCTGCTGCTGGGCGCGCTGCCCGCCGGCGCCGCCACTGAGACCTCCGACGTCGCTTGTCCCGACAACGGCCGGGAACGGTTGACGCTTGAGGGCGGCGACACCACGTTCGAGGCGCCCGCCCCGGCACCGGTGCTCACCGCGACCGCCGAGTTCCTCGCGCCGTTCGGCCCGTACCGCCGGGCGCTGTGGCACTACCAGGCCGACCTCGCCCCCGCCGCCGCAGGCACCGTCAGCATGGAGCTGACCTGGGACAACGCCGCCCATGACTACGACATCTTCGTCTACGACGACGAGGACTTCGAGCTCGCCCGGTCCGTCGACGAGAACCCGCAGACCGGCGTGGCTCGCGAGGCGGTGACGTTCCCGATCGGTCACTGCGAATCGTTCACCGTTGCCGTCACCAACTTCGCCGGGGCGCCCCGGAACGCGCTGCAGCTGACCACCGCCGTCGAACCGGCCGGGGGCGCGACGCTGCGCTGCGCGGAGAACGACACGGCGCGCAACTGCCAGGGCAAAGCCCCGGGCGAGGCTCCCGACGCGCCCCAGGACGCCCGCTCGATCTACTACCTCGGCGGTGACATCGGCCAGGGTTCGATGGTCCACACGCAGCAAGGCGCTGAGGAGGTGCCGTTCCGCTCGGCGCTGACCACCGAGCGCCCCACCGGCGCGGTCCCCAACACCTACGTCGCACCGCCCGTCGGCTTCAACGCCTACCGCAACCCGCTCCAGGCCTACTGGGGCACCGAGTTCGACGAACCCCGTGCCATCGCTGGTGATGCCCACGCTCTGGTGTGGGTGGGGTCGGAGACGATGAAGGAAGGCGGGACGCTGTTCGCGCAGCTGTTCGCCGACGGCAGCAAGGTCGGCGAGGTCGAGATCGCCGGCGCCGACATCGGCAGCGGTCCCACGCCCCTGTGGCTGACCTTCCCCGACGTCGATGTGCCCGATGCGTACGACGTGACCCTGCAGCTGTCGACGGAGCCGGTGGCGTCGTCCAACGGCACGACCAGCGACCCCGGGAATGCCACGTTCACCGTCTACTACGACAGCGTGCAGTTCCCCTCGCGCCTGACGCTGCCGTAGCTTCGTTAGCCTGACACCTCCCGTCCCGAGGAGGTGCAGTGCGGCTGCTGGCGCAGGCCGAGATCGACGAGACGCTCGAGCCGACCCTGGACACCGTCGAGGGTCTGTACGAGGGGTTCCTGCGCAACCTGCCGCTGATCGGCATCGCCCTGGCGCTGACCGTCATCGGGATCGTCGTGGCGTTCACGGCCGCTGGGATAGTCCGGCGGGGGCTGGAGCGCACCAAGGCGGACCCGGTCGCCGTCGACTTCACCGTCCGGATCCTGCGGATCCTGGGCATCCTCGCCGCGCTGCTCATCGGCTTCTCGATCGCCGGCGTCGAGGTCGGCCCGGCGCTGGCCGGCATCGGGTTGGCCGGCTTGGCGGTCGCATTCGCCGTGCAGTCCATCCTGGAGAACTTCATCGCCGGCATCATCTTGCTCATCCGCCGCCCCTTCCGCGCCGGCGACCAGATCCGCACCGGCGACTTCGAGGGAACAGTCCAGGACATCGACCTGCGGGTCACCCGACTCATCGACTATGACGGCGTGCTGGTGCTCATCCCCAACGTCGACGTCTACACCAACCCCGTCATCAACCTGACCCGACGCGGAAAGCGCCGGACCGTGGTGACCGTCGGCGTGGACTATCGCGACGACCATGACGCTGCGCGTGAGGTCATCCCGGCCGCCATCTCCGCCGTCGAGGGGGTGCTGGACGACCCCGCCCCCGAGGTCCTGCTGACCGAGCTGGGCGAATCCAGCGTCGACTTCGAAATCCGCTATTGGACCCTCCCCGACATCCGCAGCGTCCGTCACACCCAGGACCGCGTCCTGGCCGCCGCCAAACGCGGCATCGAACAGGCGGGGATGACCATCCCGTGGCCGATCAGGACGCTGGTGGTCGACGGCCCGGTTGCCGTGCAGGAGCCGTCGGCCTCCCGGGAGCAGTGATGGAGCGCATCAACCACGCCACGTTGCTGGCGGTCGTCGGCGCGGTCGGACTAGTGGCGGTCGTCGCCATGATCGCCATGTGGCCCGGCCCGCGGCCTCTGCCGGAGGCGTCCGAGGCGCAGACCACCGAACTGCTCGACGCCACCCTGCTCGAGGTGACACCGATCGAAGAAGCGGACACCACCGGGCTTCCGCCGGGCGCTGTGCTGGTGGAGGTCACGGCCCGCGTTGAGGCAACCGGCGAGACGGTCAGGTTCGAGACCACCGACGACACCGGCAACCTGTACGAGTCAGGGCAGGCGGTGCGGCTGGCGCAGATCACCCAGCCGGACCTGCCACCGACGTACTTCATCAGCGATTTTCGCCGCTCCGGACCGATGATCGTGCTGACCGCGTTGTTCATCGTGGCAGTGCTGTCCTTCGGCCGGCTCCAGGGCGCCCGCGCCCTGGTCGGGTTGGCGCTGACGTTCCTGCTGATCGTCGGCTTCATGATCCCTGCGGTGCTCGAGGGCCGCAGCCCACTGACGGTCGCGGTCGTCGGCGCGCTGCTGATCATGATCGTCACCCTGTACCTGTCGCACGGGTTCAACGCCAAGACCACGGCGGCGGTGGTGGGCACATCGCTCGCGCTGATCGTGACCGGCGTGCTCGCTGTGGTGTTCGTGGAAGCCGCCAACTTCACCGGGTTCGCATCAGAAGAGGCGCGGCTGGCCAACGTCGAGGTCGGTGGGCTGTCGCTGCGCGGCCTGTTGCTGGCCGGGATCATCATCGGCGGGCTGGGTGTCCTCGACGACGTCACGATGTCGCAGTCGTCCACCGTGTTCCAGCTGCACCGGGCCAACCCTGCCGCCGGGTTTGGTCAACTGCTGCGCGGCGCCCTGGCGGTCGGGCGCGACCACATCGCAGCGACGGTGAACACGCTGTTCCTCGCCTACGCGGGCGCGTCGCTGCCGCTGCTGATCCTGTTCGCCGGCAGCCCCGACGGACTCGGCACCGTGGTGACGTCGGAGACCGTGGCGGTCGAGGTCGTGCGAACGCTCGTCGGATCCGTGGGATTGATCGCCGCCGTGCCCATCACCACCGCGCTGGCCGCGGCACTGGTGCTGGGAGAACCTGTCAGATCGACTCGCGCACGTCAGAAGTCTGACCATGAATTACAAAACGATGCCCGGTCTTTGAATACCGAGGATGTTGTTTATTCGGCACGGCCGGATGACGAGGAGTGGGAGCAGCGGCTGCGCGACGCGTATCGACTCCCACGGAACGAGGAAGAACGATGAGAACGACGGCAACCGTGTTTTTGGCGCTGTTCCTTGCCGAATTGGGCGACAAGACGCAGCTGGCCGTCGTCTCGTTCACCGCCGGCGGAGCGTCTCGGTGGGCGGTGTTCATCGGCGCGTCGCTGGCGCTGATCGCCTCCACGGCGCTCGCGGTGCTCGTCGGCGAGGGCCTTCTGCGCGTGATCCGCCCCGCATATCTCCAGCTGGGCGCCGCTGCCATCTTTGTCGTCGTTGGGATCCTGGTAGGCGTCGAGGCGCTGCGCGCGCTACGGGGGTAGTGAGGGCCGCTACGGGCACGTCGGGAAGTACTAGTCACCTCTGACTACATTTTTTCGTCACCACCGTCGCAGCGGCTCGTTTGGTTGGCCGGAACGAGACATCGCCGGGGATTTTTTCAAACCGGCAAGCAGGAGTCCCGTCTCGAACCGCGAACTCGATACGCAAGGCCCTCCTCCTCGGAGTGGGCCAAGTTGTCGCCATCCCAAGGAGCACGCCGTGACTCGCAAGCTCGCCGCCACCGTCATCACCACCTTGCTCATTCTCGGCCTGTTCCCGGCCACCGCCTTCGCCTCCGCCACGGGAACGGCCTCCCTTTCTTCCGCCAGCCGGAACGTGTTCCCGGGGGACCGGACGTTCTCGCTGTCGGTTGCCAACACCGGCACCCCTCTGGTGGGTAGCCGGGTCAACTACGTGGAGGTCATCCTCCCCGTGGACCGGGCCGGCATCAGCCTTCCCGATGGCAGCGTCCCTGCGCCTACGGGCTGGACCGCGACGACCGACTCGGTCGGCTCGTTCCAGTCGGTGACGTGGACGTCGAGCAGCGGCATCCCCGCCGGCGGCAGCCAGAGCTTCAGCCTGCCTGCCAAGGTGGCGCGCCCCTCGAGCACAGACCGCAGTGGTCCGTTCGAGGTCTACCTGTCCAGTGACAGCGGCCGCACCACCAACCGCGTCGGCGCCCCGGCGAACGACGCCACGGGCCTGATCGCCAACGTGCGGATCCTCGAGACGCTGAACAACCTGCGTCCGACCGACCCCGCCGGCGTCACCGACAAGACGGCGACCGCCGGACAGACCTTCACCTACAGCCACGCGGTGCGCAACCACGCGCTCAACGCGGTCACGGTGACGTCGACCCTGAGCTCGGCGCAGGACGGCACCTACCTGCAGACCGTTTCGGTCCCTGGCAACCCGGGTGGTGAGACGCCGGTGAACCACCGGGTCACCCTCGCCGGTGCCAGTGCCGACCGGCAGTCGCTGTTCACCGCCACCACCTCGGCGACCGGTGCGACCGGTAACTCGGTCACCGACACGCTGACGGTGCAGGCACCTCCGGTCGTCGCGCTGAGCCAGCTGGCCCCCACCCGCGTCCGCTCGGGTGCCGGCGCCAACTACACCTTCGAGGTCGTCGGCGCCAAGACCGGCACCCCCGCGCTGAACGTGACCGGCGGTGAGCTGAAGTTCGCCACCACCACCACCAAGCTGCGCGAGGGCGTGAGCTACACCGGTGGCGGCGGCTCGGCCAACTCCAAGAAGCTGTTCTTCGAAGAGGTCCAGGTGGCCGGCAACAACGGTGACCACCAGCCGACCATCACGCTGACGGGCATGGACAACAACGACCACCCGTTCTCGTCGACGGTCAGCGACCTGACGAAGATCATCATCGACAACCTGGCTCCGGTCCTGTCCATCGCGGTGTCCATCCCGGAGAACCAGACCGCGGTGAAGAACGGCGACACCATCAACATCTCCGGCAAGATCACCGGAGCCGCCGACGACCTCCGCCAGAACAGCCTGCGCGTGGTCATCGTCCCGAACGTGGGGCCTGAGCAGCAGGTCACGACCAGCCTGACCCGCAACAACGACGGCACCTACGACTACTCCGGCAGCGCGAAGCCCAGCTTCGCCGCCGAGGCCACCTCGTTCGTGGTCAAGGCTGAGGCCGCCGACACCGCCGGCAACATCGGTGGCATCACCAGCGGCTCGAACGTCATCGACAACATCATCCCGTCGCTGCTCAACCCGGGCCGCACGGAGACCGAGCAGACGATCCGGGTGACGTTCGTCGACAACCTGACCTCGGCCATCGCCGGTGGTTGCGACCCGAACGCCTACTCCATCGACGGCCTGCCCGGGCGAGTGTCGAAGGTGACGTTCGTCGGCGAGTCCGACAGCTGCCGCGGCAAGGGCAGCGACGGCACCGGTAACCGGGTGCTGCACCTGAGCTCGGCCCAGGACCGGGACGCGACGCCCAGCGTGACGTACCGCTCGACGCTGAACCAGGACCCCGCGGTCGACGGCGCGCGCAACAACGCCGTCACCCAGACCATCGAGACCGTCTCCGGGATCCGCCCGCTGGCTCCGTTCATCAGCGACGCGACCCGCAACAACAACTCGGAGAAGGCCTACAGCGAGGACGTCAACGGTGTGAAGACCTACTTCACCCGGTTCCGCGGCACGGGGACGCCGGCCACGGAGGACTTCCGGCTGACGATCAACAACGCCCGCAACGGCTACACCCTGCAGGTGCTGGACGGCAGCAACAGGGTGCTGCACCAGGAGCAGCTGAGCAACCCGGCCCTGATCGGCACCAGCCGGGAGTTCACGGCGGCGATCCGGGTCCCGATCGGCACGACGGACGGCACCTACGTCCGCAAGCTCCGCTTCATCGGCGGTGGCCTCGAGGGTGACATGTCCACCTTCAACATCGTGCTCGACCAGGTCGCCCCGCTGATCTCGACGACCAGCAAGAACGGCAACGACGTGACGGTTCGCTTCAACGAGCGGATCGTGGCCGGCACCGACTACGCCAACGACTGGCTGGCCGCGGAGAACACCTCCACGGGCCTGCAGTACTACCGGGCGCTGTCGGTGACCCAGGTCGACCAGCAGACTCGGACGGTCAAGTACGACTTCCAGAACGAGGGACCGTTCGCCGGCGCCTTCTACCGCCTCCGCAGCGCCGACGGGAAGCGGTACGAGGACCGGGCCGGCAACACGCTGGCAGACACGCTCAGCTAGCCCCAGGCTCGCCCTCGGGCGACGCAGAAATAACGAGGAGGGCCGGGTAACCAACCCGGCCCTCGCTCGTTATATGCACTGGACCGCCGCAGCAGTACCTTTCTTCCGATGGGGGAGTTTCACCGTGACCGGTATTGAGCCCGGCACCACCGCCGCTGTTTCTGGACGACTGACCCGCCTCGGGGCGGCGCTGTGCGCCGTGCTGCTCGCAGTCAGCCTGTTGCCCGTCATCGCGCACTCCGCGCACGCCCAGGCGGCAGTCACGCTGACGATGCGCCCCGCGGACTCGCGAAACACCGCGATCCACGGCAACGACAGCGCGCAGCGCGTCCACCTCAGCGGCCAGGCGCCTGCCAACGCCACCATCGACGGCGCGCGCTGGGTGGCCCGCACCGCCGACGGGACGCAGGTTCACGAAACCTGGATCACGCAAGAGCCGCCGCTCAACGGGCTCGGCGTTGTCGGTGTGACGCCCAATGACTTCGTCCGAGTGGGATCCGACGGCGCGATCAGCGGTCAGCTGACGGTCCCGGGGATCTTCGGCGACCCCTGCCCCCCACCGCCCGGCAGCATCGACCCTGAGCCCGGCTGCACCGACACGGGTGTGCGCGAGGCGGTCCTCGAGCTGTACATCGCCGGCCAGCCGCACCCGAGCAACGTGGTGCCCGTCGACTACACCCGCCCGCGGATCGAGCGCTACGAGATGCTGGCGCAGAACCGCATCCGTGTGGTGTTCACCGAGCCGGTGCGCCACCCGGACGTGGAGCTGCCCAGCGACTGGGTCGTGACCTCGCCGGCAGCGGTCGTGACTGCCGTCGTCGGGGCCGCCGGCACCGACACCCGCGAGCTCGTCCTGGCGCAGAACCTCGACGAGGACGCGACGCCGCGCATCGAGTACACCAACACGGACACCGCGGTGCCCACGCGCATCCCCTACGTCGACCGCGCCGGCCTGCGCCTGATCGGCGCGGTCGGGCACGGCTCGAAGCTGTCGGTCGACCGCATCCGTCCCGCCGTTCCCACCATCGAGTCGGTCGACGCGACCACCCCGCGCGACGGCGAGATCGTCGGCCGCAACAACGCCCCCAGCGTCCGCGTCACCAACCTCAAGCCCGGTCATGCCGTCACCGTGACGGCCTACCGTCAGGGGGCGCAGGTCGCGCAGGTG
>DATLGM010000024.1:0-14235 GCA_035540515.1 Egibacteraceae bacterium | reverse complement strand
CGGCCTGCACTGGGCGACGACGATCGCCGGCAAGTCACCGACCGCCACACGCATGCTGAAGTTCGCGATGAACCTCGTCGACGACGGGTTGGTGGGCCAGCAGGTGTTCGCCGGCGAGGCGACCCGTCTGGCGTACATGACCGACGAGGCGCAGGAGGGCCGTGACGCGTTCCTGGCGAAGCGCCGCCCTGACTGGAGCGGCTTTCCGTATCACTACTGAGCGGCCGCCTCGAGCGGCGGACCGCCGTGTCAGCAGCCGTATTCTGGTGGCGACCGCCATGCGGGTGGCGGTGCCGCCGAGGAAGACACGGAGCTGTCATGTTGCTGTTCGTCCGGACGTTGTCGCGCGTGGTCGTGCGCGCACCGGTGGTGGTGGTGCTGGCCGTCCTGGTGGCGACCGGGGGGTTCGCGGTGCTGTCCACCCAGGCCGAGACCGCCGCCGGCAACGAGGGGTTCGCCCCCGACAACCCTGAGCTCGAGGCCGCCGAGGCGCTGTCGGAGCACTTCGGTGCGACCGGTGAGGAAGTCGTCCAGATCCTGGTGCGCAGCGAGTCCGGCGACGTCATCTCCGGCAACGGCGTGCGGGCGGTCACGGCGTTGCGCGAAGCCGTGACCGACAGTCCCGCCGGCGAGCACATCGCCGACCGAGAGGACCGGCCCGGCATCGTCAGCTTCCTGGATCCGGCGCTGATGGCCGCCGAGCAGTCACAGATCCCTCCCGGGCAGCTGGCGGACCAGACGGTGCAGCAGCTGTACACCGAGTCGCTGGCACAGCTGTCACCACAGGAAGCCGGCTTCGTCACCGGCCTGCTACCCCAGGACGCCGACGCCACCCAGGGCGACGCCGACGCCGGGCTGATGCTGGTCTTCCTCGACACCGGCCACCTGCAGGGAGACGGCACCGAGCAGTTCGACGCACTGATCGAGCTCGAGACGCAGGTCGCCGACGCCGTCCGCGGCGCCGACCTGCCGTTCCAGATCGACGCCGAGCCGTTCAGCTTCGCCCTGCTGTTCGCCGACGACGGCGCCTTCCAGGCGGAGATCGGCCGCCTGTTCGCCGCCGCCTTCCTGATCATCATCGTCATCCTGGGTTTCGTGTACTGGCTGCGGCCAGGCCTGGGCCTGACGCGGCTGGGGGCGAGCCGGCGCACCGTCGCCGATGCGCTGCTGACGATGCTCACGATCGTCATGGCGATCACGTGGATGAACGGCATCGCGGTGTTGCTCGGGCCGGACTACCTGGGCCTGATCGGACGGATGACCGAGGTCACCCAGATCATCCCTGTGCTCATGATCGGCCTGGGGGTCGACTACTCGATCCACCTGACGTCGCGATACCGCGAGGAGGTCGGCTCCGGCGCCGCGACGACCAGAGAAGCCATCGCCCGTGCCGTGCACACCGTGGGTGTCGCCTTGGTGCTCGCCACGATGACGACCGCCGTCGGCTTCCTCACCAACTGGGTGAACCCCGTGCCGGCGTTGAAGGACTTCGGCATCATCGCCGCTGTCGGGATCGTCTCGGCGTTCGTGCTAATGCTGACGTTCGTGCCGGCGGTGCGGTTGCTGCTGGACCGGCGCGCCGAGGCCGCCGGCCGGCTCCCGGCCGCGGCGCTGGGCCGCACCACCGAGCGGGTGCTGCCCGGGATCATGGCCCGCACCGCGGTGCTCGCCGAACGCGCGCCGATCCCGACGCTGGTGGTGACCGTCGTGCTGGGCGGGGCGCTGGGCCTGTGGGGGCTCAGCGCACTGGAGACCAGGTTCAGCATGACGGACTTCGTGGCGGACGACTCGCCGGTGGTCCAGACGTTCGACCGGATCGCCGAGGACTTCGACGGCGGGTTCGGCGAGCAGACCGAGGTGCTCGTCCGTGGCGACATCGCCACGCCGGAGGTCCACAACGCGATCGTGCAGGTCCAAGACGACCTCGCCGACGTCGACGACGTCGCCCTGCTCGACGGTCGAGCCCAGGTGGAGTCGCCCGTCTCCGTCCTGGCACAGCTGACGATGCCCGGACCGGACGGAACGCCGGGGCCACTGGCCGAGCAGGCGGCGGCCGCCGGCATGGGCCAGGACCTGCGCGTCGACGCCGACGCCGACGTCGCAGCGCTGTACGCCGCGATGCTCGACGCCGCCCCGCAGCGCGCCGGGCGCGTCCTGGCCGACGGCGACGGCGACCTCGCGATGGCTCGCCTGGGAATCCAGACCAACGCCGGCGAGGACGGGGCGGCGCAGCTGCGCGCCACGTTGCGCGACGCGCTCGCGCCGATCGAGGCCACGGGGGCGTCGGCGGTGGCCACGTCGAACCCGATCATCAACGACGTCATCGTGCGGGCGCTGCAGGACTCCCAGGTGTCGTCCCTGCTGGTCACGCTGCTGGCGGCGATGGTGCTGCTGGTCATCACGTTCTGGGTGCAGTCGCGCCGTCCGCTGCTGGGCGTGCTCACCATCGCCCCCGTCGCGCTGGTCGTGCTGTGGACGTTTGGGATGATGGCCGCCACGGGCATCCCCTTCGGCCCCGTCACCGCCACGATCGCCGCACTGGCGATCGGCATCGGCGTGCCGTACTCGATCCACATCACGCACCGGTACCAGGAGGACCGGATGCGCATCGCGGACCCGCACCTGGCGATCCGTTCGACAGTGCGTCACACCGGCGGGGCGCTGGCAGGTTCGGCGTTCACGACCATGGCGGGGTTCGGCGTGCTGGTGACGTCGTCGCTCACGCCGTTCCGCCAGTTCGGGCTGGTCACGGCGTACGCGATCGGCTTCGCGCTGCTCGCCGCGACCATCGTGCTGCCGAGCATGCTGGCGCTGTGGGACCGCTGGCACCGCAGCCACCGGCCCGCGCCGGTCGAGCAGTCGCCGTCGGTGGAGGAGCCCGCGGCGGTCTGAGCCCGCCGGCGGATCAGGCGTACGCCGGCGCGACCCGCTGCCAGGGGTGCACGCGCTCGAGCTGCCCGGCGAGGTCGAGCAGCAGCGCCTCGCCGCCCCGGGGCGCGACGATCTGGACCGCGCGGGGCAACCCGTCGTCTCCCACGCCCCAGGGCACGACCACGGCGGGCACGCCGGCGAGGTTGAACCGCGCGGCGAACGGGGCGTAGTTGGCATCGCGCCACACGTTCGCCAACCACGGACGGTCCCGCGCGTTGCCCAGCCGCGGAGGTGACTGGGCCAGCGCCGGCGTCACCAGCACGTCGTGATCGGCGAAGAACCCGGCGAGGCGTTGCGTCCAGTCCTCGCGCCGGCGGTCGTGGGCCTCGGCTCCCAGGCGCAGCGCCCGTCCGACGGCGATGTGCGTGCGGGTGCGCCGCTCCAGGCCACGCCACGGCAGCCCCTGCGCGTCCTCGGCGACGCCCGCCGTCCACCCCGCCGCCAGCGTGAGGGCGTCGGCCGGCTGGTACGGCGGGTCGGCGACCTGCACCGTGTGACCGGCGGCCTGCAGGAACCCAGCGGCTTCGGCGGCGGGGCGGCGCCAGTCCGCGGCGACCCGGGTGCCCGCCACCGGCGGACGGGTCGAGACCGCGATCCGCACGCCGTTCGCTGCGGTGACCGGCAGCGCCTGCCCGGCCATGGCTGCCAGCACCAGGCGTGCGTCCTCCACCGTGGTGGCCACCGGTCCGTGCTCGGACATCCCGTTCCAGCTGGCGCCGGGATCCGCCGGCACGACGCCGAGGCCGGGTTTGATGCCCAGCAGCCCACAGGCAGCGGCCGGGATCCGAATCGAACCCATCCCGTCGGTCGCCAGCGCCACCGGCACCATGCCGGAGGCGACCGCTGCCGCGCTGCCGCCCGACGACCCGCCACTGGTCCGGGTGGGGTCCCAGGGGTTCCGCGTCGCCGCGAAGACCGAGTCGGTCACACCCCAGCAGCACAGCTCGGGCACGTTGGTCTTGCCGACGACGATCGCCCCGGCCAACCGCAGCCGGCGGACGACCTCGGTGTCCTCGGCCGCCGGCTGGTCGGGCGTGGCGACCGTGCCGACCCTCGTCGGCTCCCCCGCGACGTCGACGTTGTCCTTGATCGCGATCGGAACCCCCGCCAAGGGCAGGTCTGACAGATCCGAGCGGCGCGCGAGCTGATCGGCCTCGCGCAGCGCTGCCTCGGCACGCACGACCACGAACGCGCCGACGGCGTCGTTGCGAGCGGCGATCGCGCGCAGCGACGCCTCGACCATCTCGCGCGGGGTGACGTGACCGGCGCGGACCGACGTCGCGATCTGCGTCGCGGTCCACGAGCCCAGCGAGCGTCGTTGCACGTCAGTCGTGCAAACCGCGTGCGGCCTCGGCTTCCTCCTGGGAGAAGAACTCGTCCACGGGAGCGGCGGGGGTCACGTCGGACTCGAAGGTCAGCGGCGTCTGCAGGTACACGGTGAGAAGCTCGGCGACGTGGCGGATCCCGTCAAGGTGCGTGCGCTCGTGCCCATGGCTGGCGTCGACACCGAACCCGATCAGTGCTGCACGCATCTCCGCGCCGGCCTCGATCGCCGACGCCACGTCGGACCGGTAGAAGTTGTAGACGTCCCGCTGCGCGGGGATGCCCGCGTCGGAGGCAAGGAGGAGCAGGCGCCGGGTCAGGTGAAAGTCGAACGGCCCGGTGGAGTCCGACATCGCGACGTTGACGTCGGTCTCGCGGGAGGCCTGGCCCGGGGCGATGACTGCGTTGTCGATCGAGACGAGCTCCGCGACGTCCGCGTGCAGCCCGTGGCTGGCTCCCTGGCCGATCTCCTCCAGGATCGTGATCAGCAGGTGAACGCTGACCGGCAGCTGCACCTCGGCGTCGATGATCGCCTTGAACGCCCCTAGGGCCGCCGCGACCCCCGCCTTGTCGTCGAGGTGCCGCGACTTGACGAAGCCGCTGGGGGTGATCTGCGGATCGGCGTCAAGCGTTATGAAGTCGCCGATGCGGATGCCCAGGTCGTACAGCTCGTCGGCGGACGAGACCGGCTCGTCGACGCGGACCTCGACGTGGGCCCAACCGATGCCCTGCGTGTCGACTTCTTCGCCGAAGGTGTGGCCGCTGGCCAGCAGCGGCAGGATCGTCCCCGTGTAGCAGACCTCCGGGTCGTCGGTCCAGATGTGCACGCGAGACCCCTCGGCGAACCGAGCGCTGAACGTGCCGATCGGGATGACCCGCAGCCGCCCGTTGGGCTTGAGCTCCTTGACCATGCAGCCGATCGTGTCGGCGTGGACGACCACGGCACGGTCGGGGGTGTCCTGGTCACCTGCGAGGTCGGCGATCAGCGAACCCCGACGGGTCAGCTGGGTGGGCATCCCCATCCCGGCGATCTCCTCGCCGAGCATGCGCATGATGTCGTCGGTGCGGCCCGAAACGCTGGGGATCCTCAGCATGCGCACGAGGACGTCGGACACGTAGTCCATATCGATGGACAGGGGCTTGGTCGTCACGGCGGCAACGCTATCGTGCCGCGCCGGGTCAGGCGCCGAGGCGGCGCGTGTGGGGGAACAGCAGGTCGATGAACCGCTCTGCCGTCGGCTGCGGCTCGTGATTGGCCAGCCCCGGGCGCTCGTTGGCCTCGATGAACACGTAGTCCGGACCGGCGACGTCCGGGACGAGCAGGTCCAGGCCCACGACGGGGATGGCCAGCTCCTGCGCCGCTTTGACACAGGCCTGTGCAAGCTCGGGGTGCAGGTCGTCGGTGACGTCGTGCATCGTCCCACCGGTGTGCAGGTTGGCGGTGCGGCGCACCCGCAGCACCTCGCCCTCAGGCAGGACGGTGTCCATGGCGTAGCCCGCATCGCGCACCGTTGCGAGGGTGTGATCGTCGACGGGGATGTGCGACTCGCCGCCGGTCGCCGCCTGCCGGCGGCGGCTTTGCTTCTCGATCAGCTCCGCCACGGTGTGCCGGCCGGTCCCGACGACCTCGGCGGGGCGGCGCACCGCAGCGGCCACCACCTCGTAGTCGATCACGATGACCCGCAGGTCCTCGCCGTCGACGACCTCCTCGACGAGCACCTCCTCGCTGTGGGTGCGGGCCAGCTCAAGCGCCCGGCGCAGGTCGTCCGCATTGCGCACGCCCACGCTGATCCCCCGACCCTGCTCCCCGCGCGCCGGCTTGACCACCACCTCGCCGACTTCGGCCATGAACGCCTCGTCGGCCTCGTCGAACGTCGCCGTTCGCCCCCGCGGCACCCGCAACCCCGCTTGCTGCAGGACACGACGCGTGACGCGCTTGTCGTCACACCGGCTCATCGCCACGGCGGTCGTCAGCTCCGACAACGATTCGCGTGTCACGACCCGCCGGCCGCCGTGGGACAGCTCGACGAACCCACCCTCGGCGTCCAGGACGCTGACACCGATGCCACGCCGGCGTGCCTCCTCGGCGATGATCATCGCGTAGGGGTTCAGGCCGTCGAAGTCGACCTCCGGTGTGAACAGCGGCTCGTTGATCGGGTTCTTGCGCTTGACCGCGAAGACGGGCACACGGACGAAACCGAGCTTCTCGTACAGCGCGATGGCAGCGGCGTTGTCGTGGAGGACCGACAGGTCCATGTAGGAGCGCCCCCGGCCCATGAACCGCTCGGCCAGCGTCCTGGTCAGCGCCTCCCCGACGCCCGGCCGCCGCGTCTGCGGATCCACGGCCAGGCACCACAGGCTGCAGCCCGACTCGGGGTCGTTGAACGCCTTGGGGTGGTCCACGCCGGTGACGGTTCCGATGACCTCGTGGGTGTCGGCGTCCTCGGCGACCAGGTAGGTGAAGTGCTGGGTCAGCTGGTTGGCCCACATACGCTCAGGGTTGGCGCGGACCATGCCGTTGGCGGCGTAGACGCGATTGATCTCCTCGGCGTCGGCCTGGGTGCGCATCTTGCGCACGACGACACCGCGGACGGGCTGGCGCGCCGGGCGGTACTGGTGGAGCCAGAGCCGGTAGGTCAACGACGGGTCGATGAACAGCTCAGAGGGCTCGAGCGCAACAACGATGTGGGGGTCACGCAGGTACATGGCGATGTCGCGCCGCCCGGACTCCTCGCTGCGCAACACCTCGAGCAGGTCGTCGACGTCGTCGAAGGTCTGCCCGAAGATCAGCCGCCCCCAACCGCAGTCCAGCGCGACGTTGCGCTCCATGTCGCCGGTCCGCCGCTCACCCGGCTGGACCCAGCTGCGTGTGCTCAGCGCCGCCCGGGTCGGGACCCGGGGGTCGTATCGCCGTTGGTTCACGTGGTCGCCTTCAGCGGAGGTGGGTCTGCAACCACAGCTCCAGCAACCCGAGCTGCCACAGCTTGTTGCCCCGCAGGGGGGTCAGTGAATCGTTGGGCGCCGCCAGGAGCTGCTCGACGTAGGCCTGCTGGAACAGGCCGCGCTCCTTGGCGGCCGGCGAGTACAACGCCTCGCGCACCATCTCCAGGTACGGGCCCTCGAGGTACTTCAGCGCCGGCACCGGGAAGTACCCCTTTGGCCGGTCGATCACGTCGGCCGGGATGACGCGTCGGGCCGCCTCCTTCAGCACGCCCTTGCCGCCTTGCGCCACCTTCAGCTCCGCAGGGCACTGCGCCGCGAGCTCGACCAGCTCGTGGTCGAGGAACGGCACCCGAGCCTCCAGGCCCCAGGCCATGGTCATGTTGTCCACGCGCTTGACCGGGTCGTCGACGAGCATGACCGTGGTGTCGAGCCGCAGCGCTCGGTCGACGGCGGTGCTGGCGCCGGGCGCGTTGAAGTGGGTCTGGACGAACGCCCGGCTGTAGTCCGCGTCGGGCACGTACTCCGGGGCGACCACCTGGGCGAGCTCGTCGTAGGTGCGGTCGAAGAACACCTGGGCGTACGTGTCCACGCCGTCGCCGCGGTCGTCGAGCATCGGTGGGTACCAGTGGTAGCCGGCGAAGACCTCGTCGGCGCCCTGGCCCGACTGCACCACCTTGATGCTGCGGGCCACCTCTTCTGAGAGCAGGTAGAACGCCACGGCGTCGTGGCTGACCATCGGTTCGGCCATCGCGGCGACCGCATCGCCGAGCGCCGGCAGCATCCGCTGCGTGGCGATCGGGATCTGGTGGTGCTGGGTGCCGAAGTGGCGGGCGATGACGTCGGAGTACGCGAACTCGTCCCCCGCCTCGCCGCGCACCGACTCGAAGCCGATCGAGAAGGTCGCAAGGCCGTGCTGACCCTCTTCGGCCAGCAGCCCGACGATGAGACTGGAGTCCAGCCCGCCTGACAGCAGGACCCCGACCGGGACGTCGGAGACCAGCCGGCGACGGACCGCCACCCGCAGCGACTCGAGCACAGCGTCGCGCCAGTCCTCCGCCGACATGCCGGCGTGGTCAGGGTTGCGTTCGAACGTCGGCGACCAGTACGTGGTGGTGTGCTCCCGGCCATCAGGCTCGATCGCGAGCAGGGTCGCCGGCGGCAGCTTGCGGATCCCGTTGAGGATCGTGCGGGGCGCGGGCACCACGGAATGGAACGTCAGGTAGTGCTGCAGCGCGACGGGGTCGATGCTGGTGTCGACGTCGCCGGCGGCCAGCAGTGCCGGCAGCGTCGAGGCGAAGCGCAACCGGCCGGTGGCGCGGCTGAGGTACAGCGGCTTGATGCCCAGGCGGTCACGTCCCAGCAGCACCCGTCCGGAGTCGCGCTCGGTGATGCAGAACGCGAACATGCCGACCAGGCGGTCCACGAACCGGTCGCCCCAGGCGTGATACGCCTTGAGGATCACCTCGGTGTCACCCGTGGAGAAGAACTGGTAGCCGCGGTGCTCCAGGTCGGCACGCAGCTGCGGGTAGTTGTAGATCATCCCGTTGAACGCGACCGTCAGTCCGAGGTGGGGGTCCACCATCGGCTGGGCGGCGCGGTCGGACAGGTCGATGATCTTCAGTCGCCGGTGTCCCAGCGCGACCCGGCCCTGCGACCACGACCCCGCCGCATCTGGACCTCGTCGCGCCATGGTGGCGGCCATCGTGTCGACCGCGGCGATGTCGGCGGCACCACCGTCGGTCCGGACTTCCCCGCTGAAGCCACACATCTTCGGTTGCTCACATCCCAGGTGGTGCCGGCGGATCTTGCGGCACCCAGCACAGACGTCACGATCCGCAGACGAGTCTGGCACTCGCCGTAGCCAGCCTTACCCAGCCAGCCGGATCGGCAAAGCCGGCGGCACGACACAACCGGCCAACGCCGCACCGGGGGCTTGGGCCACTCGCACAAAAAGGCGTTCACATCGCGCCGTCGGCTGGTACCGTTGCTGGTGAGGGTCACGATGTACGTGGAGACTGCAGTGGTACGAATGCTGGTGCAGCACCCTCGGGTCAGACGACCCAAAGCAACACGACAGCGAGGGTTTCGCACATGGCAGTTGGCACCGTGAAGTGGTTCTCCGACGACAAGGGCTACGGCTTCATCTCCCGCGACGACGGCGACGACGTCTTCGTTCACTTCTCCGCCATCCAGGGCAGCGGCTTCAAGACGCTTGCCGAGGGTGCGCAGGTGGAGTTCGACATCACCCAGGGCGCGAAGGGCGAGCAGGCCTCGAACGTCACGATCATCTCCTAGATCACGTCACAAGCGACAACGCCCCGACTTCGGTCGGGGCGTTGTCGTTTGCGGCGTTCGCCAGGCCGGGGTGTGTGGGTCAGGGTGCAAGCCCTTGCACCCTGAGCCACTCACCGGCGCCCCGTTGCACCCGGACCCACACAGCCCAGTGGTGGGTCAGGGGACGACCGGGCGTGTGTCCACCCGCCAAACCGCTGAGCCGGCGTACGACCGCAGACCGCTCGCGTCGGTCACCACCACCCGGAGCACGTGATCACCGTCGGCCAAGCCCGTGTAGCTGACGACGTCGTCGCAGGGACGGTAGGAGCCGCCGTCGAGGCTGCACGCCGCGGCCCGCACCGGCTCGTCGGCCCGCCATGCCAGGTGGGCGGTGCGGTCCGCGGTCGCGCCGACCGGCGCGGCGGTGACCCACACCTGCGGTCGCCGGTTGGCCATCACGACCACGCGCGTGTCGCTGGCGACGTTCGAGCCGCTGTCCACGGCGGTGACCCCCAACGTCCTGGGTCCGTCGCCCCACTGCGTCGTGTCGACCGTGGCCGTGTACGGCGCCGACGCGTCGCGGGGCGCCAGCCACACCTCGGGCATCCCGAACCGCACCTCGGCGACGCCGGAGGAGTCGCCGGCGCTCGCGGACACGGTGATCGTGCCCCGGACCGCCTGTTCCGCAGCAGGCCCCGTGATCGCGACCGTGGGAGGGGTGAACTCTCGCCCGCCGCCCTGTCGCCAGTTCAGGCGGTAGGGCACCCCCTCGGCGTACAGCGGACTGTCGACGACGACCTTGTAGTCGGTGCCGGCGACCGCGTCGAAGGTGACGGTGCTGCCCCCGCTGTGGCTGGCGTGACTTGCGACGTGGGCAAGCGTGGCCAACGAGTCGCCTCGGAACACACCGACCGACGTGGCCCACCCAGCCCCGTAGGTGTCGATCGTCGTCGCGCCGGTCGACGGGGCTGTCCAGCGAAACCAGACCGTGGCGGTCGGCGGATGCCCGGCGATCGAGGGTTCGCCGTGCTGTGAGGTCGCACCGTCGGTCGCCCCGCCGGTGGTGCCCCGCTGCCCAACGATCACCTCGGCCTTGGCGAAGTCATCGTTGGCCGCAGGCGTCCACCAGGACAGCAGGTAGCTACCGGTCGCCTCGTGGTAGCCGTCCAGGGCGATCAGGTAGGTGCGACCAGCCACGGCGGGGAACCCGAGCGCGCGATCGAAGCCGTCGAACCGGGAGCCCTTGACCCGTTGAAGATCCGACATCGAGCTGCCGGTGTAGACGGCCATGCGTGCCGCGTAGTGCAGTGGATCGTGCTCGGTCTCGCTGATGGTGAACGTCGCGGTCCTGGTCACCGGGGCCTTCCAGCGGAACCACACGGAAGCGCCACCCGCGGGCCGTCCGTGCCGGGGCTCTCCGCGTTGGCGCCGCGCGCCGGTCGTCCACCCGCGCAGCAGACCGCTGGACCCATGGATCGGCCGTGCCCTGCCGAGGTGATCGTTGTGAGGCCCGGGTCCGGTGTTGTAGCGCAACGTCAGCCCGTCGGAGATGGCGGTCTCGACGCCCACGGGGGCGGCCAGTGCGATGCGGTACGTGCGGCCGGCCGTCGCCGTGAACACCACCCGACTGGCTCCGTCGCGACGGGCGTTGTCGTTGGCGGCCACGCGTTTGAGCCGCCCCAAGGCGCGGCCGACGTAGACGGCCAGGATGGTGTCGACTTTGGTGTCGAGGGTGTGGAACACGGCTCGACCGTCACGTGGGGCGGTCCAGGCGAACCACAGCGAGCGGTGTCCGGTGCGCCGGGCATGACCAGGCTCGCCGCGCTGGCGGGTGGCACCGGCGTTGGTGCCGGCCCACAGGCCGGCACGACCGCGGAGTCCCTGCGCCCGCCCGAACTGGTCGTTGGCCGGGCGGGGGGCGCGCACGAGCCGGTAGTCCAGGGTGAAGCGCGTCTCCTGTCCGGCGATGCCGAACCAGTACGTCCTGCCGCGCGTGGTGTGGAACTCGGTGTACGGAGGGCTGCCGCGGGTCCACTCGAACGCGTCGGTGGAACCGAAGCACCCCCCGCGGTACGTGAAGGCGCTCAGGTGGACGTCACCGGAGGTGCGCAGCCGTATGCGAACCGTGCCCGTGGCCGGTGCCTTCCACCGATACCACACGGTGTGCTCGCCGTAGTACGCGTGGACCGGTTCACAGCCCTCGCGGGTGGCGCCCACGGTGGAACCCCGCACGGACCCGGTCCGGCCCGTCAGCCGCTGCGCCTTGTCGAAGTGGTCGTTCGCCGGCGCGGCCATCGCGGGGCTGGGTAGGGTCGCCACCAGTGCGGCGGCGAGAAGCGCACCGACGATCCCCCGAAGCGTCACCGCGAGATCATACGTCCCGTGCCGCTGGCGGGGTGGCCCAGCCGTCGGGGACGCTCAAGAGCTGGTGGCGCGCCGGTACCCCTCTGCGCCACCGCTGCCTACGCGCAGCCAGCCAGCCCGCATGCTCGGCGGTGGGCCGAGGTCGAGGCGGGCGTGCCAGCGGTACGTCGTTGGCCATCGGCGGAACACCGGGACCACGGTGGTCACGACCCGCATCAGCAGTGGCAGCCGACCCGGCCGCCACCGCCGCGTCACGTGCATCCCGAGCTCGACACGCGCGCCGGACCGCACCGCGGACCAGCTGCCGCCGGTCAGGGTCGCGCCGTCGACAGTGATGTCCCATGTCCCGCCCGCGGCGGCTGTTGAAGGGGTGCGCTGCGCTGGCGGAACAGCCGGTCGGAACGTGAGCGCCGCCGTATGTCCGGAGGTGCTCGACGAGACTTGGGTGATGCTTCGATCAGCGGTCCACACGATGTCGGTGTGGTCCGACGCGGGGAGCGGTCCGTCGACCTGTTCGTTGACGGTGACGGTGACGACCGACCCGGCGTACTTGACCAGGTGGCGCCGGTGCAGCCATGCGGCGGGGAGGCGGCCGATGGTCACGTCCCTGCCGGCCACCCGGATGGTCGGTGGCGTCCGCCCGGTGCGTACGAGGTCGAAGTCGTCCATCCACACGAGCAGCAACGACGCCGGCGCCTGGATGCCGGCGCTGACCGGCGCAAGGAACCGAGCCCGGCGACGTGGCCGCCCGTCGCGGTCGTCCACCATGACCTCGATCAACCGGCCGTCGACGTCGGTGAATCGCACGTCGGCACGGACGCCTTCGGGCGTGACCTGGAAGACGGCGGCATCAAAGTCTGTGACGTGCCACCCGCCGGTGCCACCGGCGATCTGGTAGCCCGACCGTTCAAGCCGGAGTCCTGGTTGCTGGTAGTAGTCCACCACCCGGCCGTCCCGCCGGGACAGGAAGGCCAGCATCCCGGTGCCGTGCCGGTCGTCGTCGAACCACTGCAGCTCGAACCCCTCGTACACCGGGTCGTCGGCGATCTCGAAGTTGAGCATGCCGGCGATGTGGTCGACCGTCACGGAGAACGGACACAGGTCGGTGGTTGCCTCGGGACTCACGGGCGCGCGCATGACTCCTCCTTCGACCATCGCACCGCTATCACAACTCGCGGCGGCCCGTGTCGTCAGGGCCAAGCGTCCCGCTCGTCGGGACCGAACGGACCTGCGTCGCTAGCTCGCCTCGGCGAACGTGGGGCCGAGGTCGCGGGGGTGCGCTGCTGCCGCGTCACGCAGCAGGTCCCCGATGGCGTTCATCAGCGCCAGCGTCAGGTCCGCCGCCGAGTCGTCAGGTCCGGCGGTGATGGCCGGGCCGAAGTGCACCTCGTGGTGCGTTCGCCATCCCGACCGTCGCGGCTGGTGCTTCGTGGCGATCTGCTGGCCACCCCAGGCGACGGCAGGGACCAACGGGACGCCGCATGCCAGCGCCAGCCGGGCCGCCCCGGTCTTGCCCTGGGACGGGTCGAAGGTCGGGCGGATGGTGCCCTGAGGGAAGATGACCAACAGCTTGCCCTGTGCCATCGCCGCCTCGGCGTGGCGCAGCGCCGCGCCCGCATCGCCCTTGCGATCGACCAGGATCTGGTCGGCGCCGCGCATGACGGGGCCGGTGAACCAGTGGTCGAACAGCTCGCGCTTGGCGAGGTAGCGCACCATGCGCCCGCGCCGCTCGACGCCCAGGCCGATCAGGATCGGGTCGAGGTAGCTGATGTGGTTCGCCACGATCACCACCGGCCCGTGTTCGGGGATGTGCTCGAGCCCGACGAACCGGACCCGCCAGCGCGACAGCCACACCAACCACTTCAAGAACACGACGACCGCGCGGTAGAGGCGAGGCGCGGGGTCGTGGCGTGGGAAACCGAAGACCTTCACGGGCCTGGCCCCTGGCACCGCGGGCACCAGTACGTCAGCCGTGCTTGCTCCCCCTGCCGGGCGCGGCGGATAGGGGTGGCGCAGCGGGCACACGGCCGGCGCGCTCGGCCATACACGAACAACCGGCCCGTGGACGTTCCCGGCGGTGTGGTCGTGCGGGCGACGGCCCCGTCACGGACGTTGTCCTTCAAGAGCCGCTCGGCGGTCGCGAGCAGCTGATCCCGCACCTCGCCGGGCACCTCGGCGACCGGCGTCCACGGATCCACGCGGTGGATGAACAGCACCTCGGACTTGTAGACGTTGCCGACGCCGGCCAAGACCCGCTGGTCCAGCAGCGCCTCACCGATGGTCCAATCGCCGCGTTGCTGCAGACGGCGACCGGCCTCGGACAGGTCCGTCTCCTCGTCGAGGGCGTCGGGCCCCAGCGCCGCGACCGACGGGTCCCGCTCGAGCTGCGCCCGCGACAGC
>DATLGM010000023.1:0-28562 GCA_035540515.1 Egibacteraceae bacterium | reverse complement strand
GCCGGATCTGGCGCGTCCGTGACCGGACGGGTGACGTCGCGCACGTCGTCGACCACGGGGGCCACGGAGTCCTGTACCGCCTCCACGACCGGAGCGACCGCGTCACGGACGGGCTTGGGAAGCGGTTCGGAGACCTTCGTGACGGTCTCCGTGACGGCGTCGACCGTGGTGGTGGCGGTCTGGCCGACTGCGCGCCTGACGTCATCGAGTGCGCGCTGGTCCACCACCGGCGCGGTGACCTGCGGCACGAGGCGGTCGTCCGGCTCGCCCACCCGGCCGTCGAGGTCGCCGGTGGCGGCGCCTGCCCAGCCGGGAGCGGCCAGCACGAGGCAGGCCATGCTCACGGCCAGGGTCACGCGTTTCACGCGGTCAGCTCCAGGGTCGACGCGGTCCACCCCCTATCGGCCGATCGCCGTCCCGCCTTGAGTCGCCCGTGCGAGAGGCAGGCACTGATTTAGCGTTGTTTAGTCTGCAGTATCGACGGGGATCAGAGCCGCTGAACGTTCCCACCGCCGAGAAAGGCCCGTTCGTTGAGCATCGTCGACTTCCCGGTCAGCAGGCGCGAAAGCCGCATGAACGCCCTGCAGACCGGCGATCCGCTAGAGCAGTTCGGCGAGCAGCGCCGTTGCGGGGCACCCGATTGCCGCGCACTGCTGTCGCGCTACAACCCGGCTTCGACCTGCAGCCTGCACCGGGGTTGGATCCCCGGCCCCACGCCGCGACGCAAGCGCTGAACCCGCCCCGCGTCGGGCGCGGGTGTTTCGGCATCCGCGCTCACCGTGTCACCATGACGCCGCACAGCGGCCCGTGGTCCGGAGGGGAGCAGATGAGCGGCGGCATGACGCCTGACGAGATCGACGCTGCCCGCCGGCAGGTGGCGATGGATCTCGCCATCGCCGAGGCCGAGGAGCACCGCGCGGAGGTCCTGGCCGGCGACCTTCAGGTGGCCTTGCGCAAGGCCGACGAGGCGATGCGCAGGGCGCAGGTGCTGCGCTCGATGCTCGAGGCGCAGGGCGTCGACGACGCTGCGCCCGGCGACGAGGGGAACTAGGCGCCCGGCGGGGGCGTGTCCACATCGCGCCCCGGCGGGTGGTCGGGGTCGCCGGCGTCGTCGGCTGCCGGTGGCCGGCCCACGGCGTCGGGATCGGGGTCGCCGCCGGGCGCGACGTCGGTCGCATCGGTGTCACCCACGATGTGGGGGTCCTCGACGCCGACGCCGGTGCCCCGGAACCGGTCGAGCAGTCCCTGCTTGCGCTCGAAGTCGTCGTCCTCGGTGGTGCCAGGCTGGTCTGCGGTGGAGTCGGTCATGTGCCAGCGGTTCCCCGCCGGCCTCGATGTCAACCCCGTCAGCGGGGGGACCCTGCGACCCGCCGCTGACCCGCGGGCAGATCGATGACATGCGCGGCGGGGGCCGTGCGGACCCGTGCCCTGCCGGCCAGCTTCGCGTCGTACAGCGCGGCGTCGGCCGCGCCGACGACCTCGTCCGGGGATGCCTGCAGGTCGGCGTTGTCGGCGACGCCGATGCTGACGCTGATCGACGCGACCGACAGCAGCCTTCGCAGCTTCTCGGCGACGTCCGCGGCGGCGGCCTGGGGGGTGTCGGGTAGCAGGACCGCAAACTCCTCACCGCCGTAGCGGGCCAGTACGTCGCTGCCCCGGATGCGGTTGGCCAGGATGTCCGCCATGCGCTTGAGGACGGCGTCACCGGCCTGGTGGCCGTGGCGGTCGTTGAGCTGCTTGAAGTGGTCCACGTCGATCATCAGCACGCTGTACGGGCTGGCGGTCCGGCGCGCGCGGGCATCCTCGGCGTGCAGCCGGCGCCAGAAGGCCGCGTGGTTCCACAGGCCGGTCAAGCCGTCGGTCTGTGCGGCGTTGTCCAGCCGGCGCACGAGCCGGTGGACGAAGACCGCCACGGCCAGCCACGTGACCGTGGTGACCGCGGCGCCGGCGACCCCGGCCGCCGAACCCGTCGCAAGGGCCGGCCCCACCGCGACGCCGGCTGCTGCCACGAACAGCGCGGCGAACACCCGCGTGCTCGTGAACACCGCGGCGTAGCCGAGGACGGGAAGCGCCAGCGGCGTGTAGGGGCTGGCCGCGCCGCCGGTGGCAACCACGGACAGCGCCACGACCGCGAGCAGCAGCCACGGGCCCACCGTCTCCACTCGCTGACCGCGACGACCGGTACGGATCCAGGTCACCGCTGCGCCTGTCAGTGCCATCACCCCGGCCAGCTGCCACGCGCTCGGCTCGGTCGGGCGTCCGGCCCACCCTGCGGCCAGCCCGAGGAGCACCACACCCGTGACACCCATGAGGGTGGGCCGGCGCCACCCTCGCAGGTTGGACGACACGGGCCGCCCCGTCAGCCGATCTCGCGCAACGTTCATCACCGCGCCACGGACGGTAGCGCGGCGCGCGGCGAAAACGGTGGAACCGGCGCCGCTACCGGTGCTCGGGGTTCGGGTAGTCGAACCGGCAACCGGCGTCCCACTCCGAGCGCTGGTTGCCGTGGGCGGGCACGCCGCCGGCGTCTCGCAGAAGGCGGGCGGTGTGCAGCAGGTTCCAGGTCATGAATGTGGTGTTGCGATCGGTGAACTCGTTGTCAAACCCCGCCCGTCCGCCGGCTCCGTCGTCGTCGCCGTACGAGGGGCCCGGACCCGCCTCGCCGATCCAGCCGGCGTCCGCCTGCGGAGGGACCGTGTAGCCCAGGTGCTGCAGCGAGTACAGGATGCTCATGGCGCAGTGCTTGATGCCGTCCTCGTTGCCGGTCACCAGGCAGCCGCCGACCCGCCCGTAGTACGCGTACTGCCCCTTGTCGTTGAGGAGGCTGGAGTTGCCGTACAGCCGCTCGATGACCCGCGTGCACACCGAGGACTTCTCACCCAGCCAGATGGGGGTGCCCAGGACCAGGATGTCCGCGTCCATCACCTGCTCGTAGATCGCCGGCCAGTCGTCGTGGTCCCAGCCGTGCTCGGTCATGTCCGGCCACACGCCGGGGGCGATGGCGTGGTCGACGGCGCGAAGTAACGAGACGGCGACCCCCTGGGCGCGCATGATCTGCATCGACCGGTCCATGAGCGTCTGCGTGTGCGACGCCCCAGGGGATCGCGTCAGGGTGCAGTTGACGTATAGCGCCCGAAGGTCGGCGTAATCGCGGTCGGTGGTCATGGCGCCGCCTCCTCGTCCAGGGTCACGGCCAGCTCGTGTTCGGTGATGTGATTGCGGGGCGGGGGGAACGTGCCGACCGCCCCGGTTGGCGTGAACCCATGCCTCCGATACAAGCGGATGGCAGCGGCGTTGCGGTCCGCTGCCCACAGCCGCAGTCGTGCGAAGCCCTCGACGCGTGCCCAGCCGACCCCGGTGGTGACCAGCACGTCGGCCAGCCCGGTGCCCCGCGCCTCCGGCGCGACCCACAGCGACCACAGGCCCGCGTCGCGCGGATGGTCGTGGTACGGACCGACCGACACCAGCCCCACGTCGCGGTCGACGTCGCGGCCGACGAACCAGGCCCGCCGAGGAGCAGTCAGCAGCGCACGCCACTGCGCCGGCGCCGACGCCTCCTCCTCGTCGGCTCGTCGCCAGAAGGCCTCGGGTGCGTCCCGCAACGCGCGCAGCCGCAGCGCACGCAGTCGTTCCCACCCGGGACCGGTCAGGCGCTCGACGGTCATTCGCCCACGGTAGCCCCCGGATCGAATGCCTCGCGCAGCTGTTCGCGGTAGGTGGGCCACCTCGGCGTCCAACCGAGCAGGGCCCGGGCCCGCTCGTTGCTGCAGATCAGGTTCGTGGACGTGGCCAGCGCCAGATAGGAGCCGGCGAGCCGGAACACCTGCGGCGGGACGCGCCATGGGCGGCGTACGCCGAGGATGCCGGCGAGCTCATCGGCGACGTCACCCAGTGACACCGCCTCGTCGTCGACGACGTTGATCGTGCCGGTCACGTCGTCACGGCTGACTGCAGCGGCCACCGCCCGGGCGGCATCG
Source organism: Egibacteraceae bacterium (assembly GCA_035540515.1). Taxonomy (GTDB): domain Bacteria; phylum Actinomycetota; class Nitriliruptoria; order Euzebyales; family Egibacteraceae; genus WHTG01. The sequence goes on along the minus strand of DATLGM010000023.1, from coordinate 24,585 downwards.
TCGATGTGCACCCACGACAGCCTGCCCATGGGTTCGCGCGGCAAGGCCAGCAGTCTACGACGCAGCAGATCGGCCAGCCCACGGGTGGATGCGACGTCGCCTTGGTACAGCCCCACCCGCAGGACGACGGTTCGCAGCCCCTCACGGGCAGCTGCCGTCACCGTCTGCTCGGCGACGTGCATGGCATCAAGGGCGGGCTGACCGGCGGCCACGGGCGCGGTCGTCTGCACGGGGACGTCCTCGGCCAGCGGTCCGGGGCCCAGGTCGCCGTAGCCGTAGCTGAACACGACCGACTCCAGCACGTAGTGACGGACGCCGGCCGCGACCGCGGCTGCGACCAGGGCCGCGGTGCCATCGCGTCGCAGCCGGTTGGTCTGGCGGATGTCGGCGAAGCGCAGTGGTCCGCGTGCCGGCAGGGCGATGGGTGCCTGGACCACGGCCTCGGGCCGGATGTCGGCCAGCACCCGGCGGACCCCCTCGCGATCCAGCACATCACCCACTGCGGACGCCACGCCGGACGCCCTCAGCTGCGCGGCTACGACAGGCGAGCGCGTCAACGCAACCACCTCGTGGCCCCCGGCCTGCAACAGGGGGACGACGCGGCTGCCGAGCTCGCCGCGAGCACCAGCCACCAGCACCCTCATCGGGTCGCTCCCTTCGCGCGTGCCGTCGCGGCCATGACCAGCAGAAGGGCGACGAGGACCAGGCCGCCGGTCGTGATGCCGCCAGGCCCGTGCGCCCCGTCGATCACATGGCTGGCCAGATGTGCGACCGCCGCCGTCGCCGTCCCGGCCAGCGCCACGAGCATGGCGTCGGACCATCGCAGCGCCGCCGCCAGGCACATGCCAAGGCCGAGCATGAACGCGCCGACGTCGCGTAGGAAGTGAGCGTTGTACGGCGGGAAGGTCGCCACCAGCTCGTAGAACGACGGGGGGTGGGCGAACGCCCAGAGACCGAACACCACGAAGAACGCGATGCCCAGCCACACCGGGATGGTGACGGTCTTGTCCATGGCAGCACTCCTGTGGGGGTCGTGACACCAATCAAGACGTGCGAGCCTGTCTCGGTGTGACAGCCGACCCCGTCGCAGACCACGACCAGGAGTTCATGGCGCTGCGGCCGTTGCTCCTCGGGATCGCCTACCGCATGCTCGGGACGCGGTCCGAGGCGGAGGACGTCGTGCAGGACGCCTACCTGCGGTGGGAGCGGACGGAGCGATCACGAGTCCGTTCCGCGCGGGCGTACCTGACCACGACCGTGACGCGGCTGGCCGTCGACCACCTGCGATCCGCGCGACGGGCCAGGGAGCAGTACGTGGGGCCGTGGCTACCCGAACCGCTGATCGTCGACGACCTCGAGCGGACCGTGGAGCGCCGCGAGCATGTGTCGACGGCGCTGATGATCGTGCTTGAGCGCCTGACGCCGGACGAGCGAGCCGCCTGGCTGCTGCGAGAGGTCTTCGACTACCCCTACGCGGAGGTCGCCTCAATTCTGGACCGGTCCGAGACCGCCTGCCGCCAGCTGGTGTCACGGGCACGCCGCCACATCGCCGAGCAGCGTGGCCGCTTCACCGCGTCCGAGGATCAACACGAGCGGTTGATGGACCGCTTCGTGCAGGCGTGCACCGGCGGCGACATGCACGAGCTGATGGCGTTGCTGACCGACGACGTGGTCCTGCTCAGTGACAGTGGTGGAACGGTGCGCGCCGCCCGCCGTCCGGTCGAGGGTCGCGACAAGGTCGCTCCGCTGCTGTTGGGCATCCTCGGCGGTCTCCCCGCCGACGCCCGTGTGGAGCTCCGGCGGGTCAACGGCGAACCCGGCGTGATCGTGCGCCATGGCGACGGTGCGCCCCTGGCGGTGGTGACGATGTCGGCAACGACGCAGGCCATCGCCGGCGTCCACATCCTGGTCAATCCCGACAAGCTGCGCGGAGTGTGAGCGCTGCGGCGGTGGTCCGCGCCGGCGTCGCCGTCGCCGCCGCCGCGATCGCCGCCTTGCACGTGCTGCGCCGTGACCTGTCCCCCTTGAGCGACCGCCTCAGCCCGTACGCGATCGGCCCGCATGGTTGGCTGATGGCCGTGGGCTTTGCGGCCATGACGGTCGCGCTGCTCGGCACTGTGGCGGTGCTGTGGCGATCGCGACGCACCGCGCTGGACTCGCTGTTCAGCGCCGTGCTGGTCGGCGCGGCCGTGGGGATGGCGCTGTCAGGCGTCTATCGGGTGGAGGTCTCGGCCCGCAGCGACGCTGTGCACGGCGTCGCGTCGGCGATCGCCGTGGTGGGCGTTGCAAGCGCCGCCGTGTGGTGGTCGCTGCTGCGCCCGGTGCGCCGCGGTGCCCCTGTCGGCGTTGCGGGGTGGGCGGCCGGCGCCGCCGGCGTGCTGGTCTTGGTCAGCCCGGTGCTGCACGACGGGCCGTTGACGGGCCTCGGGCAACGGGCGCTGTGGGCCGCCGTGGGGCTATGGCTGCTCTTGGTGCCCCGCGATGGTGGTGCGAAGGCTGGCCGCCGCGCTACATGAGCGACCGGAGGACGTAGGGCAGGATGCCCCCGTGGCGGAAGTAGGCCGCCTCGCCGGGCGTGTCGATCCGGACGGCGACCTCGAACTGCGAGTCGCCGGCCTCCACTGTCAGGCTCGGTGTGGTGTGGTCGACGTCGGCCAGCCCACGGATGGTGAACGTCTCCTCCCCGGTCAACCCCAGTGACTCGGCACTGTCACCGTCGCGGAACTGCAACGGCAGGACGCCCATGCCGATCAGGTTGGACCGGTGGATCCGTTCGTAGGACTCGGCGATGACGGCCCGGACCCCCAGCAGCTGGGTGCCCTTGGCCGCCCAGTCCCGCGACGAGCCCGACCCGTACTCCTTGCCGGCGATCACGAGCAAGGGCGTGCCGTCCTGCGCATAGCGCATCGCCGCGTCGAAGATCGTCGTCTGCTCGTCGTCGGGCAGGTAACGGGTGACGCCGCCCTCGGTGCCGGGTGCCAGCAGGTTGCGCAGCCGGATGTTCGCGAACGTGCCGCGGATCATCACTTCGTGGTTGCCGCGGCGCGAACCGTACGAGTTGAAGTCGACCGGGTCGACGCCGTGGTCGATGAGGTACTGCCCGGCGGGGGAGTCCTTCTTGATCGCACCGGCCGGGCTGATGTGGTCGGTCGTCACCGAGTCGCCCAACAAGGCAAGGACCCGCGCGCCCTCGATGTCGGCCACCGGCTGCGGCTCGGCGTCCATGCCGTCGAAGTACGGCGGCTTGCGGATGTAGGTCGAGTCGGGATCCCACGCGAACGACGAGCCTTCGGGCACCGGCAGCCCTTGCCACTTCTCGTCACCGGCGAACACATCGGCGTACCCGGACTCGAACATGTCGGCCTGCAGCGCCTCGCCGACGACCTCGGCGATCTCCGCCTGCGAGGGCCAGATGTCCTTGAGGTACACCGGCTGCCCGTCGCTGCCTTCACCGAGGGGCTCGTTGACCAGGTCCAGGTCCATCGTCCCCGCCAACGCGTACGCAACGACCAGCGGTGGGGACGCGAGGTAGTTCATCTTCACGTCGGGGTTGATGCGCCCCTCGAAGTTGCGGTTGCCGGACAGGACCGACACGACGGCGAGGTCGGCGTCGTTGACGGCTTGGCTCACCTCGGGGATCAGCGGGCCGGAGTTACCGATGCAGGTCGTGCACCCGTAGCCCACCAGGCTGAAGCCCAGCTTCTCCAGGTACGGCGTGAGGCCGGCGCGGTCGTAGTAGTCCATGACCACCTTGGATCCGGGCGCCAGGGTGGTCTTGACCCACGGCTTGCGCTCCAATCCGCGCTCGACGGCCTTCTTGGCGACCAGTGCCGCCCCGACCATGACATAGGGGTTCGACGTGTTGGTGCACGAGGTGATGGCCGCGATGACCACCGCCCCGTGGTCGACCTCGACGTCCTGGCCGTCCAGGGAGACAGCAACGGGATCGTGGGGCCGGTCCCCCCCGTTGGAACCAGGGTCACGGGGTTTGTCGCCCTCGGCGCCCTCAGTCACGGCCACCGGGTCCGACGCGGGGAAGGACTGGGCGCTGGCCTGGTCGACACCGCCGGGTGCCGCGCCGGCCGGCGTCTTGTGCTGCGGCACGCCGGACTTGCGCGGCTCGGTCTCCGTGGTGGACGCGTAGTCGCGCACCGCGATGCGCCAGGCCGTCTTCGCCTCCGACAGCGGCACACGGTCCTGGGGGCGCTTGGGTCCCGCCAACGAGGGAACGACGGTGGACAGGTCCAGCTCGAGGTGCTCGGAGTAGTCCGGCTCCGCGTCGGGGTCGTGCCACATCCCCTGCGCCTTGTAGTACGCCTCGGTCAGCTCGACCAGCTCCGGGGGACGTCCGGTGAAGCGCAGGTACTTCAGCGTCTCCTCGTCGACCGGGAAGATCGCGACCGTCGAGCCGTACTCGGGGCTCATGTTCCCGATGGTCGCCCGGTTGGCCAGCGGGACGTTGCCGACGCCGGGACCGTAGAACTCCACGAACTTCCCGACCACGCCGTGCTCTCGCAGCATCTCCGTGACGGTGAGCACCAGGTCGGTGGCCGTGGCGCCCTCGGGAAGCTCGCCGGCGAGCTTGAAGCCCACGACCCGTGGAACGAGCATCGACACCGGCTGGCCGAGCATCGCCGCCTCGGCCTCGATGCCGCCGACGCCCCAGCCGAGCACACCGAGCCCGTTGATCATGGTCGTGTGGCTGTCGGTGCCGACGAGCGTGTCCGGGAAGACGACGCCGTCGCGGGTGAACGCCACCCGGGCGAGGTGCTCGAGGTTGACCTGGTGCACGATGCCGGTGTTGGGCGGCACCACCTTGAAGTCTGCGAGCGCACTCTGACCCCACCGCAGCAACTCGTAGCGCTCTCGGTTGCGGTTGAACTCCAGCTCGGCGTTACGGATGAACGCGTCGGGCACGCCGAAGACGTCGGCGACGATCGAGTGGTCGATGACCAGCTCCGCCGGGGCCAGCGGATTGACCTTGTCGGGATCTCCGCCGAGGTCGGCCATCGCCTCGCGCATCGCCGCCAGGTCGACCACGCACGGCACACCGGTGAAGTCCTGCATCAGCACCCGGGCGGGCGTGAACGCGATCTCGGTCGAAGGCTCCGCCGCCGGGTCCCAACCGGCGAGCGCGGCGATGTGGTCGCCGGTGATCTCGCTGTTGTCGAGATGGCGCAGCAGGTTCTCGAGCAGGATCTTCAGCGAGTACGGCAGGCGCTGGTGGCCCTCGACCTGGTCCACCCCGTAGTAGGTGAACTCCTGCCCCCCGGCCTGCAGCTGCTGCGTGACGACCTCGTAGTCGCTCATCCACCCATCCTTCGCGTCGGTCCTGACCCCGAGCCTACGACGAGATGCCCGGGGGGACCGACGCGGAGGCCTAGGGGGCGCCGAAGTCGGGGTGGATGCGGTCCGAGGGGTTGATCAGCGGCAGGTGCAGCCGGGTGCCGGGGTGGTCTTTGCCGCCCAGGCCCATGGAGACGAAGCCGGCCGGGTTGCCGGGCAGCGCCCACACGGTGTTCGACGACTGCACCAGCAGACCGATGCGGTGGCCCTCGGGGACGGTGTAGTCCTCGGGCAGGAACCGCACGGTCGCGTCGATCCAGCCGCTGGGCGTGCCCGCCCGCTCTTCACGACCGTTGCGGTAGTCGAGGTTGAGGAAGCCGCGCTGGATGGTCCGGTACGTCCCCGAGGGGTCGATGTCGACCAGGATGGGCGTCAGCGTCGCGCCGGCGACGGGCAGGAAGTTGAACCGGCCCTCGAGCACCGCCGAGCCGGCGATGTGCGCCGCCTCGGTCAACGGCCCTGTCTGGAAGGCCAACGAGTAGTAGCCCTGGCCGCCCGGCCCGGGACCGGGATTGCCGTCGTTGGACCACGGGTCGTTGCGGCTGATCTCCTCGGTGGCCAGACCGGTGTCCAACCAGCCGACGGTGGGGCCGTAGAAGCCGCCTCGCCCACCGGGCAGCGGGCCGTCCCAGCGGTTCTCATAGCTCAGCTCGCCCACTTCGCCGGTGCCGGGGCCGGGGACGGTGACGCCGGGGATGTCCTGCTCGTACGTGCGGTTGAGGAAGAAGCTGTGGGTCTCGGTGCCCTCCAGCGGCCAGGAGTCGCCGGTGGTGATCTTGGGCTGGCCACCGGGGACGGTGCCCATGGTCAGGACCCGGGGCTGGTCGTCGAGGAATGCCTGCGCGTCGGCGTCATCGAGCAGGTGCGCCCGCCAGAACGCGGTGACGAGGTTGTTGTGGTCCGGCGTCGTACCGGTCGAGTGGCTGCCCTGCGTCATGCGCAGGAAGACCTGGGGGCCCTCGCGGTCGGCGGTGGCGGGGTCGTCGGCGTGGGGTTGCAGCGCCGTGAACAGCCGGACGGCCTCGTCCTGCTTGACGTTGTAGTCGTTCCACCCGTGCCGGATGAGCGTCGCGGCCGTCCACTTCTCGGGCGCGAGGGTGTAGTCGCGCTCCTTCCAGAAGTCGGTGTAGTCGGGGTTGCGGCTGTATGCCTGCATCTCGTGCTCGATCGCGCCGCACTCGCCGGCGCGGGCGGTCAGCGACTCCGGGTTGTCGGTGTGGAAGGTGTCACCGAAGCCGTGGTCGAACGCCAGCGGCGTGTCGAAGCCCTCGTCCGTGGGGACCTCGGAGTTGAGGAAGTAGCGCACCCCGTCGTGGAAGGCGTAGCCGTACCAGTGGCTGATCGCTGCGACTGGCTCGACGGCCTTCAGCGCCGGAAGGCCCGTCGCGGCCACCATGGTCGCCGTGGTCCCGTTGTAGGAGCCGCCCGTCATCCCGACGTTGCCGTTTGACCAGTCGAGCACCGTGCCGTCGGTGTCGGCGATCTCCCCGGCCAGGAACCGCACGACGTCGACGCCGGACTGCTGCTCGGCCGCGCCGCCGTAGTCCCAGCAGCCCGTGGACCCGCGGGTGCCCAGCACGTCGGCGTGCGCCCGCGCGATGCCCATCGACAGGTACGGCGAGGCTCCGGAGACCGTACCGGTGCCCGTCGGGTCGCCGAGGGTGTTGTACGGCGAGTAGGTCAGCAGCACCCCCTGGCCGGCAGCGTCGAGCTCGGTGTGGCGGGTCACCTCGACACGGACCACCGCATCGCCGACCGTGGGCACGTAGTGCACGGTTGTCACCGGCGGGGCCAGGCGCGCCGCAGCGCCGGACGGGACGGCGGGCAGCAACCCGACGAGGAGGGCAACGAGCAGGGCAAGGCGAGCCAGACGTGTCATGGGGCGGGTGATTCGCCGCACCCGGTGGAAAGTCCTACCTGCGCTGCTTGGCTGCGCTCAGACCGTGGCGCCGCTCGGAGGGGTGGAGGGAACCTCGCCCGGGAGCAGGAACCAGCGCAACGCCTCGAAGTCGGCGTTGAACGCGGGCGTCTGACACGGGATGCCGGCGCGGGCCTCGTCGATGATGTCGCGCGCGAGCGCCAGGTAATCGCTGAAGCGCGAGCGTCGCTCTCGGTGCCGATGAGCGGGGAACTGCAGCTGTCCCGACGCGTCGAACGCGACGTCGTGCAACCGCATGGGTGGCTCCGGGACGCCGTCGCGGTGCTCCCACAGTCCGGTGGCCTCGTCGAATGTGTACAGGGGAAGCAGCAGCCACCCGTCGCGGGCGATCAGGTCGACGGCGTCGAGGATGAACCCGAAGGTCGCCTCGCTGATGAAGTAGTTGAAGTTCACGCGGATCCAGCCCGGCTTGATCCCTTCGCAGCCCCGGGTGATCTCTCGCTCGAAGGCGTGTGAGACCTCCAGGTCGATGCCGAGCAGACGGTGGCCGTACGGGCCGGCGCACGAGCACCCGCCCCGGGACTGGATCCCGAACAGGTCGTTGAGCAACGCCACGACGAAGTTGTGGTGCAGGTAGCGCCCTCCTGGGGAGTGCACGACGAAGGACACGATCGACAGGCGCTCGTGGTCGTGGTTGCCCAGGATCTCGATCGCCGGGTTGGCGCTCCATCGCGCGACCGCGCGCTGGATGAAATCGGTCTCGCGCTCGCGGATGAGCTCCGGGCCAACCGCGCGCTTGACCGCGAAGACCAGCCCGGCACGGATGGCACCGACGATGTCGGGCGTTCCACCCTCCTCGCGGGCCTCCACGTCGTCGAGGTAGCGCTGCTCCTCCGGGTTGACGTACGCCACGGTCCCACCGCCGGGAACGGTCGGCACACGGCCGGTCAGCAGGGACCGGCGGGCCACCAGAACGCCGGGCGTCCCGGGTCCGCCGACGAACTTGTGCGGGGAGATGAAGACCGCGTCGAGGTCGTCGCGCGCGACATCGATCTCCACGTACGGGGCCGCGGCGGCATAGTCCCATAGCGCCAGCGCCCCGTGGCGGTGCAGCAGCGCGGTCACCTTCGGCACCTCGGAGGTGATGCCGGTGACGTTGGACGCCGCCGAGAAGCTGCCGATCTTCAGCGGGCGGTCCGCGTAGCGCTCCAGCGCCGACTGCAGGTCATCGAGGTCGATGCCCCCGTCGAGGTGCTCGTGGATCTGCACCACGTCGGCGACCGACTCCCGCCACGGCAGGTCGTTGGAGTGGTGCTCGTACGGTCCGATGAACACCACCGGCCGCTCCGCCTCGGGGATGTGCGCGGACAGGCGGTAGCGGTCATCCAGCTGCTCTGGGAGCCGCAAGCCCAGCGCCCGGACCATCTTGTCGATGGCCCCAGTCGAGCCGGAGCCGGTGAAGATCACCGCGTGGTCGTCGCCCGCGCCGACGCAGTCGCGGATGATGGCGCGTGCGTCCTCGCGGAACCGAGTCGTCTGGCGCCCGGTTCCGCTGGACTCGGTGTGGGTGTTGGCGTACAGCGGCAGGACGTTGTCGCGCAGGAAGTCTTCGATGAACGCCAGCGCCCGGCCGCTGGCGGTGTAGTCCGCATACGTGACCCGGCGAGGGCCGAACGGGCCCAGCACCGCCTCGTCGCGTCCGATGAGGTTGGTGCGGATCGTCTCCAGCAGCGCCTCGCCCCGCGGCATCGCGCCTCCTGTTCTCGTGGTTGTGCAATCCTCGCGCTTTTCCGCTCGTCGGCACAGACCCGTCCGGCCGGCTGCCATCACCGGATCGGAGGGTCGCGTTGAAGGGGGAAGGGTGATGCACGTCGACCACCATGTCGCCCAAGCCGCGTTTGGTGCGTCGCTGACGGCGCTGATGCGCGTCGTCGACCGGCTGTCCGACGACGACCTCCAGGCCGCGAGCTACTGCCGCGGCTGGACCGTCGGCGATGTCCTCACACACCTGCACCTCGGCCTGCAAGAGATGCTGCTGGGCATCGTCGCAACCACCGACGCGGATCCCGACACCGACGCCGCCGGCTACTGGCGTCTTGCTCCGCCGAGCAACGACGACGAGGCCGCCCAGGACGACATCGCTCAGATCCGCTTCACACGGCTGCTCACCAGCGCCTACCGACGCCCCACCGGGTTGGTGGGGCACATGCGCCCGACCGTCGACGGCGTCACGCTCGCGGTGAGCCGAATGGCTGACGGCGCCGTGGCGTTCCAGCGCCGCGTGCTGACCACCGGTGATTTCCTGGCGACGTGGACGGTGGAGGTCGCGGTGCACCACCTCGACCTCACCCGAGAGCTGGACCTACCGCCGCCGCCGGCGCCCGGACTCACAATCGCGCGGGCCACCATCGAGGCGCTCGCCGGCGGCGCGTTGCCGGTGACCTGGGCGGACACCGAGGCCGTGCTGGTCGGCGCCGGTCGCGTGCCGCCGTCGGTACAGCAAAGGCGTGACGCCGGCACACTCGTTGAGCGCCTGCCGGTGCTGTGATTCGTGTGAGCAGGTAGAAACTGCCCATGAGGCCACCACGACGCGCGATCGAAGTCGGCGCATGGGCGCTGGAGAACGGGCACCGGGCGCTGCTGGCGCTGACCGGCGGCCGTTTTCCGAAACGGCTGGCCGGGATGCAGCCCGTCGAGCTGCACCACACGGGCCGGCGCTCGGGCCAGCCGCGCTCGACGTTGCTCACCGCGCCGATCTTCGAGCCGGAGCGGGTCGTGCTGGTCGCCTCCAAGGGGGGCCATCCGGACCACCCTGACTGGTACAAGAACCTCGTCGCGAACCCGGACGTGGAGCTCGTGGTCGACGGCGAGCGGCGGGCCATGCGGGCGCGCACCGCGGATGCTGACGAGCGAGCCCAGCTGTGGCAGCAGATCGTCTCGGTCTACCGGGGCTACGCCGCCTACCAGCGGAACACGGATCGCGAGATCCCAGTGGTCATCCTCGAGCCGACGAGCTGAGCTCCTCGAGGCCTGCCTATCCGACGCCGAAGTCGGGGATGGTGATCGAACCGTCGTCGGCCAACGGGAAGCCCGGGTTGTACGCAACCTCCCACAGGTGGCCGTCGGGATCTGAGAAGCATCCGGCGTAACCGCCGTAGAAGGTGTCCTGCGGCCTTTTGGTGATCACGGCGCCGCCGCGGGAGGCGGTGTCGAGGATGGCATCGACTTCCGCCCTCGACCGGACGTTGTGAGCCAGAACGATGCCGCCGAAACCGTCCGTGCCGGTATCAGTGACCCCCGCGTCCAGAGCCAGCTTCTCACGGCTCCACAGCGCGACGCCGAGGCAGCCAACCTGGAAGAAGACGGTTTCCTCGACCTCCTGCCCCACCCACCCCAGTTGCGCGTAGAACGCCCGCGCGCGGTCGACGTCGGCTACGCCCAATGTGACGAGGCTGACCCGCTGTTCCATCTGCGGAACGATACGGACGGCGGGCTCATCCCTTCCAGGCACATTGGTCGCTTCGGTGGCTGGCGGCGGCATCGCCGACGTGGTTCGAACGCGGATGGACCTGACCGACGCGGCGGACGCCGACGCCTGACGGTCCGTACTGGGGTGTGTGGGTCTGGGTGGAACGCCGCCCGCCCGTGTGGGTCTGAGTGCACCACCGTGCACTCGGACCCACGCACCACGGGTTGAAGCGCGGTCAGGCCAGCCCGCCGGCGTCACCGCACGGCACGCGGCGCGTACATGATCACGGCGACTCCGAGAAGGCAGATCAGGGCGCCGATGAGGTCGAACCGGTCGGGGCGGAATCCGTCCACCGCGATACCCCACAGCAGTGAGCCGGCGACGAAGACGCCCCCGTAGGCAGCGAGGATCCGACCGAAGTGTGGGTCGGGCTGCAGTGTGACGGCGAAGCCGTATGCGGCCAGAGCAATGACGCCGCCGATGATCCACAGCACCCCCCGGCCCTCGCGAACTCCCTGCCACACCAGCCATGCGCCGCCGATCTCCGCTACGGCGGCCGCGACGAACAGTGCGAGTGAACGTGCGACCACGTGGTTCCTCCTTTGCCCCGGCTACGGGCGCATCTCCTGCCACCCGCCCGGGGAGGGTGGCGGCAAAGGGCGACATCACTGGAGGCACATATGTACCGGAAGCTCCCCAGAAGCAGCGACCAGGTGCTCGGCTACGCCATCGAAGGACGAATCACACAAGACGAGGTCGAGCAGATGCAGGCGGAGATCGGGGAGGCCATGGAGCGGCACGGCTCGACCCGCTTGCTCGCGCGCATCGAGGGCATGGAAGACGTGGAGCCGTCCGCGGTGTGGCAGGACATGAAGATGGTCCCCGAGTACACCCGCCACGTCCAGCGGGCGGCGGTCGTTGGCGACCGCAGGTGGCAGGAGTGGGCCACCCGCCTTGCCGATGTGTTCGCCGAGGCGCGCTACTTCGAAACGGGTGACGAAGAGCAGGCGTGGGCGTGGCTGCGCGAGAACGGCAAGCCGGCCTGAGCCTTCACCCCCGACCTCACCGCACCCTTTTGAACGGACCCCTTTAGAAGGCTTCCTCATCGCGTGTTGATGGAGGAGGCTTTCTGATTCGAGGCGCCCATGGCACGCTGCGCGACCGCCTGGCGGAGCTGGCCGACGACGCACCTACGGGAGGTGCGCCGGCGGCAGAGCTGTGGGCGCGCGGCCAACGCGGCCACCGCCTCAGGACGACTGCCCTGACGAGCGTGGTTCTGGTCCTCGTCGCGGGGGGCGCCCGCCTCGGCGTGGGCCTTCCGGAGGGCGACCCCGACGTTCTGCTTGCGCCGGGAGGTGCCGGCGGCATCACCTTGCCCATCGAGTACCCGGTGGGAGAGGAGCTGCCGAACCTCGGCGACGCTCCGGGACCCCTCGCTGCGGTCTGGTTGACCCACCGTGCCGAGGTGGGCGGGGCGCCCGAAGCGGTCGGTCTGGTTGCGGAGACCGGAACGTTCGGGACGCTCCCGATCGACCTGTCTCTCTTCATCTACGAGGCTCCTGTCCACCACCTCGCGCTCACGCTGTCTCCAGACGGCCGCAGGGTCGCCTACTTCATCCCGACGGAGGGAAGCTGGGGCGAGGATGATCCGAGGGGCTGGCAGCTTGTCGTCCGCGATCTCGTCAGCGGCGAGGACCACTCGGACGCGTTCGAGTTCGGGGTGCGACCTGGCGTCACATGGCTCGACTCCACCCGTCTCGTCGGCTGGTCTACCGGAGGCGACACGAACGGTTGGATCTGGGAGCCGGGCACGGCACCCAAACCGGTCAACCCCCACACCTACCTCGACTGGCCGGGCGGACTCGGCCCGCCGGTCGTCATCGTCGAAGGCGACCCTCCGTGCAGGTCGCCGGGCATCTCCGACCACAGGGCGGACCATCGAAGAACGGCCAAGTCGGTGCTGTGCGACGAGCTGGGCGTTATCGGCCACGAGGTCCTGCTCGGTCATCTGAACTCCGGCTACGAGGGGCCGGACAACCGCCAGCGGCCAGTGGTCGCCCTGGACGTCCGCAACAGCGCCGACTGGCCGTTCGACGACCCGGCACTGCGTCGTGTGGTCGTCAGTCCAGGAGCACCCCACCCAGTCACGTTCGCCGTCGACCTGCTCGCACAGGCGCTTGAGGCGGACGGTGATGGGTCGTGAGCGGATACGCCGGGGTTCGAACAGTTCGCCATCGCGCGGAGAGCCGCGCTGCTGCGCACGGCGTACCTGCTCACCGGGGATCATCAAGACGCCGAGGATCTCGTGCAGTCTGCGCTCATCAAGATCGTGCCGAAGTGGGGGCGGATCAAGGACCACCCGGAGCCGTACGTCCGGCAGGTGCTCGCGCGTGAGTCCGTCAACCGATGGCGTCGTCGCCGCTGGCGCGAGGTGATCACCGACGTTGTCCCGGAGACGGTGCATCACGACAGCACCGACCGCATTGGCTTGCTCGACGAGCTGCGCCGGCTGTCCCCGCGGCAGCGCGCGGTGCTCGTGCTGCGCTACTTCGACGACCTCACCGAGGCCGACACGGCGGCGGCGCTCGGCATCTCGGTGGGAACGGTCAAGTCGCACGTTCACGGCGCGCTGGTGCGCCTGCGGGACGAGCAGTTGGGCAAGCAGCAGGCGGCGGCCGACGTCAGACCCATGGCGCCATAGGAGCGCGTCAGGTCGCGACTGTAGTGGGCCGAAGCTGCAGGGCGACCGCCCCCGACCGGAACTCACGGCGGTCCACGACCGCAAGTTGGATGCGCTCGCGCAAGCCCGCGAGCAACGTCGGGCCGCGTCCGGCAAGCACAGGTTGCACGAGGAACTCGTACTCGTCGATCAGCCCGAGGTTTGCCAGCGCCAGGGGGAGCGTCACGCCACCTACCCATAGCCCCTCGCCTGGCTCCTGCTTGAGCCGTTGAACCGCTTGCTGCAAGTCGCCTCGCACCAACTCGGCGTTCCAGTTCACCTCGGCGAGCGTGCTCGACACGACGTGCTTCTGCGCCCGGTCGATAGCCTCGGCGAACGGGATCTCCCACTCGCTCATCCAGCCGGGCCACGTCCCCGCGGCCGGCCGCCGCCACGCGGACTCCATCATCTCGTAGGTCACCCGGCCCAGGATCAGGGCATCGGCTCGTTCCATCTGAGCGGTCCAGTAGCGCATCGACTCGTCGTCGGGGGGCAGCCCTGCCTCGTGGTGGCAGCAGCCGTCGAGCGTGACGTTGATCGAGTATCGAAGTGGTCTCATTGGGTGGCCTTCCTTGACGCGCGCGGCACGTTGCCCGGACCCCATTCAGACGGCAGCGCCGTGGCGCTCTCATCGGCGCCGGCGGGTAAGGCGGCAACCCGCGACATTCCCCAGATCCCCACAGCCTTGGGCAGGTGGCCCGCCAAGGAGCTCCCGCCTCGCCTTCAAAACGCCGAGGCCAAGCCGCCGTTCAGAGTGTCGGCGGGGAGACTTGAACTCCCAAGCCCCGAAGGGCACCAGATCCTTAGTCTGGCGCGTCTGCCAATTCCGCCACGCCGACGTGGTGGAGATGGCCGAGTATGCCCGCGGCCATCAGGCGCCGCAAAGGGTACCGGCGCCGCTGCGCCCGGCCACCCGCGTCAGCCCTGCGGGCTGTTGCGGACCAGCGCTCCCAGCTCGAAGTGCATGCCGTCGGGGCGGCTCCAGCGGCCTCCCCAGACGAACCCCCAACGGTCGAACACCGCCACGATCCTCGGGTCCATCTGCGGCTTCATGCCCAGACCGTTGGTCGAGACGTTGAAGTCAGCGGCGATGCCCCATGCGTGCATCGACAGCGGCTTGGAGGGGTTGAAGTCGATGTGCCGCGGCACCCAGCATCCGCCGTACTGGGACGGGTCGATGAGGTGGCCCAGGCCGCGGTCCTCGATCTCCTTCAAGGCCCCGTACAGCTGATCGACCATCAACCGATGGCACACGACCTCGCCCTTGAGCAGCGGCATGGGCCGACGGACGATGTTGCGGCGCACCCAGTCGGGGTCGATCTGGATCATGCCGTCACCCATGTCGATGTAGGTGAACGGCTCGAAGGCGCTGCGCGCGTCGGCCCCCGTCAGGAACGCGCGGCGCGCCTGTGGCTCCTCGATGATCTCGACGTTGACCTCTGCGACCTGCCGGATCTGGCGTGCGACCGCTTCGGGGTCGGCGCTGTCGGTCAGCGACACCAGCGCGTCTTGGCGGGTGAGCATCCCCAGCTCGCGCGCAGTGTCGGGCGCGACCAAAGCATCAGCCACCGGCGGGATGCCGTTGGAGGCGTATGCGCCGACCCGCAGCGTGTACCCCTCGGTGCCCGCAGGCACGAAGCTGCCCAGCTCCGCCTTCAGCCGGTTGCCCGTGTCGTGGGTGAAAGCAGCGTCCCCCTCGACGATGCGCTGCCAGACCGCCGCTTCGTTGGCCGTGACCTCAGGCGTCATGACCCGGAACTTCTGCGGGTCCACCGCCGCCACGGTCACCTCGGTGCCCCGCTCGCCGACGGGAACCTTGCCGACCTGGAACGCGGTGGCCTTGCGGACCCCGTCGATCTTCCGGATCTGCTGGAGCGCCCGGTCGTGCACGGCCGTCAGGCGCAGCCGAGGCTGGTGCACCTTGACCTTCTTGAACTCGACCGGTTCAGCCGCCGGTTCCACGGGGCCGGGCTGCAGCTCCTCAGCCGGATCGGTCACCGACTCAACTGGTGCCGAACCCTGACCGGGGGCCGGCGCCGGCTCGGCCAGCGGCGGCGCATCGACCAGCTCGTCCTGACTCACCAGGCGGCCGGGGACCTCGGTGGTGTCGGTGGTCAGCGGGCCGCCCCGCTCCTCGCCCCCTTCAGCGGACAGCGGGAACTGGTCGACCCCGGCGACGCACGTCGTCAGGACCAGCGCGGCGAGGCCGGTCATGAGACCGACCTTGAGCTTCTTGGACTTGCTCAGCGCCTGCGGAGTCGACACGGAAGGGATCTCACCATTGCGTTTGCGCACCGGCTGCGGCGAACCGGCGCTCGGCAAATACCAACGAGGCACGCCCCGGACAGTTACGTGCCGGCGAGCTTGCTGCCTCCATGCTGCCACGGCGACCCGGTGGGACAAACCGAATCGGGCGTTTCGGTACGAATGAGCGTACCGGGTCAGTCCCGCGCGGTCACGGCGTCTGAGGCGTGAACACCACCTTGACGGCGCCGGCCGCCGGGCCGGCCGCGGCGGTCTGCAAGGCGGTCGTCGCCTGCTCCAGGGGGAAGCGGTGCGTGACGAGCTCGCCGGGGCGCCGGTCACGCAGGATGTCCAGGGCCGTGGCAAACGCGCGCGAGCCGTCGGGGCGGTCGGCGTAGTACAGCGTCCCGGTCACCGTCAGCTCCCGCAGCCACACCAGCGACCAGTCCACGCGCTGGCGTCCGGCCAGCGCGACCATCACCAGCTCGCCGCCCGGCCGCAGAACCCGCAACGCGTCGTCGATGGTCTGCGGCGACCCGACGCAGTCGATGACGGCGTCGTACCCGCCGTCGAGCACCGGGGGACCGGCGACCGGCCGGCGCAACTGCGCCCCCGTCGCCTGGGCAGCCGCCTCGATCAGCGTGCGCCGTGACCCGTGCAGCAGATGGTGAGCGCCGGCGTGGCGGCTGCGCTCGTCGGCGAACGTGCCCAGCGCCGCCACGCCGATCTCGACGTCTGGGTGCAGCGCACGCAAGGCCATCACGACGGACAGGCCGATGGTGCCGGGGCCGACGACCAGCACGCGTCGCCGCGGAGGCTGCATCCGGTCGACCGCGTGGACCGCGACCGCCAGCGGCTCGGCCAGGACGGCGTCTTCGTCGGCCAGCTCGTCGGGAACGGGAAGGCAGCGCCAGGCCGGCACCACCAGCTGCTCGGCCCACCCCCCGCCATAGCGCGCGTTGAACCCGAAGCCGTGCCCGGCCGGCAGCGTCCCGGCCTCCGCCGCCCGCCCACAGCGGTGATCCTCGCCGGCCCGGCAGGCATCGCACGGCGCGAACCCGCGGTCTCGGCACGACAGGATCGGCTCCGCGACGACCCGGGTGCCCTCGGCGATGCCGGCCGCCGAACCGGCGTGGGACACCGTGCCGACGATCTCGTGTCCGAGGACGATCGGCTGACGCCAGTCGACGAAGGCGGTGGCGACCGGCGGCATCCGCACCTTGAGGAACTTCAGATCCGAGCCGCAGATCCCGGCCATGGTGACGTCGACGCGCGCCCAACCGTCATCGGGCAGCGCCGGCGACGGCAGGTCGGTCAGGCGCAACGGCGAGCCACGGCCCCCGGCCCACGCATCGGGGCGGTAGCGCCCCGCGGCCGCCGCGTAGGCGATCCGCGGTGACCAGGGTGTCAGCTGCAGCGCCCGCACGGGCGTACGGTACCGCCCTCAGGCGGCGTGGCGGGGCGTGGAGCGGGCGAAGTACCGGTGGCGCGGCGCGGCGTGGCGGGGCAGACGGCGTGGCTCGAACTTCACGACGGCGAAGACCACGGCGACGACCGCCAGCGCCACCGCGCCGAGCAGGAACGGCGCGCGCAGGCCGAGGTGCGCCGCGATGATCCCGCCGGCCAGCGCGCCCAGCGACGCCCCGCCCCAGCTGAGCAGCTGGTGGGTCCCGGTGACGCGTCCCAGCAGCGCGGGCGGTGTGAGCCGCTGACGCAGCGTGCAGGTCACCACGTGCCAGATCGAGCCGGCGACGGCCAGCACCACCTGCATGGCTGCCGTCACCCAGGGGCTGGAGGTCAACCCGGTGACCAGCACCGCGGCTGCCGCCCCGGCCAACGCGAGCATGATCGCGCCACGCGGCCGCAGCGCCGCGGCGACTCGCGGCGCGATCCAGCCGCCGGCGACCCCACCGACCGCATAGCACGCCAGGATCAGTGCGTACCCGACACCGCTGAGGCCGAGCACGTCGAGGGTGAACAGCACAAACACGGCCATGTGCGCGACCAGGGCGATGTTCACGACCGCGGCGGCCAGGCTGATCGTGCGAACGGCGCGGTGGCCCCACAGCCAGCGCAGCCCCTCGCCGATGTCGTGGCGGATCGATGTCTTGGCACGGGCAGGCGGGGGAGTGCCACGACGGATGCTGAATACCGCGAGCGTCGCCACGCACAGCGCAAGTGCGTCGACCATCAAGGGGGCCGACACCGCCACGGCGAACAGCGCGGCGCCGATGACCGGTCCGGCCAGCTGCTGCCCGGTGACCAGCGCCATGGTCTGCCGGCCGTTGGCGACCTCGAGCAGTGACTCGTCGACGAGCTCCGGGACGATGACCTGCGTCGCGTTGTCGAACAGGGTCTCGGCGATGCCGAGCAGGAAGGCGGCGACATACAGAAGGGGGATGGTGGCGAACCCGCCGGCGACGGCCACGGCGAGCAGCACGACCACGGCCATGCGGAACAGGTGTGCCGCGCCGATGATCCGCCGGCGCTCGAAGCGGTCCACGATGGCGCCGCTGGCCAGACCGAACAGCAACCAGGGAGCCTGGCCTGCGAACGCGACCCCGGCGACCTGCGTGGGGTCGCGGGTCAGTGATGCGACCAGCAGCGGCAGTGCGGCCTGGCGGATGCCGTCGGACAGGTTCGATGCCGCCGTTGCGGTCCACAGCTTGGTGAAGTCGCGTCCCAGCCGCGGCTCGGACTCCAGTGGGGGGACCAGCTCCAGCTCGGGGCGCGCCGCAACCCGCGAGGCTGCTGCCGTCGACGGAGGAAGAATTTCCTCAAGATCTTCGGCACACTGGTCGATAGCTTCTGTGAGCACTGCGGCTGCTCCACAACTCAAGATGTGATCGGTTTCGCCGATCGGCTCGCGACTCCCGCGCGGATGGGGCGATCTGCCAAGTTCCCGCATCAGCCGGAGCGACCGGAAGGCGACAGGAGGACCGGGGTCCGAAGGGCAGTGTCAGCTCCCCTTCAGCCCCGGTCCGCCGCTGTCTTGGCTTACGTCCAGCGAAGACCCACTTCGAATCACCTCCCGCGTCCAGACGGGGACGATCTGCCGTCGGGAAGTGTGGGTTGCGGCGGTGCTAGTCCTCAATGGTCGCAATCGGCTATTTCCGAGCCACGCACCCCTTTGGAGGTATACGCACCGTCACCACAGGCGTGTGACGTTGCCTGCTGTGATCTTCTGTGGCTGATGTGACTGCCGCTGCGACGACCCGCGCCGGCCCCTGACAACGACAAGAGCGGCGCCGGAAGCACCGGCGCCGCTCTGGTCAAACACACGGCTTACGCCCAACGAAGACCCACGTCGAATCACCTCCCGCGTCCAGACGGGGACGATCTGCCACGTCGGAGTGTCCGCGCACAGGCGTCTAGTCCTCAATGGTCGCAATCGACTATTTCGCAGCGATCCGACCGGCGCGCTCGGCCGGCGCGACCTCAGCCGACGGCGTCGGCGACGCGCTGTGCGGCACGGGCGAGCTGCTCGTCGTCGACGGCGCTCTCGCCTTGACCGTCCCAGGCAAGGGGCAGGTCCACCCAGGACCGGCATCCGCCGTAGGCGTCGATGCGGGGCAGCACCACCGGTTCGGGCAACGCGACCGCGCGCACGACGATGGCCTGCAGCGGGTGCCGGGGTCGGAAGTCGAGCCGGTCGGCGCGGATCGATTCCGCGGTCCAGATGTGCAGATCCTCGATGGCCGCCAGGCCGTCCGGACGGTGAACGTCGACGGCACGCACCACGGTGATGCCCGCCCGAACGACGAACGTCTGCGCGTCGTCGTCAACGTCGGCTGCTCCGCGCGCCAGCAGATCGCGATGCTCGGAGCGGACCCGCTCGGCGTGGCTGTGGGCAACGGTGGGGAACAGCCCGAACCGGCCGGCGGGATCGAGGTGGAAGGCCTTCTCGTGGATGCCGCCCTTGCGCAGCAGCACCGTCTGGCGGCCGTCGAGCAACGCGTGGACGACGGCGCCCCACTCCTTCAACGCGAGCGTGGTCACCGCGGCGGCGGTGTCGGCAGGCATGGCCGTAGTGTACGGAGGTGCGATGAGCGGACTGGGGCTGGCGGCGATCGCCGCCGTGATGGCGGTCGGCCTGATCGGCACGATCGTGCCCGTCATGCCGGGCCTGCTGCTGATCTGGGCGGCCGGACTGGTCTACGGACTGACGGCGGGATTCGGCACCGTCGGCGTGGCGCTGTTCGTGGTCATGACGGCGTTGCTGGTCGGCGGGTCCGTGCTGTCCTACGTCCTGCCCCATCGCGCGGGCGTCAAGGGAGGCGCGGCCGGGTCATCGCTGCGTCTGGGGATCGTCGGCGGCATCGTCGGGTTCTTCGTGATCCCGGTCCTCGGCCTGCCGATCGGCGCGGTGGCGGGCGTGCTGGTCGGGGAGTACCGGCGGCTGGGCGGGTGGTCGCCGGCATGGGCGACGACCAAGCGCGTCGTCGTGGGCTTCGGCTTCGCGGCACTGGCCGAGTTCATCACCGGGCTGGCGATGATCGCGGCCTGGGTCGGATGGGTCGTGCTGGGTTGACCGCTGCTACCTTCGACGTGTTGTGAAGATTCGGTTTCACCACCCCAGTCGCACCGAGGAGCTGGCGGGCCCCGCGCGCGTCGGTGACCTGCTCGCACGCCTGGATGTCAACCCGGAGACGGTGCTCGTCATCCACGACGGCACATTGGTGACCAAGGACGTGGTCATCCCCGACGACGCCGAGATCGAAGTGCGCCCCGTGATCTCCGGGGGCGCGGGGCCGGCGCGCTGCTCCACTCAGGGCTGCGGTCTCACCGCGGTCATCGAGATCGCCCGCCACCGCGCCGCCTACTGCGCCGACCACTTCGTGGACCACGTGCGCTCTCAGGTGCGCGACGCCGTCAGCCGCCACCGGATGCTGTCGTACGACGACCGCATCCTGGTGGCCGTGTCCGGCGGCAAGGACTCGCTGGCCTTGTGGGACGTGCTGCTGGACATGGGGTATCGCGCCGACGGCCTGTACCTGGGGCTCGGCATCGGCGAGTACTCCGATCGCTCACACGCCGTGGTGCAGGAATTTGCGCAACGACGCGAGGCCCGCTTGCACGCCGTCGACCTCGCCCACGAGTACGGCTACGCCATCCCGCAGGCGACGACGCTGCGCAGCCGGTCGTCGTGCGGCGTGTGCGGTCTGTCCAAGCGGTACGTGTTCAACCGGGTGGCGCTGGAGCACGGGTACGACGTCATGGCGACCGGCCACAACCTCGACGACGAGGCCGCACAGCTGTTGGGCAACGTGCTGCGCTGGCAGACGCCGTTCATGGCCCGTCAGTCGGTGGTGCTCCCCGCGGACAACGGCATGGCCCGCAAGGTCAAGCCCCTGTATCGGCTGGGCGAGCGCGAGATGGCGGCCTACTGCGTCATCAAGGGCCTGGACTACGTCGTCGAGGAGTGCCCGATGGTCGGCGGCAACACCGTCCTGCGGTACAAGGACGCGCTCAACGACCTCGAGCGGCACTCGCCCGGGACGAAGGCACAGTTCCTGTTCGGGTTCCTCGACCGCGTCCGCCCAGAGTTCTTCGCGGGCGCCGACGCCGCCGCGGACGACCTGACCGCGTGCACCTCGTGCGGGCAGCCCACCAGCACCCCTCGCGGCGACGCCGGTGCGGAGTGCGCGTTCTGTCGCACCCGTGGGCGCATCCTGCGCACCATCGACCGTCGGGAGGTGGCGGGTGTCTGACGCGTCGCATCAGCCGGGCGGCCCGCACCACCCGGGACACGCCGCGCCGTTGAGCGAGGGCGACAAGGTGTTGCTGCTGGACCGCAAGCAGCGGCGCTACCTGATCACGTTGAAAGCCGACGGGCAGTGGCACTCCCACCACGGGTTCGTCCCGCATACCGATCTGATCGGACTGCCTGAGGGGTCCGCGGTGCGCACGACCAAGGGCTCGACGCTGCTGGTGTTCCGCCCGACGGCTGCCGACTGGACGGTCAAGGCACCCCGCGGCGCGCAGGTCGTGTACCCCAAGGACCAGGCGATGATCGTGTCGCTGGCCGACGTGTGCCCGGGTGCCACGGTCGTCGAGGCCGGCGCCGGCTCCGGGGCGCTCACCTCGGCCTTGCTGCGCGCGGTCGGCCCAGCGGGGCGGGTGATCAGCTTCGAGCTGCGCGACGAGCACGCCGACATCGCCGAGCGCAACGTGGCGGAGCGGTTCGGCGGGGCGCCGGCCAACTGGGAGCTGCGCCGGGGCGACGTCGTGGCGGGCCTTGCCGAGGTGGACTGCGACCGCGTCATCCTTGACCTCGCCGAGCCGTGGACTGTCCTGAAGGTGGCCGCCGAGGCGCTGCATCCCGGCGGGATCCTGCTCGGGTACACGCCGTCGGTGGTGCAGGTCATGCGGTTGCGCGAGGCGCTCGACGCCGACGCCCGCTGGGGACTGGCCGCCACCAGCGAGACGCTCGTGCGGACCTGGCACGTCGACGGCCAAGCGGTCCGACCTGACCACCGCATGGTCGCGCACACCGCGTTTTTGACCACCGCGCGACGTCTGGCCGACACCGCCCTCTGAGCCCGGCAAATGACGGCCGGCGGGGGGTCGGCGACCCTATACTCGGCCGTCGGACGCCCCCACAGGAGCCGAAGCGATGGCAGACGAGCAGGCTGAGCTGGGCGAGCTGCGGTCCCAGGTCAGATTCCTCGAGGAAGAGACCACCCTGCTGCGCCGGCGGCTGGAGGACTCGCCGTCGCGGGTGCGCGCGCTGGAGGAGCGGCTGCTGGAGCTCAAGGGCCAGCTCGCCTCCGCGGGCACGCAGAACACCAAGCTGGCCGACACGCTGCGCGACGCCCGCGACCAGATCGTCGCGCTCAAGCAGCAGGTCGAGAAGCTGTCAGCCCCGCCCTCGGCGTACGGCATCTACCTTCGGCCCGTCGAGGACGACGTCGTCGAGATCTTCACCCAGGGTCGCAAGCTGCGGGTCACCGTCAGCCCCGAGATCGAGGTCGACTCGCTCATCCGGGGGCAGGAGGTCGTGCTCAACGAGGCGCTGAACATCATCCAGGCCGCCGAGTTCGAGGTGACCGGTGAGGTCATGACGGTCAAGGACCGCCTCGGCGACGACCGGCTGCTGGTGATCGGCCACACCGACGACGAGCAGGTCGTGCAGCTCGCCGAGCCGCTGCGCGGCACCCGCCTGCGCGCCGGCGACTCCGTGCTGGTCGACGTCCGGAGCAACTGGGCGCTGGAGCGCCTGGAGCGCCCCGAGGTCGAAGAGCTCGTCCTGGAAGAGGTGCCCGACATCACCTACACCGACATCGGCGGGCTTGGCCCGCAGATCGAGGCGATCCAGGACGCCGTCGAGCTGCCGTTCGTCCACGCCGACCTGTTCGTCGAGCACGAGCTGCGCCCACCCAAGGGCATCTTGCTGTACGGGCCTCCCGGGTGCGGCAAGACCATGATCGCCAAGGCGGTCGCGAACTCCCTGGCCAAGCGGGTGGCGGAGAAGGAGGGCCGGGCCGACGCTCGCTCGTACTTCCTCAACATCAAGGGCCCCGAGCTGCTCAACAAGTTCGTCGGCGAGACCGAGCGTCAGATCCGACTGATCTTCCAGCGCGCACGGGAGAAGGTCGCCGAGGGCTTCCCGGTCATCGTGTTCTTCGACGAGATGGACTCGATCTTCCGTACGCGCGGGTCGGGCGTGTCCTCCGACGTCGAGACGACGATCGTCCCGCAGCTGCTGTCCGAGATCGACGGCGTGGAGACGCTCAAGGACGTCATCGTCATCGGGGCGTCCAACCGCGAGGACATGATCGACCCGGCGATCCTGCGTCCGGGGCGGCTGGACGTGAAGATCAAGATCGAACGCCCCGACGAGCTGGCCGCTCGTGAGATCTTCGCGATCTACCTGCACTCGTCGTTGCCGTTGCACCCCGACCTGGTCAAGGAGCACGGCGGCGAGGATGCCGCGGTCGAGTGGCTGATCGCCGAGACCTGCCGCCGGATGTACGCCGAGACCGAGGACAACCAGTTCCTCGAGGTCACCTATGCCAACGGTGACAAGGAGCTGCTGTACTTCAAGGACTTCAACTCCGGGGCGATGATCGAAAACGTCGTCGCTCGCGCCAAGAAGATGGCGATCAAGCGCTTCCTCGACGAGGGCCAGAAGGGCCTGAAGGCCGAGGACCTGTTCCGCGCCATCCGTGACGAGTTCAAAGAGAACGAGGACCTGCCGAACACGACCAACCCGGACGACTGGGCGCGGATCTCGGGCAAGAAGGGCGAGCGCATCGTCTACGTCCGCACCCTCATCGGCGACGGCACCGAGCCCGGCAAGTCCATCGAGAACGTCCAGACGGGCCAGTACCTGTAGCAACGAAGGCCCCTGCGACCCGAAGGTTGACCGACCGTGGCCATTGCGAAGTACCTGGGAACCGAGACCGAATACGGGATCACCGTCGTCGGTCGCCCGGACTTCAACCCCGTGCTGGCGTCGTCGCTGGTGGTCAACGCCTACTCCGCAGACGGTCGGCCCCGCGCCCGGTGGGACTACGAGGAGGAGAACCCGCTGCGCGACGCCCGTGGGTTCACCCAGCCGGGGGCCCACGAGCCGCCGCCCGAAGACGACATCGGGCTGGCCAACTCCATCCTGACCAACGGCGCGCGCTTCTACGTCGACCACGCGCACCCCGAGTACAGCTCGCCGGAGTGCTCCAACCCGCGTGACGCGGTCATCTGGGACAAGGCAGGCGAGCGGATCCTGGAGATCGCCGCGGCCAAGGCCCAGCCGTTGCTGCCCGGCGCCGGCCCCGACGATCCCGGTCGGATCGTGATCACCAAGAACAACACCGACGGCAAGGGCGCCGCGTACGGCATGCACGAGAACTACATCGTGGACCGCACCGTGCCGTTCGGGGAGATCGTGCGCCAGATCCTGCCGTTCTTCGTCAGCCGGCAGATCAT
>DATLGM010000022.1:0-3661 GCA_035540515.1 Egibacteraceae bacterium | reverse complement strand
CAACGAGACGGCGCCGGCGACAGACACGGCCGCGGCCGGGCTCAACGGGCGCCTGCAGCGCATCGCGCAGCGCCTGACCTCGCTGATCGCCCTGCTGCCCGCGTCGATCGGCCAGAAGGACACGGCCGGCTCGCTGTCGGTCACGCTGGCCTCGGACCACGGCGCGCTGCCCCTCCCGGCCGGCGCTGCCACCGAGGCAACGCTGGCCGCGCAGAGCGCCAAGCTGCCCTCTGCTCTGTCCAGCGACCGGCTCAAGACTGAGGCGGTCGGCAACGTCGCCCACGACGGCGTGGACACCGGCAACCCGGTCAAGATCGGTGGGCGGGCAAGTTCGGCCATTCCCGCCCCAACGGCGTCGGGCGACCGCACCGAATTGTGGACGACCCTCTCTGGGGCCGCGCTTGCCGCGGTTGGTGGACACACCGCCATTACCGGCGATGGAAATGCGAACCCCGCTCAGGTGTACGCCGGGGGTGACAACACGCAGCGTCCACTCGGCGTCGCGGCGCTGATCTACGGCGCGGGCGCACAGTGGGACCGGCAACGCAGCGCGAACGGTGATGCGCAAGCAAACACCGGCCTCGCCGCAGCCGCCGGGATGCAGTTCAACGGCGCAAGCTGGGACCGCCAGCGCAACAACGTCGAGGGCACGCTGCTGGCGAGCGCGGCGCGGACGGCGACGACTTCGACTGCCACGCAGATCAACTACAACGCACGCGGTGTCATCCTGTTCCTGCGGATCACTGCGGCCAGCGGTACGGGTGGCCTACAGCCCCGTCTGTTCTTGGTCGATGCGCTCACCGACGGGCAGATAGCGGTCATCGCAGCGCCCACGGCCCGAACCACCACCGGCTCGGCGGCTTATGTGTTCTATCCGGGCAGCACAGCGGCTGCCTTTGTAGACCTGACGCAGAACGTCTCGCTCCCCCTGCCGCGTTCCTGGGCCGTCACGGTTATCCACGGCGACGCATCGAGCTACACCTACTCCCTCGGCTTCAGCTACATCCTGTGAGGTGCTGACATGAAACTGCTGACCGCCCGCGACACTGGCCCGACGTTCTACTTCGTCGTCCACCTCGACCCCAGCAAGACGCTCGACAACGGCGACCCCGATCCGGCGTTTGTGGCCGAGTACACCTGGCCCAAGTCGGGCTTCGACGGCACCCCGGCCCAGGTCAAGGCGCGCATCCTCAACGAGGTGCGCCTGCTGGCTATCGAGGAGCGCAAGCAGCGCCTCGCCGCAGCCTCGCCGGCGAGCCGCGGGACGAAGCTGCCGGAAGAGGGCAAGGAGCTCTAGCCGGTGCTCCTGCTCTTCACCCCCAGCGGCACGCCGCTCCGCTGGCAGGCGGGGCAGTGGGTCACCGTCACCAGCCCACAGCACGGACTCGACGGCGCGCAGAGTCGCATCGTCGGCGTCGAGTGGGAGTTCCTGAATGGCGAGGGGGCGCGCCGGGCGGTCGTCCGCTTTGGCGGTGATCGGCTGCGCCTGCGCTCGGGCGGCACGGGCAACGTCAGCGGGGCGACAGTGACAGGACAGGTGGGCTAGTCAGTGGCAGTCTCGTACCTTCAGGGCGGCTTCGTCACCGCGGACCTCACGACCTACACGTTCGCCAGCCAGAACCTGGGCGCAGCGGCCAGCGACCGCCACATCATCGTCTCGGTCCACTCCAGGGCCGGCGGAACCAGCGCGATGTCGATCGTCTCGGTGACCGTGGGCGGTGTCGCCGCGACCATCGTGCGCCAGCAACGAAACGCAGGCACCGACACCTCGATGGCCGGGCTCGCCATTGCGGCTGTACCGTCCGGCACAACCGGAGACGTGGTGGTGGTGTTCAGCACCGCCCAGGCGCGGTGCGCTATCGCCCTGTGGCGCGCAACCGGCATCAGCCCGACCCCGACCGACGCGCGGGACAGCACGGCGGTCGCGCCCACGGCCACCCTCGACGTGCAGGCGGGCGGCTTCATCGTCGGCGCGGCGACTGTCTCGGGTGCCGACGGTACTTCGTCAACCGCGTGGACGAACACCAACAAGCGCTATGACGTTCTGGTCGAGAGCGTGACCCTGATCTCCGGGGCCGACGCCACGTTTACCACGACCCAGACGGCAACGATCACCGCGACCTTCACGAACGCCAGCCTCAACCCTGTGGGCGTGTTCGCGTCATGGCAGGACGTGACGCCGCCCAAGTCGCTCACCACCGACGACTTCGGCAACGTCTACGACGAAGAGGGCGACGCCGAGTTCATCGACGGCTACGGCGAGCCGGCGGTCACGCCCCAGGGCTTCGGCGCAGCGCTCGAGGACTACCTGACGACGGGCCTCTACAACGGCCTGTTCGCACAGAGCGACGTGACCCGCCAGCGGTCGGACTACTGGACGGTCAGCTACGGCAGCGAAGCGTCGATCCCGAACTTTACGCTGATCGCCGATTCGACACGACCCGGCGGCTACCGCTGGCGCTTCGTCAGCAGCGCGATCGGCTCGATCGCCTACATGGACGCCGCGATGGTGCCGGTCACCGAGGGCCGCACCTACGAGATCGTCTGCTACCGCCAGCAGAACGTGTCCGGCTGCGCGCTGGATGCGCGCGTGACGTGGTTCGACGACGCCGGCAATGCGCTGCCCATCCAGTCTGTCGCGCGGCTGGTGGACCCCGACTTTCCCTCCAGCGTGGCCGGCTGGTACCCCGTCGGCACATTCGCCAGCAACCCCAACGGTGTCGCCGCTCACTACGCGCAGCTGCGCCTCGAATGGACCGAGGTGTACGGCGGGTCGGCGTCGAACTATCTAGAGATCGATCGCGCTTCGCTCCGCGAGATGGCGACGGCTGGGGCGAGCACGATCATCTACCCGCCCGGTGCCCACGGCGCGCTGACCCTTGGCACATCGGTAACGCTCAGCACGATCATGCGCGCCGCGGCCATCCCGTTCTACGTGCCGTCGGTGCTGGCGATCACCGCGATCCTCATCCGACAGGCCAGCACGTCCGGCGCGCGCTCGATCGAGTTTGCCATCTACCGTGAGGCGAACGCCGGCGGACCTTCGTACCCGGGCCTACACGCCCTGGTTCGGGTGCCGGGCTCGCAAGGCAGCTGGAGCGCCACGCCCAGCGCGGCCAGCACGATCGAGACATCACCGAATGAGGCCACCTGGCTCGGCCCAGGTGCTTACTGGTTCGTCATCCGCAACACGCACGCCAGCAACGCATTCGTGCTCGGCTGCGCGGCCGCTGGCACTTTGGCCGCCGGCGCAGGCAGCGGCGGCTTCCACTTCGTCACCGGGCAGACCGCCGCTCTCGGAGCGACGCTCGCCCTGAGCGACCTTGCCACCGATCAAGGCACGATCCCCGGTGTCCGCCTGGACGGCTCTTCGGGTGGCTGGTTTGGCTCGTATCCGGCCTGATCCCTAGGTTGCCGGTGAACTCCGCCGTCGGCTCGCAGCCAAACCACACGTAGAAGCCGCCGTTGACCGCGAGGTTGACCGCGCTGTAGCAGGTCATCCCCTCCACCTCGACGTGATCCTCCAGGTCGCCCGGCACGCCGGCGCTCGCCAACGCGATCGCCACGTGCATCAGGACCGCCAGCGCCGTCTCGAGCAATCCAGCCACGCCGCCACGGTAGAGCGGCCCGGGCCGCGCGCAACAAGGATCTGACCGTCCAC
>DATLGM010000021.1:0-7665 GCA_035540515.1 Egibacteraceae bacterium | reverse complement strand
GGGGATGCACGTGGGCGGCATCCCCGGCGAGCAGCACGCGGCCATGGCGGTACGACTGCGCTTGCCGGGTCATGTCGGTGAACCGGGAGATCCACGTCGGCGAGTGCACGCCGAAGTCGGTTCCGTACGCGGTGGTGAGCACCCGCCGCAGCTCGTCGAGCCCGGGTGCTGCGTCATGGTCGAGGTCCTGCTCGGTCAACACGATCCGGTAGGGCCCGCCGCCCCCAGGGTTGACGGGACCGATGCCGCCGCCTTCGGGGCGCATGCCCAGGGGCGGTTGGTCCTCCATGGCGGCCTCGGCGATCAACCAGCTCGTCGAGGGATCCGTGCCCGCGAACTCGATGCCGGCCGCCTTACGGACGATGCTGCGGCCTCCGTCGCAGCCGACGAGGTACTCGGCGCGCACGACGGTGCCGTCAGAGACCTCCACGTCGACGGCACGGTCATCCTGCGTCATGGCGACCACCTCGTGGCCTCGACGGGCCTGCACGCCCAGGTCACCGACGACCCAGTCGGCCAAGAGCCGCTCGATGTGGCCCTGCCATAGCCCGAGCACGTAGGGATGCCGCGTCGGAAAGTCGCTGATGTCCAGCGGGATGCCGGCGTAGCCGACGCTCGGGTGCCGCTGGCCTTCCGCGAGGAACCGGTCCGCGATGCCCCGCTGGTCGAGCACCTCGATGGACCGGGCGTGCAAGCCTCCCGCGCGCGATCCGTCCAGATCCTGCGAGGTCCGCCGTTCGATGATGATGACGTCGACGCCTGCCAACGCCAGCTCGCCGGCGAGCATCAGCCCCGTAGGACCCCCGCCGGCGATGACCACTGCATGTTCTTCAGCCACCGCAGCTCCTGCGTTCGAAGGCTGCTCAGGAGACCCCGTAGAAGCCGACCCGCTCGATTCGCTCCTTGCGGACCTGGCGGCGGACACGGGCCTGCTGCTGGCGGCGCTTCTGGTCGTCGGTCTCCACGATCAGCGGCGGAACCTGGACCGGACGGCCGGCGTCATCGAGGCACACGAACACCAGATAGGCGCTGGTGGTGTGTCGGCGCTCGCCGCCCTGCCACGGCTCGGCCTCGACCCGCACCCCGACCTCCATGGAGGTCTTACCGACGTCGTTGACCCGGGCACTGACGCGCAGCACGTCACCGACGTAGACCGGCTGCAGGAACGACAGCTCGTCGATCGCCGCCGTGACGCACACCCGGCCGGCGTGCCGCGCCGCCGCGGTGCCCGCGGCCACGTCGACCTCGTGCATGATCACGCCCCCGTGCACGTTGCCGATGAGGTTGGCGTCCACCTGCGTCATCGTCCGTGCGAACGTGACCTCCGAGGCGCTGACCGGTCGTCCCTGAACCATGCCGATCCCTTCTACAGGCTGCGCTCCACCAGCCGCAGCCGCTGGACGGTGTGAAATCCCAGCCGTTCGTACAGCGCCGCGGCCTTCACGTCGTCGTCGAGGTCCACCCCAAGGTCGACCCGGGTCTGCCCCCGCCCGTGCAGCACGTCGGCCGCCCAGGTGATCAACGCGCTCGCGATGCCACGGCCGCGCCGGTCGGCGCGGACACCGACGTGTCGGACGAACCCGAGATCCCCGTGGTCGAACACGGTGATCGCGCCGACGGCGTGCTCGCCCTCCCACGCCACCCCCCACAGCTCCGCGTCGAAGTCGGGATGGTGGACGTGCTGCTCGACGAACCGGTCCAGCTGTGGCGTCAGCGGCCGCACGTGGTCGCTGAATGCGTCGACCAGCACACGGTGCACCGTCGCCTCGTCCGCGCCAGGCCGAAACGGCACAATCCGCAGTCCCTGAGGCGGAGACGCCTGACGGGGCCGGTTGTCGAGGTCGAGTCGCATCCGCAAGAAGGTGCGGCGCTGCGTGAAGCCAGCGTCGGCGTAGGTCTGCAGCTTCGGGTCACCCACCGGCAGCCAGGTCGACAGCACCGTCCCCTTGCGGAAGCGGCCACGCGCCCGCCCCAGCGCCTCGTCCAGCAGCGCCGCTGCGATGTCGTCCGCCACGCCGGGCGGCGTGACCACGTCGAGATCGACGACCCCCTGGCCGCGGTCGTAGACCTCGGCATACCCGACGAGTCGTCCCTCGTCGACGGCGACGACCGCGTCGCGCTCGACGTCGAAGCCGGACTCCTGCCAGCCGTTGAGGATGTCGGCTTCGGTGGTGTCGGGCTCGCCGAGCGACGCCTCGTCGGCAGCGCGCATGACCGCGACCACGGCCTGCAGGTCAGCGAGCCGTGCGGCCCGGATGGTCGCCACCGGGCTACAGCCGGCCCAGCACCTGGCGGGAGATGACCAGCCGCTGGATCTGCTGCGTCCCCTCGTAGATCTGCGTGATCTTCGCGTCCCGCATGTACCGCTCCACGGGATAGTCCTTGACGTAGCCGTAGCCGCCGAAGATCTGCACCGCGTCGGTCGTGACGCTCATCGCCACGTCCCCCGCCTTGCACTTCGCCATGGAGCTGAACAGCGTCAGGTCGGCGTCGCCGCGGTCGGCTTTGGCCGCCGCGACGTAGACGAGCTGCCGAGCCGCCTCGGTCTCCATGACCATGTCGGCGAGCATGAACTGCAGCCCCTGGAAGGAGCCGATCGGCTTGCCGAACTGCTCGCGCTCCTTCATGTACGCGGTGGCCGCGTCGATCGCGCCCTGGGCGATGCCGACGGCCTGCGCGCCCACGACCAGCCGCGTGTGGTCGAACGCCTGCATCGCGTAGGTGAAGCCCTTGCCCTCCTCCCCGATCAGCCGGTCGGCGGGGATGCGGCAGTTGTCGAAGTGCACCTGGCAGGTCGGCGAGCCCTTGATGCCGAGCTTGCGCTCCTTCTTGCCGATCGAGAACCCGGGATCGTCCTTGGTGACCATGAAGGCCGACACCCCACGCGCGCCCTTGTCCGGGTCGGTCTTGGCCAGGACCGTGTACAGGTTCGACGGCCCGGCCATGGAGATCCAGACCTTCGTGCCGTTGAGCACGTACTCGTCGCCCTCCCGAACGGCCGTCGTCTTCATGCTTGCCGGGTCCGAGCCGGCCTCGGCCTCCGAGATGCAGTACGAGATGAGGTCCTCACCCGAGGCGATCCGCGGGAACCACCGCTGCTTGAAGTCCTCGCTGCCCCCCATGAGGATCGGCACGCTGCCAAGCTTCTGCACCAGCGGGATGACCGACGACGATGCGTCGACGCGGGCGATCTCCTCGGTCAGGATCGCAAAGGTCAGGGTGTCGGCACCGGCGCCGCCGTACTCCTCGGGGATGTGCAGGCCGAGCAGCCCGTTCTCCGCCAGCACCTCCTTGACGTCCCACGGGAACTCCTCCGACTCGTCGATCTCCGCCGCGCGCGGCGCGATGCGGTCCTCGCAGATCTTGCGGACGACCTTGCGGAACTCGAGGTGGTCCTCGGTGGGGGTGAACAGGCCGGTCATGGCGATGGGATCTCCTGGAAACGGGGGACGGCAGTCTAGTGGGACACCCTGGCTAGACTCGCGGCGACCGCGACCCGACAGACGGCTGCCGGAGGCGATGAAGCACCAACCGCAGCGCGCCATCGCGCACGTCGGGCGCGAAGTGTTCGGGCACTGGAGCCGCGAACGCCGCTCGATCCGTCAGGGCTTCTCGGCGCTGGCGCTGTCCACCGGTGTGGGCATGGCGGCCGGCGTGGTGCTGGGGTTCATGGAGGGCATCCTCGCCGAGTACCGGGGGCTGCTGGTGCTCGTTCCGGCGGCGATCGGCATGCGCGGGGCGATCTTCGGCGCGCTCGGCGCGCGGATCGGGACGGGGATCCTCACGGGTCTGTACTCGACGACCCTGCGCAGGGGCAGCTTCACCGCGCAGAACGTCGAGGCGTCGATCCTGCTGTCGTTCTTCTCCAGCGCGCTGGCGGCCATCGTCGCCCGGGCGGCGGCCGGTGCCTTCGGGCTTCCCACCATCAGCCTGTGGGAGCTGATGCTGGTGTCGATGCTGGGCGGGCTGCTGTCCAGCGCGTTCATCCTCGTCGGCGTGCTGCTGCTGGCCGCGACTGCCCAGCGGCGCGACTGGGACATGGACGCGATCGGGTCGCCGCTGATCACCGCGACCGGTGACATCGTCACGCTTCCCGCACTGGTGGTGGCCACGCTGCTGCTGGGCTACGAGCCGCTGGCCACGATCCTGGGAGTCGTGCTGTTCCTCACGGCGGTCGCCGCCGTGTACCGCGGGGCGTGGCGGTCACCGGACCTCGCGCGGGGGGTGGTGCGCCAGAGCCTGGCGGTCCTGGCGTACGCCGCGATCGTCGACGTGCTCGCGGGAACGGTGCTCGAGACCCGCATCGAGGAGTTCGTGACCAGCCCGGCGCTGCTCGTGCTCATCCCGCCGTTCATCGCCAACTGCGGGTCGCTGGGCGGCATCCTGTCCGCCCGGCTGGGCAGCGACCTGCACCTGGGTCTGATCACGCCCCGGTTGATCCCGGAGAAGCTCGCCGGGTTGGAGGCGTCGGTGACCGTGCTGTTCTCGGTCGCCGCGTTCACCGGCGTCGGACTCATCGCACACACCGCCTCCCTCATCGCCGGGTTTGCCTCACCGGGACTGGGCCCGATGGTGCTGATCTCCCTGACCGCCGGCGCGCTCGCGACGGGCCTGCTGGCCGTCGTCGCCTACGCCTCGGCGGCTGCCACGTTCCGCTTCGGCATGGACCCCGACAACTACGGCATCCCGATCGTCACCGCGACCATGGACTTCTTCGGCGTGCTGTGCCTGGTCGCGGGAATCGCCCTCATCGGCCACACCTAGTACCGCATACTGGAGAGCCCTCATGCGTCGCAACGTCAAGGACCTGCTGATCGAGGCCAAGGACGCCTCGGAGCTGATGGTCGACCTCGCCTACGCGGCGGTCTTCTTCGACGACGACGACCTCGCCCGCGAGGTCATCCGACTCGAGGACCGGATGGACCTGGCGGTCCACGAGATGCGCATCCTGTGCATGCTCGCCACCCGGACCGCCCAGGAGGCCGAGCAGTTCGCCGGGATCCTGTCACTGGCCAACGCCATGGAGGAGGTCGCCGACGCCGCCGAGGACATCGCCCGCGTGGTGTTGAAAGACCTCGGTGTCCCAGGCGAGCTCCGCGACGACCTCCGGCACGCCGAGGAGGTCCTGGCGCGGGTCAAGCTGCGGCCCGGCAACCAGATGGCGTCGCGGCCGCTGGCTGACCTTGCCCTGCCCAGCGAGACGGGCATGTGGATCATCGCGATCCGCCGGGACATCGACTACGTCCACGGACCGTCGGGGGACACGGTCCTGCAGGACAACGACGTGCTGTTCCTGCAGGGGCCGCACGAAGGGATCGACCTGGTGCGGGAGCTGGCCGGCGGCGAGCCGTTCAACCTCAAGCCGCCGTCCGAGGGCGGACGGCTGTCCCACCTCGACCGCGCCATCGACCTGCTCGTCGAGCTCAAGAACGTCACGGAGGTCGCCGTGGGACTCGCCTACTCGGCGATCCTGTTCCGCGACCTGGGGCTGGTCCGCGAGGTGTCGGCGCTCGAGGACCGGTGCGACGACCTGTACAACGACCTGCAGACCTGGGTGCTGCGCGCCGCCGCCGAGGTCGGCGACGACGAGCTGAACGAGCTGCGCGGGCTGCTGCAGATCGGCCTGTCGTCCGAGCGGATCGCCGACGCCGCGCAGGAGATGACCCGGCTGGCCGAGGCCGAGGACGACCCTCACCCGGTCATCGCCGCCGCGCTGGCCGAGGCCGACGAAGTGGTGTCCGACGCAATCGTCGTTCCCGGCAGTCCAGGTGAGGGACAGACCTTGCGCCAGCTGTCGTTGGAGACCGAGACCGGCATGTACGTGCTGGCCATCCAGCGTCAGGGGCGATGGCTGTACCGGCCGCGTGCCACCCGGGCGCTGGAGGCCGGTGACCGGTTGCTGGTGACCGGACCTGAGGAGGGGGTCGAGCGCCTGCGCGTGCTCACCGGCGACCGACGCGAGGAGCATCACCCCGGCGTGGTGCACCTGTAGGGCAGCGCATGCACCCGCTGGCGTCCCAGGTCGACTGGCCCGCGCAGGAGCGGGCCGCCATCGAGCTGTTCCGCACGCTGCTGCGGTTCGACACGACCAACCCGCCGGGCGACGAGGCGCCGTGCGCGGCGTTCGCCGCCGACTACCTCGCCGAGGCCGGCATCGCGCCGGAGATCCTCGAGGCGCAGCCCGGTCGGGCCAACGTCGTCGCACGCCTGCGCGGCGACGGCGACGAGCCGCCGCTGATGCTGTCGGCGCACCTCGACGTGGTGCCCGCCGACGCCGACGCGTGGACCCACCCGCCTTTCGCCGGCGAGATCGCGGACGGGTACCTGTGGGGCCGCGGCGCGGTGGACATGAAGAACATGGCGGCGATGAGCCTGTGGGTGATGGCGCACCTCGCCCGCTCCGGCGCGCGGCTGCGCCGGGACGTGATCTTCACCGGCGTCGCCGACGAGGAGGCGGGCTGCGGTGCCGGCAGCGCGTGGCTGGTCGACGAGCACGCCGACAAGGTGCGCGCCGGCTTCGCGCTCGGAGAGGTCGGCGGGTTCACGCTGCACACCGGCGGCACCCCCGTCTACCCGGTGCAGGTCGCCGAGAAGGGCGTGTGCTGGGTCCGCGCCCGCGCCCGCGGCACCTCCGGGCACGCGAGCATGCCGCGTGACGACAACGCCGTCGTGCGGCTGGCGACGTTCCTGTCGCGGCTGGGGCGCACCAAGCTGCCGCTGCAGCCCTCGGCGCCGGTCGAGCGCTTCGTCACGGAGCTGGCGGCGTCACAAGGTGGGATCGCCGAGCGCGTGCTCCCGCTGCTGCTCAACCCACGGCTGTCCGCGACCGTCAGCCGCATCGCGCTGCGCGATCCCTCGGTCTCACGGATGTTCGATGCGATTCTGCGGAACACCGCCTCGCCCGTGGCGCTGCGTGGTGGGTCGAAGACCAACGTCATCCCCTCGACCGCCGAGGCGGACATCGACGGCCGGATCGCCGTGGGGTCGACCGCCGACGAGCTGCTGGCCCAGCTGCGCCGTCTGGCCGGCCCCCACATCGACTTCGAGGTGTTGCTGACCCGTGAGCCGCACGCCGCAAGCCCCGACACCGAGCTGTTCCGCGACATCGCCGCGGTCGTCGCCGAACACCACCCGGGAGCGGTCGCTGTTCCCAACGTGATCCCGGGATTCACCGACGCGCACTACTGGTCGCGTCTGGGGACCGTGTGCTACGGGTTCTCGCCCGTGCGGCTGGAAGCCGACGGTCCAGGGTTCGGCGATCTGTTCCACGCTGACGACGAGCGCATCCCCGTGGACGGCTTCACCGCCGGCCTGCGGATGCTCACCGACGTCGTGTGCCGCTTCACCGTGGCCGGCTGAACGCCGAGGGTGCGCGGTTTCGCCTGATCGCACGGTTAGCCTGCGACCGACATGGCGCTGACCGCTCAACCGCTGTACCTCGCCGACGTCGCCGTCGTCCGGCCCATGACGCACGACGACGTCGACTTCGCCGCGGCGCTGCACGAAGTCGCGCTCGACCACGGGTTCTTCGGCCGTCTAGGCCGGCGGTTCCTGGCGGCCTACTACGAGTCGTTCGTGGCCAGCCCCCACGCCGTGGCCTACGTCAGTGAGAGCGGCGAGGGGCTGTCCGGCATGCTGGTCGGCACGGTCCGCAACGGTGCGCAC
>DATLGM010000020.1:0-1881 GCA_035540515.1 Egibacteraceae bacterium | reverse complement strand
CCGCCACACGCATCCGCGTCATCGACGGCGAAGCTGCCGACCGACCGAAGGAGGATGAACTCGCTCTGCCAACCGCCGTCTGACCACACTCAGATGGCGAGGATGGCGAACTTCTCGTACACCACCTTGACGGACTTGGCCCCGCGCCGTGACACCGACCTTCGCCCCGGCGGCGACACCGGCCGAACGTAGGGCGGTGCGACCGAGTGAGTTCGCGACCCCCTCCCCCGACGTGGCCGGCGAGTTGGTGCCGCCGCCTTTGCCACGCCCGCCACGCGTCGAGCAGACGCTGCCGATCCGGATCGAGCGCCGCGTGTCCGACGACGCCACGGCCGAGTTCGCCGCGGAGGTCATGCGCATCCTCACCGACGAGCGCGGCTGGGTACGCGCAGGCTTCCACTTCGTCGAGGACCCCTCGGCCGCGGTGGCGGCGATCGTGTTGGCGGAGGGCCCCGAGGTGGACGCGCTGTGCCAGCCGCTGGACACCGCGGGGAAGTACTCGTGTCAGAACGGACCGGTGGTCGCGCTCAACGCCGACCGCTGGCGCGAGGCCACCTCGTCGTGGCCGTCATCCCTCGAGGCGTACCGCACCATGCTGGTCAACCACGAGGTCGGCCATCTGCTGCACCTGCACCATCCGGATCCCCAATGCCCGGGCCCGGGAC
The DNA here is from genome assembly GCA_035540515.1 of Egibacteraceae bacterium. Classification (GTDB taxonomy): domain Bacteria; phylum Actinomycetota; class Nitriliruptoria; order Euzebyales; family Egibacteraceae; genus WHTG01. The sequence continues at coordinate 1,216 of DATLGM010000020.1, read as the reverse complement.
TGCCCGCTCCCGTGATGGCGCAGCAGAGCACCACGCTCGACGGGTGCGCCCCCAACCCGTGGCCGCTGCGCTGGGAGGTCGGCCTGGCCGCCGCCCGGCTGGAATCCCTCGCCCCGCCGGCCGACCACGACCCCAGTGACCACCGCCCCAGCCCGCCGCCGGCGCGGCGGTAGCGCCGCAATCTCACACCTCACCACCGCAGTGCTGATGGATAATTATCACTTGTCTTGATGCTATGATGCTCCCTATGCCTCGGACCACGGTCACCCTTGACTCCGACGTCGAAGCACTCGTGCGCCGGCTGATGAAGGAACGCGGCTTGACCTTCAAAGCGGCCGTCAACGAGGCCATCCGTCGGGGCCTGGCAGCGCCGGCGGACACCTACACCACGCCGGCCTTCCACATGGGGACGCCCGCACTGGGAACGGACAAGGCGCTGCAGCTGGCCGGCCAGCTCGAGGACGAGGAGCTGACCCGCAAGCTGGCTGCGCGCAAATAGCCGTGCAGATCGTCGACGCGAACGTCTTGCTGTACGCGGTCAACGCCGACGCCGCGCACCATCGCACAGCGAAGGCCTGGCTGGACGCGGCCCTGGCCGGCGGCAGCGCCGTGGGCTTCTCATGGGTGGTCTTGCTCGCGTTCCTCCGCCTAGCGACATCGCCCCGTGTGTTCGCGCAGCCCCTGACGATCGACGTTGCCTGCGATGTCGTCGACGGCTGGCTCGGCCAGGCCGCGGCCGTCGTGGTCGAACCGACCGCGCGCCACCTACGCGTCCTCGGCGGGCTGCTCGCGGAAACCGGGTCTGCTGCCAACCTGGTCAACGACGCGCACCTCGCCGCCCTCGCCGCAGAGCTGGACGCCGAGATCATCTCCTACGACCACGACTTCGGCCGGTTCCCGGGCGTCCGATGGAGGACACCGGCCGACAGCTTCGGTCGGTAACCGCCCCGAGGTGATCAGCCGCGATCGGCCGCGGCGTCGACCGGCTCGCCGACGACCCCGTACAGGTGGCAGGCGACGAGGTGGCCCTCGGCGTCCTGCAGCGTGGGGTCGACGTCGGGGCAGGGCTGGAAGCGGTCGGGGCAGCGGGTGCGGAAGTTGCAGCCCGTCGGCGGGTGCAGCGGCGACGGCAGGTCGCCTTCGAGCAGGATGCGCTTGCGCCGGCGCTCGGCCGCGGGGTCGGGCAGCGGGACCGCCGACAGCAGGGCCCGCGTGT
>DATLGM010000019.1:0-1651 GCA_035540515.1 Egibacteraceae bacterium | reverse complement strand
GCAGCGGACAGGACACAAGCACACGTAGCGTGATCACGTAGGCACAAATGCAGAAAGTCGCCACAACGCAAGTGGCGAACATGGACAGGTCCAGACGAGTCGGGCGTCGCAGTACCGGGATCAACGACCGGGTCACCGCTAATGGGACTCGTACCGCCAGCCGGGTCGATCGGGCACGCTGCGGTACGTCCGAGCCGCCAGCGGGTGAGCACTGCTCGTCGCAGGTCCGAGGGTTGAGATCTACGCCTAGATCGTGCCCCTGCTGGTCGGTGAGGAGGCCGAACGGCTGGTGGGGTGTCGTGCCGACCGAGCACTGATCCATTAGCGCGCTGTGAACCTCCTCCGAGTCTCGGGCGACAGGTTTCGGCTCGAAGGAACGGGAGGACGCGGTTGCTGTTCGTCGGAGACGACTGGGCTGAGGCCCACCACGACATCGAGGTGCAGGACGAGCAGGGACGGCGGCTGGCTCGTCGTCGACTGCCCGAGGGTTTGTCGGGCATCGCGACACTGCACGCGCTGCTGGCCGAGCACCTGCCGGCCGACGCAGAGCCCGATCAGGTGGTGGTCGGGATCGAGACCGACCGGGGCACCTGGGTGCAGGCACTGCGGGCGGCCGGCTACCAGGTTTTCGCGATCAACCCGCTGTCGGTCGCGCGCTACCGCGAGCGGCACGTCACCTCCGGAGCCAAGAGCGACCCGGGCGATGCCAAGGTGCTGGCGGACCTGGTTCGCACCGACCGCCAGCACCACCGGCCCATCGCCGGGGACAGCGAGCTGGCCGAGGCGGTCAAGGTCCTGGCCCGCACCCACCAGAACCTGATCTGGACCCGGCAGCGGCAGACCAACGCGCTGCGCTCGACGCTGCGCGAGTTCTACCCGGCCGCACTCATGGCGTTCGAGGATCTCGCGCACCTGGACGCGCTGGCGGTGCTGGCCAAGGCCCCGACTCCGCAGCGCGGCGCGGCGCTGCGCCGCACCCAGGTCGAGGCGGCGCTACGGGCCGGTGGCCGCAAGCGCAACATCACCAGCCGCGCCGAGCAGGTTGTCGCCGCGTTGCGCACCGAGCAGCTGCAGGCCCTGCCGCTGGTCGCCGACGCCTTCGGTGCCACGGTCAGCGCGCTGGTCGCTGTCACCGCCGAGCTGGTCCGGCAGATCGACACGGTCGAGCAGAAGCTGTCGGCGTCTTTTGAGCAGCACCCGAGCGCAGAGATCCTGCGCAGTCTGCCCGGACTCGGTGGGGTCCTCGGCGCTCGGGTGCTCGCGGAGTTCGGGGACGACCCGCACCGCTACGCCGATGCTAGAGCGCGCAAGAACTACGCCGGCACCTCACCGATCACCCGCGCCTCCGGCACCCGACGCGTCGTGCTGGCCCGCCACGCCCGCAACCGCCGGCTCGCCGACGCGCTCTACCAGTGGGCCTTCAGCGCCCTGACCAGCTCACCGGCCGCCCGGGCCTACTACGACGCTCAACGCGCCCGCGGCGCCACCCACCACCAGGCCCTGCGCGCCCTCGGCAACCGTCTCGTCGGCGTCCTGCACGGCTGCCTGAGGCACGACACCGCCTACGACGAGAACACCGCCTGGCCTCGCCATGCCGAGCAGGCGGGCCAAGCCGCCGCTTGACACCTTGCGGCCGTGGGGTGTCTAGGCG
>DATLGM010000018.1:0-8792 GCA_035540515.1 Egibacteraceae bacterium | reverse complement strand
GCCGGCGCTCCTGGGGCAGCGGCCACATGCGGGGCTCGCAGCCGCCCAGGCCCTTGGACTGCTGCTTCATGATCGGCGCCGGCGCGCCGGGCGCCGAGCATGGCTGGTGGCCCAGACCCAGCCAGTGGCCGACCTCGTGGTTGATCACGTACTGGCGGTAGGCCGAGCGTCCCCGATGCCGGTAGGAGTCCGCTCCGCGGACCCATCGGCCGGCGTTGATGTACACGTCGTCGCCCACCCGGCAGCTGTACTGCGCACTGCAGGCGGGATCCGCCGCCGCGACCACGGCCGGGGCGGCGAGGTGGATGGTCAAGTCGGGGTCGCGCCGGTCCGCGACGAAGGCGACCGCACCGTTGGTGGCCCAACCGTTGGGATCGCGCAGGGTGTCGTCGACCACGGCGGAGAACACCGCCAGGTCGCTGCGGACGTCGCCGGACGCGACGACGTCGTAGCGGACGACGAACCACGGCGGGGCCGGCTGCCGGCGCCCGGCGGGCGCTTCTGACTGGTCGGCCCGGCCGCCCCACGGGGTCGCCCCCGCCGGCGCGGCGCCCAGCGACACGGCCATCACGGCGATCACGGCGATCGCCGCCACGGCGGGTCGAAGGACTGCTGCGCTCATCGTCCTCACCCTGCCACGGTGAGCGGTGCGCCTAACGCACCTGACGCGTCCCGTCGGTCAGTACCCCAGGTCGGGGTTCACCGTGCCGAGCAGCGGCTCACCGGCGATGCGCCGGCGCACGTTCTCTTTGATCCGCTCGGACAACAGCGGGACGGCCATGTCCTCGGTGTTGCCGACGTGCGGGGTGATCAGGCAGTTGGGCAGCTCCCACAGCGGGTGACCGGCAGGCAGCGGCTCCGGGTCGGTGACGTCCAGGGCGGCGCCGCCGATGACGTCCTCGCGCAGACCGACGACCAGGTCCTCGGTGACCACGTGCTGGCCACGGGCGACGTTGACCAGCCAGGCGTGGGGCTCCATCAGCTCCAGCTCGACGGAGGAGATCAGCCCCTCGGTCTCCGGCGTCAGCGCGCACGCGACCACCACGATGTCCGCGCCCCGCAGCGCGTCGTAGCGCGTATCGTACCCCAGCACCCGCGTGACGCCCTCCATGTCCTCGGGGCGCCGGCGGACGACGGTGATCTCGCAGTCGAACGGCGCCAGCAGCTTGATCAGCTCGGTGGCGATCCCGCCGCCCCCGAAGATGGTGACCTTGCCCTCCACCAGGCTGATGCCGGCCTGCTCGAGCCACTCGCTGGCGTTGGCATACCGCTTGATCTCTCGCATGCCGGCCAGGGCGAGCGCCAGCGCGTGCTCCGCGACGGGCCGGGCGTACACGCCCTTGCCGCAGGTCCACTCGTGGTCGTGGTCGAACACGCCGGCGTTGGCGTACGGCTCCACACCCGCCCAGGGCAGCTGCACCCAGCGGATCTGGGGGTTGTCGTCGAGCAGCTCGCGCAGCGCGACGGGACCGGTCTGCTCCCCCGAGCCGTGCGCGTCGTCGGTCCACACCACCGCCTCGGCGTCAGCGGGGTCGACGATCTCGCCACCGCCGGCGACGACGGCGTCGCGCACCCAGTCACGGGTGCCCTCGGGTCCGACCGCGATCTTCATGCCAGGTCCAGTGCTCGGGCGTCGGCAGCGCCGATCATCTCGGCGATCTCGTCCACGACCCCCGCCGGGATGGCGGTGTCGACGGCCATCGTGATCAGCGCCTCGCCACCGGCCTCGCGGCGGGCGACCTGCATCGTGGCGATGTTGACGTCCGCCTCCCCCAGCCGACCGCCGATCAGGCCGACGACGCCGGGGCGGTCGGAGTAGCGGAAGAACACCATGTGGTCGCTGGGTTCGATGTCGACGTCGAAACCCCACACCTCCACGAGGCGCTCACGGTTGGACGGCCCGACCAGCGTCCCCGCGACGCACACGTCGCCCGCGACGATGCGCACCAGCGAGACGTAGTCGTGCGTCGACGGCGAGGTCCGGGTCGCCACGACCAGCCCCCGCTCCTCGGCGAGCAGGGGTGCGTTGACGAAGGTCACGGGTTCGTTGACGACGTCGGCGAGCAGGCCGCGCAGCGCGGACAGGGTGATCGCGCGCTCGTCCTCCTCGGCGATCTTGCCGACGTACTCCACGGTCACCTCGGGCACCGAGGCCCGCTCGGGGGTCAGCGCGGTGAACAGCCGGCCCAGCTTCTCGGCCAAGGGCATGAACGGCTTGACGGCCTCCGGGACGCCCGCACCGATCGAGACGTTGACCGCCGAGGGGACGAACTCGCCCTGCAGCGCCAGCACCACTGCGTCGGCGACCATCGTCCCGGCCTTGTCCTGCGCCTCGGACGTCGACGCACCCAGGTGCGGGGTGACCACCACGTTGTCCAGCGCGAACAGCTTCGAGTCGGTCATCGGCTCGGACGAGAACACGTCGAGCGCGGCGCCGGCGATCCACCCCTCGGCCACTGCCGTGTACAGCGCCTCCTCGTCGACGATCCCGCCGCGGGCGGTGTTGACGACGCGGGCGGTCGCCTTCATCGACCGCAGCTGGTCGGCGCCGACGATCCCGACCGTGTCGGGGGTCTTCGGCAGGTGGACGGTGAGGATGTCGGCCACGGCGCACAGCTCGTCCACCGTCGAGACGAGGTCCACGCCCATCTGCGCGGCCCGGTCGGCGGAGACGAACGGGTCGTAGGCCACCAGCCGCATCCCGAAGGCGCTGCAGCGCTGGGCCACCAGGGTCCCGACGCGGCCCAGGCCCAGGACGCCCAGCACCTTGCCGTGCAGCTCCACGCCCTCGAAGTCGCTGCGGCGCCACTCGCCGTTGCGCAGGCTCGCGTCGGCCTGCGGGATGTTCCGCGCGAGCGCCAGCAGCAGCGCCACGGTGTGCTCGGCGGCGCTGATGACGTTGGACTGCGGCGCGTTGCAGACGATGACGCCCCGTGCGGTCGCCGCGGTCACGTCGACGTTGTCCAGCCCGATGCCGGCGCGGGCGACGACCTTGAGATTGGTCGCGGCGGCGATCACGTCGGCGTCGATCGTGGTGGCCGACCGCACGACGATGCCGTGGTAGTCGGGGACGATCTCGAGCAGCTGCGCCTTGGACAGCCCGGTCCGCACGTCGACGTCGCAGTGCTCCGACAGGGCGGCGACGCCGGCGTCGGACAGCTTGTCGGCGACCAGCACCTTCATGGCGGCGGCTTCCTTGGGTACGGCTTCAGGAGTCGTCACTTTAGGGTCGCCGTGTCCGCCCGGCCAATGCGGGCGGCGCGCGTCAGGGCAGGTCGCGCCGGAACCGGCGGTAGATCTCGCGCGTCGCCGTGGACCGGTTCAGCGTGTAGAAGTGGATCCCCGGCGCCCCGCCGGCGAGCAGCTGCTCGCACAGGTCGGCGGCCACCTCGACGCCGATGGCGCGGACCGCCTCCGGGTCCTCGGCGACCGCGTGCAGGCGGGCGGCGAGATCACGGGGGAACGCGGCGCCGGACAGGGCGGCGAACCGCTCGATCTGCGAGACGTTGGTGACCGGCATCACGCCGGGGATGATCGGCGTGTCGCACCCGTGCCGCCGGGCGCTGTCGACCAGCGAGAAGTAGTCGTCGGCGTCGAAGAAGAACTGCGTGATCGCGAAGTCGGCGCCGGCGGCGCACTTCTCCGCCAGGTACTTCGCGTCGGTGTCGCGGTCCGGTGACTCGGGGTGCCCCTCGGGGAAGGCGGCGACGCCGACGCAGAAATCACCCTCCTCGCGCAGCAGCCGGACGAGGTCGTCGGCGTGCTCGAACCCCCCGCGGGTGGCCTCCCACGTCGCCTGCGGGCCGCCGGGCATGTCGCCGCGCAGCGCCAGGACGTTGCGGATGCCGGCGTCGGCGAAGTCGCGGATGACACTGCGCAGCTGGTCGACGGTGGCGTTCACGCACGTCAGGTGCGCCACGACCGTCAGGTCGGTCTCGGCGACGATCCGCTTGACGATCGCCAGCGTCCGGTCGCGGGTGCCCCCGCCGGCGCCGTAGGTGACGTCGACGAACGCCGGCGCGAGCGGCTCGAGCTCCCGGATGGCGGTCCACAGCGTGCGCTCGCCCTCCTCGGTCTTCGGGGGGAAGAACTCGAAGGAGAACGACGGCCGGTGCTCGGCAAGGATCTCGCGGACGGTGGACTGCATCGGCGGAAGCCTATGCCGACCGCTCCAGACGCAGCCCCCGACCCTCGGTGATGCTCCGACTGCCCCGCCCGACGGCGATCATGCCCGAGCGCACCAGCTCGCGGATCCCGTAGGGGGCGAGCAGGCGGACCATCGCCGACAGCTTCTCCGGTGAGCCGGTCGCCTCGATCGTGATGGCGTCGGTGTCGACGTCGACGACCTTGGAGCGGAACACGTCGGCGATCTCGATGATCTCCGAGCGGGTCTGGCCGTCGGCGGACACCTTGATCATCTGCAGCTCGCGCTCGACCGACCCGGCGGGTTCGAGCTCGACGATCTTGAGCACGTGGATCAGCTTGTTCAGCTGCTTGGTGACCTGCTCGAGCGCGGACTCGGCGGCGTCGACGACGATCGTCATCCGCGACACCTCTTCCACCTCGGTGGGACCGACTGCCAGCGACTCGATGTTGAACCCCCGCCGGCTGAACAGCCCAGCCACCCGGGCCAGCACCCCCGGCTTGTTCTCCACCAGCACCGACAACGTGTGATTGGCCATCAGACGACGTTCCCTTCGCGCATGTGCGGCGGCAGCTGCGCCGCGCCGCCGGGCTCCCCGGCGCCGCCGCTGGCGCCGGCGGCCGCCTTGGCGTACCACTCCTCGGCCGACTCGATGATCTCGTCGTTGCTGGCGCCGGCGGGCACCATCGGGAAGACCTTCTCGGTCTGGTCGACCCGGAAGTCGACGATGACCGGCACCTCCCCGACCGACAGGGCCTTCTCCAGCGTCGAGTCGACGTCTTCGGGCCGCTCGCAGCGGTAACCGGCGCAGCCGTACGCCTCGGCGAGCTTGACCAGGTCGGGCACGTCGTAGCCGAGGTCGATCGCACTCCACCGGCCGCCGTAGAACAGCTCCTGCCACTGGCGCACCATGCCCAGCGACCCGTTGTTGATGACGCAGAAGACGACCGGCACGTTCTCCGTGCGCGCGGTCGCAAGCTCCTGCAACGTCATCTGGAACGACCCGTCGCCGTCGATGGCGACAACCGTCTGGTCCGGACGGCCGACCTTCGCCCCGATCGCCGCGGGAACGCAGAAGCCCATGGTGCCCAGGCCGCCGGAGTTGATCCACGACCGCGGCTTCTCGTAGCGGACGTGCTGCGCCGCCCACATCTGGTGCTGGCCCACGCCGGTCACCACGATCCCGTCGCCGGCGAGGCGGTCGCTGATCGCCCGGATGACGGTCTGCGGCTTGAGCGGGCCGTCGGCGGTCTGGTCGTTGCGCAGGGGGTGCGCTGCCTTCCAGCCCCGCAGCGTCTCCCACCAGTCGGTGTAGTCGGGCACGGTGTGCTCGTCGCGGGACAACAGGTCGGTGAGCGCGTCGATGATCTGGCCGATCACCACGGCGCAGTCCCCGACGATCGGCACGTCGACGGCGCGGTTCTTGCCGATCTCGGCGGGGTCGATGTCGACGTGGATCACGCGGGCGCCGGGGGCGAACGCGGCGAGGTTGCCGGTCACCCGGTCGTCGAACCGCGACCCCAGGGCGATGAGCAGGTCGGCGCGCTGCATGGCGGTGACGGCGGTCCAGTGGCCGTGCATGCCGGGCATGCCCAGGTGGTTGGGGTGGCTGTCGGGGAACGCGCCGCGGGCCATCAGCGTGGTGACGACGGGGAGGTCGACGAGCTCGGCGAGGCGGCGCAGCTCGTCGTGGGCGTCCGCGCGGATGATGCCGCCGCCGGCGTAGATCACCGGCCGGCGCGCGCCGAGGATCTCGCGGGCCGCCTCGCGCACCATCTTCCCGTGGCCTCGGACGGTGGGCTTGTAGCCGGGCAGCCGCAGCCGGTCGGGGTAGGAGAAGGCGAACCGGGCGTTGAGCACGTCCTTGGGGATGTCGACCAGCACGGGGCCGGGCCGTCCCGTCGAGGCGATGTGGAACGCCTCCTTGATCGCCGCGGCGATCCGGGTCGGATCGGTGACCATCTCGTTGTGCTTGGTGATGGGCAGGGTGATGCCGGTGATGTCGGCCTCCTGGAAGGCGTCACCGCCCACCGCGACGGTCGGCACCTGCCCGGTGATCGCCACGATCGGTACGGAGTCCATGTGGGCGTCGGCCAGCGCGGTGACGAGGTTGGTGCCACCGGGACCCGAGGTGGCCATCGCGACGCCAACGCGCCCCGTGGCGTGGGCGTACCCCTCGGCCATGTGGCCCGCGCCCTGCTCGTGGCGGGCCAGCACGTGGCGGATGGGGCTGTCCAGGATCGGGTCGTAGGCGGGCAGGATCGCCCCGCCCGGGTGGCCGAACACCACCTCGACGCCCTCGTGCTCCAGGGACTTGATGACCGCCTGTGCCCCGGTGATCTCCATCGCGCTGCCTTGTGTCGAAACGAAAAGACCTCCCGCTGTGCGAGAGGTCCGCGCCTGGCTGACGACTCGTCAGCGCAGGCGCAACATTACGAGAACGCGCGCGACGACGAGATCCGTGGTGATCCCGTCCGCCATGGTGTGCACCTCCCGCACGCGCCGGCGGCCAGTGTGGGGCGGCCCCGTCGGCGGTGTCAACCACCGCCGACGACTCGGTGTCCGTTTGGTCGAAAAAAATCCTGTTGACCGCGATTATCCCGGGGCCGGGCGAGGCACAATGGTGTCACTTCGAGGCACCATGCGGGGGGTGGGTTCCCGCCCCCTCCCCCCGCAGACGGTGTCTTCTTTTGCTGTTCGGGGGCGGGCCTGGCCTCGCGACGCTGGCAGACTCGGGCGCCGATGGGTCCCTACGAGTACCTGGCGCTGCTGGCGGCCTGCCTGCTGATCACCGCCCCGCTGGAGATCGTGCTCGGGGTGCGGGTGTACCGCCAGGCCCGCCGGCTGGGCCTCACCCTGCTGTGCACGGGGGTGGTGTTCGTGGCCTGGGACCTGCTGGGCGCAGTGCTGGGCCACTGGGACTACCACCCCCAGCGCATCTCGGGCATCCACATCCTGGGGCTGCCGCTGGAGGAGTACCTGTTCTTCCTCGTCGTCCCCATCTGCGCGATCCTGGCGTTCGAAGCCGTGCGGACGACCATCGACGACGTCGGCGCGTGGCTGCGCCGGCGGGTGGGGCGGCGCTGAGGTGGCGTACGGCTACACGCTGCTGTGCGCAGTGGCGCTCGCGCTGACGTTCGGGCTGGAGCGGGTGCTGCGCACGGGGGTGTTCCGCAGCCGCGTGTACTGGGTCGCCATGGCGATCGTGGCGTTCTTCCAGGTCCTGGTCGACGGCTGGCTGACGTGCCGGCCGATCGTGACCTACGCCGAGGAGCAGTTCTCCTCGGTGCGGTTCGGGTGCCCGGACTGGGCGGTGTTCACCGCCGGGGGGATGCCGCTGGAGGACGTCGCGTTCGGGTTCGCGATGGTCACCCAGGCGCTCATGTGGTGGGTGTGGTGGGGCCGGCGGCTCGCAGCAGCGCCGGACCGAGGTCGCTGAGGCTGCCGGCGCCGGCCGCCCACGCGCCGATCCGCAGCTGGTCGACCAGCACCCCGACCGCCGCCGTGGCCGCCTCGGGACCCTGCGCGGCGGCCGCGAGCACCCCCCGGGCGACGCCGGCGAGGTCGGCGCCCAGGCACAGCACCTTCAGCGCGTCGACCCCGTGGCGCAGCCCGCCCGAGCCGATCAGCAGCACGTCGCCGCGCTCGTGGGCGTCCAGCGCCGCGCGGGCGCCGCGCACCGCCTCGGCGGTCGGCAGCCCCCAGTCGGTGAACGCGGCGGCGACCGCGCCGGCGCGGTCGTCGCGCAGCCCCTCGATGCGCGCCCAGTTCGTCCCGCCGGCGCCGGCCACGTCGACCGCAGCCACGCCGGCGTCGGCCAGGGCAGTCACGTCCGCCGGGGCCAGCCCGAATCCGACTTCTTTGACCACCACAGGCACGTCCAGGGCGCGGCAGACGTCGGCGATCAGCTCGGTGAGCCCGGCGAAGGTGACGTCACCACCCGGCTGGACCGCCTCCTGCACGGCGTTGAGGTGCAAGACCAGCGCGTCGGCGCGACACGCCTGCACCAGGCCGGCGCAGTCAGCCGGCCCGCGCTGGTGCAGCTGCACCGCACCGAGGTTGGCCAGCAGCACGACGTCCGGCGCGACGTCGCGGACCGCGAACGACGCGGGGTCCCCGCCGTCGAGCAGCACCCGCCCGGAGCCCAGCCCCAGCGGCAGGCGGTGCGCCTGCGCGGCCGCGGCCAGCGACCGGTTGACCGCGCCGGCTTCGGTGGTCCCCCCGGTCATGCAGGACAGCAGCAGCGGCGCCCCGATCTCGTGCCCCCACAGCGTGGTGGTCAGGTCGACGTCGGTGAGGTCGCGTTCGGGCAGCGCGCGCGGGAGCACCTGCAGCTCGTCCAGGCCGGTGGCCAGCCGGTCGAAGCCGACCTCGGCCTGCAGCGACAGGCGCAGGTGGTCGCGTTTGCGGCCCGCATGATCGGTCGTCATCGCCGACCATGCTCGCAGCGGCGGACGGCAGGCGCTTTCGCGACCCAACCGATAGCGTGGTGGGCTACGAATGACAGCCTGGAGGCCGTTCGCATGATCCTGGACACCATCACGTCGCCACGCGACTTGAGGGGTCTGGGCCACGAGGACCTCGCTGCGCTCGCCACGGAGATCCGAACGTTCGTCGTCGAAGCCGTGTCGCGGCACGGCGGGCACCT
>DATLGM010000017.1:0-2256 GCA_035540515.1 Egibacteraceae bacterium | reverse complement strand
GTCGAGGCGTGGGGCGCTGACGTGGCGGTGGTCGCGGTCGCGCAGCCTGGGGACTTCACCGACACCGGGGACACACGGCAGCGCTGCCTGGGTGTGCAGCCCCGCGACGACCGCGCGGTCAGCGGGGACGTCCGCGAGCGCATCGCCGAGCAGATCGTTCCGCCCCTGGCGGCACGCAACGACTGGGACGCCGCGTTCCGCGCCGCAGCGGACGAGCTCGCCGGATCATGAGAATCGACGAGCTCGAGCTGGTGTGCCAGGAGGCAGCGCGCGGCGTCGCGCAGCGATCCTCGCGCCCCCTGCCCGCGACCATCGTGCTGCCGCTGCCGGGCGCCACGCGCGTCACCGCACTGGAGGGGTGGCCCGACGACGACGACGACCGCGGCGCCCTGCTCGCCCGCTTCGCCCAGGAGGTGATGGGCCCGGAGAACGCCCCGTGCTACGGGTTTGTCGCCGAGGGCGTCGCGGCCACCGACGCCGAGCAACCGATGGACGTCGTCGTGGTGGCGTTCGGCGCGCGGGGCCACCACCCGCGGATCACCGCCGCACCGCTGCACGACGACGGGGTCGGTGAGTTCACGGCGTCCGAGTCGCTCGCGCCGGCAGCGCTGCCGTTCCTTGCGCCGTTGCAGCGGGCCGTCGACGGGGCCGGCCCACCGGACGCGTTCGCCGGATGACCTACCTGGCGGCCAGCAGCAGGATGACGATGCCCGCCAGCAGCACCGCGGTGGCCACCTTGACGCTGGCCACGTGGAACGAGCGCCGGTAGTCCCTGCCGGCGGGGGAGTAGGCGGGCACGATCGGCCCTTCCGGCCGCAGCCGCGGCGCGACCGGTGTGCGGCGTGCGGCCCGGGTCCGGTCGTACGCGGCACGCACGGACGGGCGCCCCAGCACGGCCCACGCGTCGGTCACCCGCCGGGTCATCTCCTCGGCGCTGGGGTCGCCTGGGCGCAGATCCGGGTGGTGCTCCCGCATCAACCGCCGATACGCTGTCCGGATCTCGGTGTGCCTGGCGTCCGGCTGGACGCCGAGCACCTCGTAGTGGTCCATGAACGCCAAGCGTAGCGGCGTGTCACCGACGTCCGGCGACGTCGCTGGAACGCACGATCAGCAACCAGGTGAGCAGGCCCGAGACGGCGATGAGCGCGAGGGCGGCGATGCTGGCTTGCGCCATCAGCGCATCCTCGGTGGCGTTCCACACGCGGGTCGCAAGGGTGCGGAAGCCCGGTGGGGCCAGCAACAGCGTCGCCGGCAGCTCCTTGGCGGTGGACAGCAGGACGAGGCCACCCCCGGCGAGCAGGCCTGGACGCATGAGCGGCAGCTCCAGCTGCCAAAACCGCCGGAGGCGGTTGGCGCCAAGCGTGCGAGCAGCGTCCTCGACAGCTGACGGGATTCCGGCGACAGCGACCTGGTTCGCCCGTAGGGATTGCGCGCCGAAGTGCGTCACGTACGCGAACACCAGCAGCATCTGGGACTGGTACAGCCGGTCACCGATCGCCTCGGGCATCTGCAGGACCCAGAACGTCAGCGCCAGCGCCCCGACCAGGCCAGGCAGCGCGAACCCGCCGACGATGAGGGCGTTTGCGGTCGCGCCGGTCCAGCCGCGCCGTCGGACCGTGGCGTAGGCCACCGGTAACAGCGCGACGACCGCCGCGGCGGCGGCCAGCACTGCGACCCTGCCGGTGTTCACGGCGGGACCCGCGAGCGTGCCCAGCTCCGCCCACAGCGCGCGGGAGAAGGAGGGCTGGTGGCGCAGGCCCTGCCAGACCCAGAACAGCAGCACTGCCACGGGGGCGGCCAGGCCCGCGGCCACCGTTCCGCCGGCTGCGCACAGCGCTGGCACTCGCCAGCGGCCCAGGGGGACCCGCAATGTGGTGGCGGTCGTCCGCTCGCGCACCGGTGCGTGCGCACGCGCCACCTTGCGCTCCAGCGCGACCACCACGACGGCGAGCAGCCCCAGCAGCAGGCTCATGGCCAGCGACGTGGGGCGGTCGTACAGCCGGGTGGCATAGATCGCACGGGTCAGCGTGTCGTAGCGCAGCAGCGAGACGGCCCCGAAGTCGCTGAGGGTGTACAGCAGGACCAGCAGGCCGCCGGCGAAGATCGACGTGCGGATCTGCGGCAGCACCACCAGCGCGAACACCGACGCGGGGCGATGACCGAGCAGGCGGGCGCTTTCCTCCAACGACGCCGGCAGCGCGCGCAGGCGAGCCGCGACCGGCAGCAGCACGTAGGGGTAGGTGAACAGCGTCAGGA
>DATLGM010000016.1:0-10219 GCA_035540515.1 Egibacteraceae bacterium | reverse complement strand
GACAGCCATTCCTGCGCGCCACGGCCGTCGTGCTGCACGAGCGGCCGCTGGTCGCGGGTGCCGCCGGCGCGCTGGTGATCGCGTTCTCCGCGATCCTGGTGCGCCTGGCCGACGTGAGCCCGTCGACCGCGGCGGTGTACCGGTGCGCGTACGCGGTGCCGCCGCTGGCCGCGCTGGCCTGGTGGGAGCGGCGCCGCTACGGCCCCCGCAGCGGGCGAGACCGTCGCCTGGCGCTGCTCGCCGGGCTGTTCTTCGCCGCGGACCTGGTGGCCTGGCACCACGCGATCGACGCGGTCGGCGCCGGCCTGGCGACGGTGCTCGCGAACACCCAGGTCGCGATGGTCGGCCTGGCCGCCTGGGCGTTCCTGGGCGAGCGGCCGCACCGCAAGACGATCGCGGCGGTTCCGGTCGTGCTGTTCGGGGTGGTGCTGATCTCGGGTGTGCTCGGCGAGGGCGCGTACGGCCGCGCACCGGCGCTCGGGGCGGTGCTGGGACTGGCGACCGCGCTGTTCTACGCGGCGTTCCTGCTGATCTTGCGCCGTGGCAACAGCGACCTGCGCCGACCCGCCGGCCCGTTGCTGGACGCGACGATCATGGGGGCGCTGGGGTCGCTGGTCGCCGGTGCTGCCCTGGGCGAGCTGCACCTGGCGCCGACCTGGCCAGCCCACGGCTGGTTGCTGGTGCTCGCCCTCACGTCACAGGTGGTGGCGTGGCTGCTGATCTCCGTGTCGCTGCCACGCCTGCCGGCGGTCACCACCTCGGTGGTGCTGACGCTGCAGCCGGTGGGCTCCGTGCTGCTCGGCATGGTGCTGCTCGCCGAGGCGCCGTCGCCGCTGCAGCTGGTCGGGGTCGCCGTCGTCGTCGCGGGCATCGTCCTGGCGACACTGGGTCGCCGGCCGCGCTCCCGCCGGCAGGAGCCGATGCTCGACCCGGCGCCGGCGGGGTAGCCAGCGCCGGCACCCGGCGCGGCGCCGCCTCAGCCCTCCGACGGGCGGGACTCGTGGCGCGGGCGGCCGCGGGTGCGCCGCTGCTCCTTCATCTCCGCCTCGTACACGTGGCGCCGGCCGCCGAGCAGCTGGTCGCGGACCTCTCGGTCGAAGTCGCGCAGCGGCTGCCAGTAGCCGTCGTCGAAGTCCTCGACGATCTGGAACGTCCAGCGGCCGTGCAGCACGTTGCGCCCGACGATCTCAGACCGGACGCGCTGCGCGAGGTCGCCGTGGCCGGCGTCCTCCAGCTCGTCGGCGGCCTCCTCGGCCAGGAAGTCGGCCCGTCCGATGAGCTGGTGGAACGAGTACAGGTGCCCGCGGGCGCGCTCGACCCACTCCAGCGCCTCGCTGAGCTTGCCGGTCGCGGCCACGGTCGCGTCGTCGACGCCGTCGGGGCGGCGGTGGTCGTCGCCGGGGGGCATGGTGTCGCTGGGCTCCATGCCCGGGCACTACCCCCGGGCGGCCCCCGCAATCGTGCGGCCGGCGGATTCGTCCGCGCTGCCCCACACGTCGGTCAGGAACTCGTCCATCGCCTGCACGACGCGCTCAGGGCGCGTGCGCGCCTCCATGACCGAGCGGGCCCGCACGAAGGTGGCGTTCGGCATCTCCCGCGCGAGCGCCTGCGCGTCGTCGAGAGCGTGGAGCATGTCCCGGCCGTGGCCAAGCACCAGCGTGCGGTGCGGCAGCTGCCGGCGGACCACCTCCGGGACTGTCGTCGGCCCGACGAACAGCCCGTGCAGCACCGCCGCGTGCTGGCGCGGCTCGGCGCCGGCCAGGTGCACGAACGAGTCCAGCGGATGGCCTGTTGGCGGCACCCGCCGTGCCAGTCCCGCCACCGGACGGAACAGCGACGGGGCGTAGCGCAGGCCCAGCAGCAGCGGCAGGAACGCGGCAGCCCCGACCAGGGTGCCCCGCTCGAGCACCGGCATCTCGACGACCAGCGCGTGCACCCGCTCCGGTGCGCTTTCCGCGACGTGCAGCGCCACGTTCGCCCCCAGCGACACGCCGCCCACCACCGCCCGGTCGATGCCGAGGTGATCCAGCAGCGCGACGGTCTGCTGCGCCCAGAACTCCATCCGGTACTGGTAGGCGTGCGCCGGCTTGTCGCTGCGGCCGTGGCCCAGCAGCTCGGGCAGGATCACGCAGTGGCCTCGCCGCGCCAGCATGCGCGCGATCGTGCGGTTCAGCGTCGCGTCCAGCATGAGCCCGTGCGTGTAGACGAACGGGTGCTCGCCGTCGCCGTGGACCTCGTAGACCAACCGGTGCTCCCGCCACCGAAATGCGTCCACCCGCTCTGTCACCGCCGTGTCCTTTCGCGCGTCACGATGCCTCTGGGAGGAGGTAGCGAAGGAACAGATACCCCTGTTCCTCCAGAACGTGCACGAGCTCCATGTCCGCCGGCGCCGACAGCCCGGCGTCGCCGGTGATCCGCCGGCCGCCGGTGCGGCCGAGCAGCTGCGGTGTCACAGTCAGGCACAGCTCGTCGACGAGCCCCGCCTCGAGCAGCGCGGCGTTGAGGGTGGGGCCGCCCTCGCACAGCAGTGACCGGACCCCCTGGTCGGCCAGCGCTTGCAGCGCCGAGCGCAGATCGAGCTCACCGTCTCCCACGGCGACAACTTCGGCGACCTCGCGGGCGGCGTGCAACGACGACGCGTCGGCGGTCGCCGGCGCGAGGACGAACGGACGGGTGCGCCCGTCGGTGAACAGCGGTCCGGACCAGTCCAGCTTCAGGCTGCGCGACACCACCGCGACCCGGGGCATCGGCGGCTGCCCGCGCCGCCGGCGCGCCTCGGCGAACTCCGGGCGGATCACCGCCGGCCCGTAGCCTTCCGCCCGGACGGTCTGAGCGCCGGCCAGGATCGCGTCGGCGAGGCTGCGCAGCAGCAGGAAGACGTGCCGATCGGCAGGACCGCCCAGGTGCTCGGTCGTGCCATCGACCACGGTGCCCCCGTCGGCACTGGCCACCATGTTGACGAACACGTACGGCCGATCGCGGGGTTGGAGCCGGCGTGGGTCGTCGTAGACCTCGGCCGCGTCGACGGTGCGGGACTCGGGGAACAGCTGGCGCATGTGCGGCCTAGGACTCGGTGGGCTCGGGTTCGCCGTTCCCGCCACCGCGCCCGACGGGTGCGAGGTACACGACCTGCGTGCGCTCCTCGCCGCGGGTGGGTCGCAGCGTGGTCACCCCGATGACCACCACGTCGCCGGTCGACGGGGGATCGACGGCGGGGTCGAGGGCGAGGATCGCGCACTGCCGCGTCGCGTCGCGACGGTCAGGGTCGTCTGACCAGCAGATGCTGTCGCGCGCCTCGGTGACGTCGGCCACGGTGATCTCCTGGTAGGTCACCTCGTTGACGTCCGACAGCGGGTTGCCGGCGATCCCCACCCACACCCCGGTCATGACCAGCGCACCGATGATCAGCCCGACGAGGAGCACGCCCACGCGGCTGCCCGGGTGCCGCGGATAGTCGTCGTCCATCCCAGCCTCCTCGTCGCCGGCAGCGTGAAGGCTAATGCCGGAAGTGGCGCCGACCGGTGAGGACCATCGGG
Organism: Egibacteraceae bacterium; assembly: GCA_035540515.1. Lineage (GTDB taxonomy): Bacteria > Actinomycetota > Nitriliruptoria > Euzebyales > Egibacteraceae > WHTG01. Next base: position 6,683 of record DATLGM010000016.1, on the reverse strand, counting down.
ATCCCGCGCTCGTCGCAGGCGGCGACGACCTCATCGTCACGCACGCTGCCGCCGGGCTGGACGATGGCGCGGACGCCGGCGTCGAGCGCAGCGTCGGGACCGTCGCGGAAGGGGAAGAACGCGTCGCTGGCGAGCACGGAGCCGGTCGCGCGCCCGTCGGACTTCTCCACGGCGATGCGGACGCTGTCCACGCGCGACATCTGGCCGGCGCCGACCCCGACGAGGGCGCCGTCACGGGCGAGGACGATCGCGTTGGACTTGACGTGCTTGCACGCAAGCCACGCGAAGCGCAGCTCGTCCATGGTGGCATCGTCGGGCTGGGTGCGGGTCGCGACTGTCCACGTCTCAGGCGCCTCGGCCGCGGTGTCGGCGTCTTGCACCAGCAGCCCGCCGGACACGCTTCGGACCACCCGGGCGCCCAGCGGTGTGACCGGGTTGTCGACCGCGAGGATCCGCAGGTTCTTCTTGGACCGCAGGGTGGCCAACGCGTCATCGGTGTAGCCGGGGGCGACGACCACCTCGGTGAACACCTCGACGATCTGCTCCGCGGTGGGACCGTCGATCGTGGCGTTGCAGGCGACGATGCCGCCGAAGGCACTGACCGGATCCCCGGCGAGCGCCTTGGGGTAGGCCTCGGCGAGACTGCCGGCGACGGCGAGCCCCGCGGGGTTCATGTGCTTGATGATCGCCACGCACGGGCTGTCGAAGTCGGCGACCATCCCCCAGGCCGCGTCGGTGTCGAGCAGGTTGTTGTACGACAGCTCCTTGCCGTGCAGCTGACGCGCCGAGCCCAACCCCCACACATCGCTCTGCTCGACGTAGTAGGCGGCGGTCTGATGCGGGTTCTCGCCGTAGCGCAGCGACTGCGCCTTGGTGTACAGCCGGCGGTGCACCGGTGGGTAGTCCTCGTCGCGTTCGAACCATCCGGCGACCGCCGCGTCGTAGTCGGCGGTGTGCGCGAACGCCTCGCCGGCAAGTCGGCGGCGGGTCCCCAGGTCGGTGCCGCCGTCGCGGGCGATGGTCTGCAGCACCTCGGCGTACCGGCCGGGATCCACGACGACGGCGACGTGCGCGTGGTTCTTCGCCGCGGCCCGGACCATCGCCGGCCCGCCGATGTCGATCATCTCGACGGCTGTCGCCTCGTCGACGTCGGGCTGCGCGATCGTCTGCCGGAACGGATACAGGTTCACGACGACGAGGTCGAAGCCGTCGATGCCGTGCTCGGTCAGCGCCTGCAGGTGCGCGGGCTTCGACCGGTCCGCCAGGATCCCCCCGTGGATCGCGGGGTGCAGCGTCTTCACGCGGCCGTCCATGATCTCCGGGAAGCCGGTGACGCTGCTGACCTCGGTCACAGCCACGCCGGCGTCGGCGATGGCCTTGGCGGTCGAGCCGGTCGAGACGATCTCAACGCCGGCGTCCGCCAGCCCCCGTGCGAGGTCGCTCAACCCGGTCTTGTCGTACACGCTGATCAGCGCCCGCTGCACCTTCACGACGTCGTTCACGTGGTGATCCTCACTTGTCGTCCGGAGACCTCGAGCCGGTCGGCGCAGAACAGCGCCACGCTGTCCGGCAACAGGCGGTGCTCGACGGTCTTGAGGCGTTCGTGGAGGCTCTCGACGGTGTCGTCCGGGGTCACCGCCACCGCCTCCTGCGCCACGATCGGGCCGGCGTCGACCTCCTCGACCACGAAGTGCACGGTCACACCGGTGACCTTCACGCCGTGCTCGATCGCATCGCGGACCGCATGCGCGCCCGGGAACGAGGGCAGCAGCGACGGGTGCACGTTGAGGATCGGCCAGCGGCGCACGAACTCGCCCGACAGGATGCGCATGAAGCCGGCGAGGACGACAAGGTCCGGGCGCCGCTCGGCGACCGCGGCGATCAAGGCCGCCTCCCACGCCGGGCGGTCGTCGTAGGGGGCACGGTCGACGCAGACCGCCTCGACGCCGGCGTCGCGGGCGCGGTCGAGCACCCCCGCGCCCGGTACGTCGGCGACCACGGCGACCACCTGCCCGCCCAGGTCGTCACGGTCCAGCAGTGCCTGCGCGTTGGATCCCGAGCCCGAGGCCAGCACGACCAGGCGCTTGCCCATCGACCGCCCGGTCAGCGGCGGGGACGCAGGGCGGCGCCGGCCCCGAACAGCAGCAACCCCGGCAGCAGCAAGCCCAGGCCACCGGTCTCCGGCAGGTCCCCGTCGGCGTCGGCGTCGCGGGTGTCGTCGCCGAAGTCCGCGGCGACGTCGCGGCGGTCGTCGTCGTCGCGTGCCGTGGCGCCCTCGTCGGGGTCGGTGACGGTCGGGTCGTCCTCGCCGGCGACGGTCGGGTCGTCCTCGCCGGTGGTGCCGTCCCGGGCGTCCGTGCCGTCCTCGGCGTCCTCGCCGTTGTCTCCCGGGCTGACGGCGCCGCCGCCGGCGCCGCCGGTCGTGGCGTCGGTGCCGACGTCAGTCGGCGACGGCGAGGGCTCGGCGCCGCCGTCCACGCCGCCGGTCGTCGCGTCGGTGGCGACTTCGGTGGGGCTGGGGTCGTCGTCGGGCTGCGGCGGGTCGGTCTCCGGATCCGGCTCGTCCGCGGGGTCGGTCCCAGGCGTGTCGCCCGGCTCCTCGGCGACCTGCGGGGCGTCGTCGCCGATCACGCCGAATTCGGACGCGAGAACGAACCCGCCGAGGGCGAGCAGCACGACGATGAGCAGTCCCAGAACGGACGCGGAGCGATTGGCCGGTTTCATGACAGGGGTTGAGCGGCATCCTTGCACACGGCTGACCGCAGGTGCATCCCCGCGGTGAGGCCGGACGAATCACGCTCCCGGTTTTGGCGGGGCGTGGACGAGCAGACAGAGTAGAGCCCATGGACACCTCGGCCCCAGTCGCCTCCCGAGGTCGCAGTCGCGGCCGTTCCGACGGCCGCCCGTGGCTACGCGGGTGGCTGCACGCCGTCAGCGCCCCGATGGCCGTGGTGGGCGCGTGGGTGCTGTGGAACGCCGCCGGCCCCAGCCCGCTCAAGCGGGCATCCGTGGCCGTGTTCAGCGCCTGCATGATCGGTCTGTACACCACCAGCTCGCTGTACCACCTCGCCCCGTGGGGCGAGCGGGCCCGCTACGTGATGTCGCGGGTCGACGTCGCGATGATCCAGCTGTTCATCGCCGGATCGTTCACTCCCGTGGCGCTGCACGCGCTGTCCGGGGCGTGGCGGGTGTGGAGCCTGGTGGTTGCGTGGGGCATCGCGGTGACGGGCTCGGTGCTGGCCGCCTCGCCGGTCAAAGCGCCCCGTTGGGTGGCCACGGCCGGGTACATCGGCATGGGCTGGCTGTCGGTGGTGCCGCTGACCAAGGTCATCACCGCGCTGCCGTGGGAAGGCCTGGGGCTGATCGCCCTGGGCGGCGTGCTGTACACCGTCGGCGCGGTGGTCTACGCCCGCCGCTGGCCCGACCCGCTGCCGGCGTGGTTCGGCTACCACGAGATCTTCCACCTGTTCGTCGTCGCCGGCAGCGTCTGCCACTACCTGGCGATCTGGCGCTACGTGCTGCCTGCCGGCGTGTGACCCGCCCCGGACACGACCTCGACGACTATGCCGCCGCCTGGCAGGCGCTGAGCCGGCGCGACCGGTCGACGCTGGTCCGCAACACCAACGCCGGCCGCAAGGGCGAGACCCGGTGGGACGCCGCGATGATGCTGTGGCTGACCCAACGCGAGCTCCGACGGGGGCCGTGGCCGGGGTTCAAGCTGGCGGTGGCGTTCGTCGTCGGGATCCTGCTGTTTCTGTGGGTGGTCAACGGCATCCCGCCGTACGACCTCGCCGGCGTCCTGGCCGTCGCCCCGCTGCTGCCCGTCCTGGTGCTGATCCCGTTCGCGGCGTTTTCGTTCCGCCGCCAGCGGTTGCAGCGCTCGGCCCAGCTCAACGCCGCGCTGCTGACCGACAAGGGGCTGGACGGCCCGCTGGAGCCCGGTCAGGCGGAGCGGCTGCTGGTCCGAGCTCGCAACAAAGGGTGGTTCAAGGGGTCACGCCCCCGCCCCTCCGCCTGACGTCCGTTCCGAGGGGTCAGGCGGAGCGCAGGCGCTCGATCATCAGCTCGGCGGTCTCGGTGGGGTTGGTGCCGACCGAGATGCCCATCCCCTCCAACGCTTCCTTCTTGTCCGCGGCGGTCTCGCCGCCCTCGCCGCCCTCCTTGACGATGGCGCCGGCGTGGCCCATCTGCTTGCCCGGCGGGGCGGTGAAGCCGGCGACGTAGGCGACGACCGGGGTGTCAGGGATGTTGGCCTGGATCCACTGGCCGACCTTCTGCTCCTCGGTGCCGCCGATCTCGCCGACGAACACGATCGCCTCGGTCTCAGAGTCCTCGGCGAACGCCGGGATGACGTCGAGGAAGTTCGTGCCGATGATCGAGTCGCCGCCGATGCCCACGCAGGTCGAGATGCCGACGCCGGCGAGGTTCAGCTCGTGCATGATCTGGTAGGTCAGGGTGCCTGAGCGACTGACCAGCCCGACGTTACCGGGCTTGGTGATCTCGCCGGGGATGATCCCCACGTTGGCCTTGCCGGGCGAGATGACGCCGGGGCAGTTGGGCCCCACCAGCACGGGGCGACCCTCACGCTGGAACGACCCGTCGGCCTGCCGCGGGTACAGCGTGTTGTAGACGACGGCCATGTCGTGCACCGGCACGCCCTCGGTGATGCAGACGATCGTCTGCACGCCGGCCTCGTACGCCTCGAGAATCGCGTCCTTGGTGAACGGGGCGGGCACCATGATCATCGAGGTGTTCGCGCCCTCGTTCTCCACGGCCTCCGCCACGGAGCCGAACACGGGCACCCCGAGCTCCTCCCAGGTCGAGCCGCCCTTCTTGGGGTGGGTGCCGGCCACGACCTGCGTGCCGTACTTCTGGTTGCGCTGCGCGTGGAACGTGCCCTGGCTACCGATGCCCTGGACGACGACGCGGGTGTCGGAATCGACGAAGATGCTCACCGGTTACTCCTACGCGCTCTCGGCCACCAGGGCCACGGCCTGCTCGGCGGCCTCGACCATCTTCGAGGCAGCCACGATGTTGGGGTTGTTCGCCTCGGCCAGCAGCCGCCGGCCCTCCTCGGCGTTGGTGCCGTCCAGCCGCACGACCAGCTTCTGGCGCACGTCGCCGATCTGGTCCAGCGCCCCGAGGACGCCGCGGGCGACGTCGTCGCAGCGGGTGATGCCGCCGAAGATGTTGATCAGCATGACCTTGACGTCGGGATCGCCGAGGACGAAGGCGATCCCGCCAGCCATGCTCTCGGCGCTCGCGCCGCCGCCGGCGTCCAGGAAGTTCGCCGGCTTGCCGCCGGCCTGGTCGACGACGTCCAGCGTCGACATCACCAGGCCGGCGCCGTTGCCCATGATCCCGATGTCGCCGTCGAGCTTGACGTACTGCAGGCCCTTGGCCTTGGCCTGCTCCTCCAGCGAATCACCGCTGCCGGGCCGCTCGAAGTCGTCGTAGTCCGGGTGGCGGAACACCGCGTTGCCGTCAAGCGACACCTTCGAGTCCAGCGCGATCACCCGGCCGTCGGGGGTGGAGATCAGCGGATTGACCTCGAACAGGGTCGCGTCGGCCTCGACGAACCCCTGGTAGAGCTTGACCAGCAGGTCGGCGGAGCCCTCCAGCGCCTCGCCCTCGAAGCCCACCCCCGCGAGGATCTCGCGAGCCTTCGCGTCGTCGATGCCCACGGTCGGGTCGATGTCGACCTTGGCGACCTTCTCCGGGTTGGTGCGGTTGGTCTCCTCGATGTCGACGCCGCCTTCGGGCGAGGCGATCACCTTGTAGCCCTTGGAGACCCGGTCGTGCAGGATCGACAGGTAGTACTCCTCGGCGATGTCGCTGGCCGGCTCGACGAGCACCCGGTCCACCACGTGGCCCTTGATGTCCAGGCCGAGGATGTTGCGCGCGTTGGCCTCGGCGTCGTCGGGCGTCGCGCAGTACTTCACGCCACCGGCCTTGCCTCGCCCGCCGGTCAGCACCTGGGCCTTGACCATCACGGGGACGCCAAAGCGCTCGGCCAGGCTGCGGGCCTCCTCCGGCGTCTTCGCGATCTCACCGCGCGGGGTCGTGGGGATCCCGTGGGTGCGGAACAGCTCCTTGCCCTGGTACTCCATCAAGTCCATCGAATATCCCTCCGGGACGGGCTGTGACCCTGGGGGTCACGAATGCTGGTGGTCGGTGGTTCGCCGTCGGTGCCGGCGGTCGCGGGTCAGTCGCGGGGTTTCACGTTGCTGCGGACCCAGTCGACGATCTCAGTGGTGCGGGTGCCGGGGGTGAACACGGCGGCGACGCCCTTGGCCTTCAGCGCGTCGATGTCCTCGCGGGGGACGATCCCGCCGCCGAACACCACGATGTCCGAGGCGTCACGCTCGGCGAGCAGCTCGACGACCCGGGGAAACAGCGTCATGTGCGCGCCGGACAGCACCGACATGCCGACGGCCTGCACGTCTTCTTGCAGGGCGGCCTCGACGATCTGCTCGGGGGTCTGGTGCAGCCCGCTGTACACGACCTCGATGCCGCCGTCGCGCAGCGCCCGCGCCACGATCTTCGCCCCGCGGTCATGGCCGTCGAGGCCGGGCTTGGCGATGAGCACGCGGATGGACAAATTGCCACTCCTGATCGGGGCGGGCCACACTGCGCGGCGGCCGAGGCGGGGCCGGTGCAGCGGGGGAAGTCGGGCGCGAGCA
>DATLGM010000015.1:0-11505 GCA_035540515.1 Egibacteraceae bacterium | reverse complement strand
CGGCAACGCGTCGCTGTGGGTCAACGTCCACGGTCACCGCCGACGCGAGATCGACGACGCGATCCGCGCCCAGCTGGACCGGGCCGCACACACCACGTTCCTGGGGCTGAGCAATCCGCCGGCGGCCCAGCTGGCCGCCCGCCTGGCCGCCGTGGCCCCCGGTCGCCTCGAGCGGGTGTTCTTCTCCGAGTCGGGGGCCAGCGCCGTCGAGGTGGCGCTGAAGATGGCGTACGCGCACCACCTGTTCCGCGGCGAGGGCCACCGGTCGCTGTTCGTGTCGATGGACGGTGCGTACCACGGCGACACCGTCGGGTCGGTGTCGGTCGGCCGGATCGACGTGTTCCACGACACCTACCGACCGCTGCTGTTCCCGGCCTCGGGGTTCGCGCAGCCGTATTGCTACCGCTGCCCGCTCGGGTTGCGCTATCCCTCGTGCGACCTGGCGTGCGCGGACACGCTCGACGACGTGCTGGCGCGCGACGGCGACCGCGTCGCGGCCGTGGTGGTGGAGCCGCTCGTCCAGGGAGCGGCGGGGATCATCACCGCGCCGGACGGGCACCTGCGCCGTGTCGCGGAGATCGCCCGCCGCCACGGGGTCCTGCTGATCGCCGACGAGGTGGCCACCGGGTTCGGTCGCACCGGCACCTTGTTCGCCTGTGAGGCCGAGGGCGTCGAGCCGGACCTCATGGCCGTCGGCAAGGGGCTGACGGGCGGCTACCTTCCGATGTCGGCGACCCTGTCGACGACGGAGATCTTCGACTCGTTCAAGGGCCACACGTTCTTCCACGGGCACTCCTACTCGGGCAACCCGCTGGCTGCGGCTGCGGCGATGGCCAACCTGTCGCTGTTCGAGACCGACGGGACGCTGGCCGCCGCGCGTGAGCTGGCGAGAGAGATGGCCACGCAGCTCGCGCGGCTGACGTCGCTGTCGCACGTCGGGGAGGTCCGCCAACGCGGTCTGATGTGCGGCGTCGAGCTGGTCGAGGACCGCCAGACTCGCCGCCCCTACCCCGCCGAGCAGCGCGTCGGTGCCCGCGTGTGCCGCGCCGCCCGCGACCACGGTCTGGTCATCCGACCGCTCGGCGACACGATCGTCGTCATGCCGGCGCTGGCCATGACCGCCGACGAGCTGCGGTTCCTCATCGACGTCCTCGACCGCTGCATCCGGGAGGTGACCGGGCCGTGACCGGGCCGCTGGACTGGGTCACCGACGCGCTGGACCATCTCGAGGCAGAGGGGTTGCGCCGGCGGTTGCGCCATCGCGGCGAGCGGACGGGCGCAATCGTCGACGGCCGCCGCAGCTTCGCGTCCAACGACTACCTGGACCTCGCCGGCGACCCCCGGGTCGCCGAAGCCGCCGCCGAGGCGGCGCACCGGTGGGGTGCCGGTTCGGGTGCGTCTCGGCTGATCACGGGCGGCACCGTCCTGCACCGTGAGCTCGAACAGCACATCGCCGCCTGGAAGGGCACGCAGGACGCTGTGGTGTTCTCGTCGGGCTATCTCGCCAATGCCGGCACCATCCCCGCGTTGGTGGGGCGCAGTGACGCCGTGTTCTCCGACGAGCTGAACCACGCGTCGATCGTCGACGGCTGCCGGCTGTCGGGTGCCGCGGTTCGCGTCTATCCCCACAACGACGTCGCCGCGCTGGAGCAGGCGCTGGCCGAGGTGCCGGCGCACCGGCGGCTGGTCGTCACCGATGGCGTGTTCTCGATGGACGGTGACGCCGCGGACGTCGGGGCGCTCGCCGCCGTGGCCCGCCGCCACGGCGCGATGCTGATGGTCGACGACGCCCACGGCGCCGGCGTGATCGGGCCGGACGGCCGCGGGACCGCGGCGGCCCAGGGGGCCGAGGCGGACGTCGACGTCGCGGTCGGCACCCTGTCCAAGGCGTTCGGGGCAGCCGGCGGCTACGTGGCGGGACGCCACGACCTGTGCGAGTGGTTGCGCAACCGGGCTCGCGGATTCGTGTTCGACACCGCCCCGCCCCCACCGGCCGTCGGGGCCGCCCTGGCGGGGCTGCGCATCTCCCTCGCCGAGCCCTGGCGCCGGCATCAGGCCACCGCGGCGGCGCGCGACCTGGCGGACCGTCTGGGGGTGGCGCCACCGGCCGCGTGTGTCGTGCCGCTGCTCGTGGGGTCCGCTGATCGGGCCGTGGCGCTCGCCGCCCAGCTGGCCGGCTCCGGGATCGACGTGACCGCCATCCGCCCTCCCTCGGTGCCGCCGGACACCTCGCGGCTGCGGTTCACGACCACCGCCGCGCACACCGCCGACGACGTCGACCGCGTCGCCGGCGCCGTCGCCGCAGCACTCGGCGCAATCGCCTGAGGGTGTGTCCGCGTTCGCCCCGAAATGGGCGACAACACGGCAAACGTGACCCTCGACATGGCTTGGGGACCGTCGTACCGTCACGCAACGGCCGCTGACGGGACGGCCGGACGAGGGACTTGGGGAGGGCGCCGCATGCCGAGCGTCGACGGCGGGATCGTCATCGGGCGGCCCGTGTCCGAGGTGTTCGCCTACGCGACCTCGGCCGAAAGCCACCTGCGCTGGGTTCCGGGTCTGGCCGACGCCGCCTACCTGGATCCCGGCCCGTTGGGTGTCGGCAGCCGCTGGCGCGCGACGGTGCGCTTCGGCGGGCTGACGCTGGACACCGTCAACGAGGTCACCGAGTTCGTCGCCGACCACCGGTTCGCATGGCGCAGTGTGCAAAGTCCGGTGCGCTCCTCCGGCTCCTACCGGTTCACGCGGCTGGGCCCGCTCGCCACCCGCTTCGACTACGCCGTCGTCAGCGATGATCGGCTTGCGGCGCTGGTGGGGGCCTTCGCGATGCCGGTTGCGATGCGACTGCTGCGCCGCGAGATCCGTTCGCGCCTCGAGGCGCTCAAGGTCTGCCTCGAGGCGGGCGACTTCCGCGTCGCCTGACCGCCGGCGGTTCCCGTCCCATCCAGCGGGGGAGGGTGACCACCGGACGTCGCAACCCCGACGGAAGGGCCGACCGTGTCAGATCCCAATCGCCCCGACGCACCGCGCGCGGACAACCCTGAGGCGCAAGGATCGTTCGCCGCCGCACCAGGCGGACAATACGCGCCGCCCCCGCACGGAGGCCGGCCGGCGGGCTCGAACGGACCGGCGATCGCCGCGCTCGTGCTGGGCATCGTGGCTCTGGTGCTGTCCTGGCTCCCAGGCATCAACATCATCGCCGTGCTCCTGGCGATCGCCGCGCTGGTCACCGGCTTCATCGGCATCCGCAACGCCAACCGCGGCGCTCCCGGCAAGGGGATGGCGATCGCCGGCGTCGTCACGGGCGCCCTCGGCCTCATCCTGGCCGTCCTCATCCTGGTGGGGCTCGCCACGCTGTTCGGCAACCCGGAGTTTCAAGACGAGTTCCAGCAGGAGATGGAACGTCAACAGGAGCTCCAGCAGGAGCTGCAGGAAGAGCAGGGCTGACCCGCCGGCGGCCGCGGTTACGCTGCGGCCGTGCGGGGTGTGCTGGTAACCGGTACCGACACGGGCGTGGGCAAGACGTTCGTGTCGGCCCTGCTGTGCCGGTCACGGCCTGGCGTCACGTACGTCAAACCGGCGCAGACCGGGCTGGATGACGACGAAGCCGACGCCGGCGTCGTCGGGCGCCTTGCCGGCGTCGCGACCCGCCAGGGACCTGCCTTCGGCGAGTCGCTCGCGCCGGCGGTCGCCGCGACGCGCGCCGGCCAGTCGGTCACCCGGTCGCGGCTGCTCGATCCGTTCCGCGGGCTCGACGACGTCGTTGGTGAGGGGGCGGGCGGCCTGCTGGTCGAGCTCGGCACCGACGGGACCACGGTCGCCGACCTCGCGGCCGACCTGGACCTGCCGCTGCTGGTGGTTGCCCGTCCCGGGCTGGGCACGCTGAACCACACGCAGCTGACGTGCGAGGCCATCTGGGCCCGGGGGCTGCGCCTGAGCGGCATCGTCGTCAACGGCTACCCACCCGACCCCGACATCGCCGAGCAAACCAACCTCGAGCAGCTGCAGCGCATCGCCCCTGTCCTGGCGGTGGTGCCGCGCCACGATGGCGGGGCCCTGCCCGACCTCGGACCGGTGGCGGCCGCCGTCTGGGGCCCGTGACCCTGCCCCGTAGACTTCCGCGCGTCGACACGAAAAGGAACGCCTGTGACCGCTGCCCAGCTGCTCGATGACGTCGAGGCGGCGCTGCTGGACCGACGCGAGCTCGTCACCGAGGAGCAGGCCTATGCGCTGGCCGACCTCGCCGACACCGTCGGCGGCGCCGACGACCCGCTCCCGCGGATGCTCGACCTCGCCCACCGAGTCCGCCTGGCCTGGTGCGGCGAGGAGGTGTCGCTGGAGTCGATCCTGTCGTCGAAGACGGGGGGATGCCCCGAGGACTGCGCGTTCTGCTCACAGTCCTCGGCGTTCACCACCCCGGTGAAGCCGCAGCCCTACCTCACCCGTGACGAGGTGCTGGCGGCCGCCCGCGACGCGCAGGCCTCGGGCGCCACGGAGTTCTGCCTGGTGCTCGCCATCAAGGGCCCGGACGACAAGGCGATGGCGCACATCCTGGAAGCCGCAGAGGCCATCCAGTCGTCGACGCAGCTGGAGGTCGCCGTCTCCGCCGGCCTGCTCACCCGGGAGCAGGCGCAGACCATCGCCGACGCCGGCGTCGTCCGCTACAACCACAACCTCGAGGCCGCCCGCAGCTTCTTTCCGCGGATCTGCACCACCCACAGCTGGCAGGAGCGGTGGGACACGTGCCAGTACGTCCGAGACGCCGGCATGGAGCTGTGCTCGGGTGGGATCCTGGGCATGGGCGAGACCGCGCGGCAGCGCGCCGAGCTGGCGCTGGCCCTGCGCCAGCTGGAGCCGACCGAGGTGCCGGTCAACTTCCTCAACCCGCGACCGGGGACCCCGCTGGCCTCGTCGCTCGTGCTGGATCCCAGGGTCGCCCTGCACGGCGTCGCCCTGTTCCGGCTGATCATCCCGTTCGCGATGCTGCGGTACGCCGGAGGCCGCGAGGTCGTGCTCGGCGACCTGCAGGGAGCAGGCATCCTCGGTGGCGCCAACGGCCTGATCGTCGGCAACTACCTCACCACGCTGGGGCAGTCCACGGCAGAGGACGTGCAGATGCTGCGCGACCTGCAGGTTCCCGTGAAGGCGCTCACCGGCATCCTGTGAGTGACCCGCTCGTCGGTGCGCTCGCCGGCGCTGTCGGCGCCGATCATGTGCTGACCGAGGCCGACGTCACCGCGGCCTTCACCACCGACTGGACGGGGCGCTGGCGGGGCGAGTGCCGCGCGGTCGTCCGGCCGGCGACGACCGACCAGGTCGCGGCGGCCGTGCGCGCGTGCCGCGAGCACCGTGTCCCCGTGGTGCCGCAGGGCGGCAACACGGGTCTGGTGGGTGGGAGCGTGCCGCGCGGCGGTGAGGTGGTCGTCAGCCTGACGCGGCTTGACCGCCTCGACGCCGTCGACAGCGAGGGGGCGCAGGTCACCGCCGGCGCCGGCGTCACGATCGGTGTGCTGCAACAGCACGCGGCGGCGGCGGGTCTTCGCTACGGCGTCGACCTGGCCTCGCGGGACACCGCGACCGTCGGCGGGACGATCGCGACCAACGCCGGCGGCATCAACGTGGTGCGCCACGGCGCGACGCGGTCGCAGGTCATCGGCGTCGAGGCGGTGCTCCCGGACGGTCGGGTGCTGCGGCGGCTCCACGGGCTGACGAAGGACTCCACCGGCTACGACCTGCCCGGGTTGCTCACCGGCTCAGAGGGCACCTTGGGCATCGTCACGGCGGCGCGGTTGCGCCTCCACCCGGCGGCACCGCACCGCGTCGTCGCCCTGCTCGGTGTGCCGTCCACTGCTGTCGCCCTTGACGTGCTGGCGGCGGTGCGGCCACTGCCGTCGCTTATGGCTGTCGAGTGGTTCCACCGCCTCGGCCTGGAGCTCACGTGCGAGCACACCGGTCTGACCGCTCCGTTCGACCAGCGGCACCGCACCTATGTCCTGGTCGAGTGCGCCGCGGCAACCGACCCCGCCGCGGCGCTGGCGGCCGCGATCGACGGCGTCAACGATGTGGGTGACGTCGCTGTCGCCACCGACCGCCCTGACCGCGAACGGCTGTGGGCGTACCGGGAACGGCACACCGAGGGGATGGCGGCCGCACACGTTGGGCTGAAGTACGACGTCGCCGTCCCGCCACGCCGGTTGCCCGACTTCGAGCGGGGCGTCGAGGCGCTGTGCCGCCACCACGGCGCCCGCATCGTCATGTTCGGGCACTTGGCCGAGGGCAACGTGCACGCCAACGTCCTCGACGCGCCGAGCGAGCCGTCACGGCTGGACGAGGGGATCCTCGGGCTGGTCGCCGCCAACGGCGGCAGCATCAGCGCCGAGCACGGCGTGGGGGTGCTCAAGGTCCCGTGGCTGCACCTGACCCGTGACGAGGCCGACCGTGATGCCATGCGGGCGATCAAGCGGGCGCTGGACCCGGATGAGCTGTTCAACCCGGGGGTGCTGTTCCCGTCCGAGGGTGCGCCGTGAACGCGACGGCCGGGGCGCACTGCGGGGCGTGCGGGCGGGCGGTGACCGACGGGGACCACGGGCCGTGCGCACGGCTGCTGGCCTTCGACCCGCCGAGGTTCTGCGAGGTCTGCGGCTTCCGCCTGGACGTGCAGATCTTCCCCGACGGCTACCGGTCGTCGTGCCGCGAGTGCCGCCGCCGCGCCGCTATGGTCACGCGATGAGGGACCTGCGGGCGCGAGCCGAGACTCTGTTGGGGCTGCACACCGCGCCGGAGATCCTGACGTTGCCCAACGTGTGGGATGTCGCATCGGCGCGGGTGGTTGCGAGTGTCGCCGGCGTCCGGGCGCTGGCGACCGCCAGTCACGCCATCGCCGGGGCGCTGGGCTATGACGACGGTGAGAACATCCCGCTCGACCTGCACCTGGAGATGGTCGAGCGGATCACCCAGGCCGTCGACCTGCCGGTGTCGATGGACTTCGAGGCGGGCTATGGCGACCCGGGAGGGACGGCGCGACGGGTGATCGCCGCCGGCGCGGTCGGTGGCAACCTCGAGGACCGCATGAAACCGCTGGACGAGGCCGTGGCAGCGGTCGAGGCGGTGCTGGCCGCGGGCCGCGACGCCGGCATCGATTTCGTCCTCAACGCCCGCACGGACGTGTTCGTGCTCCGCCAGAAGGGGTCGGACCGCAAGGAGCTGATGCGCGAGGCTGTCCGGCGCGGTCAGGCCTTCCTGGACGCCGGCGCTCCGGTGGTGTTCGTGCCCGGGGTGATGACCCGCGACGAGATCGAGGTCCTTGTCGGCGAGCTGGGCGAGCGCACCGTCAGCCTGATCGCTGTACCGGGCGTCACACCGCCGGTCAGCGAGCTGCAGGACCTGGGCGTCGCACGCGTCTCGACGGGCCCGTTCACGCAGTACGCAGCGCTCAACGCGCTGCGCGACGCCGCCGAGGCGCTGGTCGCCGGCGGATCGCTGCCCGCCGACGCGATGCCCCGCTGAGGAGCGCAAGAACGGTCAAGCGGTTGCGCGCGTGCACGGCGAGACTGCCCGCATGGCCGGACCCGGACGTGACCGCTTGCGAGAGCTGCTCGACGCCGTGTTGCACGACACCGAAGCGCCGGTCGGCGACACCCGCCGCCGGCTCGACGACATGGCTGAGGGCGCCTTTGCCTCGCCGTTTCACTTCAGCCGGCTGCTGTCGCGCGCGACGGGAGAGCCACCGGTGGCGATGCGCCGGCGGGTGCTGCTCGAACGCGCCGCCTGGCAGCTGGCGCACGGCACCTCAGTGACGGACGCGGCCCGGGCCGCCGGCTACGAGTCGGTGGAGGGGTTCAGCCGCGCGTTCACCCGCGCGTTCGGCCGTGCCCCGTCCAGCCCCGCAGCCGGGAGCCACTGGCTGCCGGCGCCCAACGGCATCCACTTCCACCCACCGATGTCGCTGTGGGTGCAGGCCGAGGAGCAACCGATGAACCCGCTGGTCGGGCAGATGGTCGCCCATGACCTCGACGACTCCCGGACGCTCTTGGAGGTCGCCAAGGGGCTGCCGGCCGAGGAGCTCGGCGCCATTCGCGAGCCGGGCCTGACCGTGCTGTCGTGGGACGGCCCGGAGGAGTCCATCGCCGCGGTGCTCGAGCACCTGGTCTACACCAAGGAGGTCTGGCTGGCCGCGATCGACGGACTCGACCTCCCACCACGTCACGACGCCCCTGACGCCCGGCAGCTGCTCGACCGCCACGACGACGTCGCGCCGCGATGGCTGCAGACCGTCCGCGACATCGAACGTCGCGGGGCCTGGAACGACCGCCTGATCGACGCGCTGTGCGACCCCCCGGAGAGCTTCGTGATGAGCAGCGTCATCGCCCACGTCCTGACCTACGCCGCGCACCGGCGCCAGCTGGCACGGCGGATGCTGACCGCTGCGGGACGCGAGGTCATAGACGGCGACCCGATCCTGTGGCTGCGCGCCCAGCGGGGGGAGACGGCGTGAGCGTCACGACCTACTACACCGCCACCAGCCTCGACGGGTTCATCGCCGACGAGCAGCACTCGCTGGAGTGGCTGTTCCGCCAGGACCAGGACGAATCTGGACCGCTGAACTACGCCGAGTTCTCCGCCCGCATCGGTGCCGCGGTGATGGGCTCCACGACGTACGAGTGGATCCTGCAGCATGAAGGCGGCACGTGGCCGTACCGCCTTCCCGCCTGGGTGATGACCAGCCGGGACCTGCCGCCGGTCGACGGGGACGTGCGGTTCGCCCGCGGGGACATCCATTCCGTCCACGAGGCGATGACCGCTGCCGCCGGCGGCAAAGACCTGTGGGTCGTGGGCGGGGGCGACCTTGCCGGCCAGTTCGCCGACGCCGGCCTGCTCGACGAGATCATCGTGTACCTCGCGCCGGTGACATTGGGCGGCGGGGCGCCTCTGCTGCCACGCAGACTCGACCTGCGCCTGGAGGAGCTCGCCCAGAACAGGTCGTTTGCCTGCGCGCGCTACTCGGTCATCGGCCCGATGCCGGACGCCGACAAAGACGCCGGCTGACCGCCGGTGCCGCTCACTGATGCGCTACGCCGGATAACCGGGCTACCGCATCGCTGAACAGTCCGCAGGGCCTGCTCCCGCAAGGCCGCCCGGCCCTGCCACGCCCGCCGGCGCGGGTGGACCATGACGGTGGGGTGCGAATCACCGGCGGCTAGTAGGCGGTGCACTGACATGACAACGACACAGACCGCGACGCCGGCTCACGCGACGAAGCCGGGACCCGGGCGGGGCGCCCGCATCTTCGGCTATCTGCTGGGGTCGGGCATCCAGCTCCTCATCCTGTGGCTGGTCCTCGTCTCACCAGGGTGGCGTGCGGTGCCCTTCGTGACCGACGCGGCCGGGCAGGTGGTCGGGCTGTTCACCGTCTCCGTGCTGGTGGGGCTGCTGATCAACGCCGTGCTGCTGGCGTACGACCCTCGTGCCCTACGGCGGCTCGGTGACGCCGTCAATGCCGCCCTCGCCCTGGTCGTGACGCTGCGCGTCCTCGACGTCTTCCCGTTCGACTTCGGGCAGCACCCGGGATGGGCCACCGTGGTGCGGGTGCTGCTGATCCTTGCGGCCGTGGGTGCGGGTATCGGCGTGATCGCGAACCTGGTACAGGCGGTCCGCCGGCGCTAGCGCCAGTTAGAAGGCGTCGGCGGGGCGGTGCTGGCCGAAGACGCCGCGTAGCGCGTCGCAGACCTCGCCGACCGTTACCATGCGGCGCAGTGCCTCCTTCATGACCGGCAGGAGGTTGTCACTGCCGGCGGCGGCCTTTGCGACCGCGTCGAGCGCGTCGGCGACGGCGCCGGCGTCCCGCTCGGCGCGGATCCGCTCGAGCTGGGAGACCTGGCCGTCGCGAACGGCGTCGTCGACGCGCTGCAGGTCGGGCTGGATGTCCTCGTCGATCTGGTAGCGGTTGACCCCGACGACGATCTGCTCACCGGTCTCGATCTGCTGGGCGAGGGTGTACGCGCTGTGCTCGATCTCGTTCTTCTGGAAACCCTGCTCGATCGCGTGGACCGCGCCGCCCATCTCCTCGATGCGGTCGAGGTAGTGCAACGCCTGCCGCTCGATCTCGTCGGTCAGCGACTCGATGAACCAGGAGCCGCCGAGGGGGTCGGCGGTCAGCCGGACGTCGGTCTCGTGGGCGATCACCTGTTGCGTGCGCAGCGCCAGCCGCGCCGCCTTCTCAGACGGCAGCGCCAGCGCCTCGTCGAAGGCGTTGGCGTGCAGCGACTGGGTCCCGCCGAGCGTGGCAGCCAGAGCCTGGATCGTGACGCGGACGAGGTTGACCTCGGCCTGCTGGGCGGTGAGCTGGACCCCGGCGGTCTGGGTGTGGAACCGCAGCATCTGCGCCTTCGGGTTGGTCGCCCCGAAGCGCTCGCGCATGATCCGCGCCCACATTCGCCGGGCGGCCCGGAACTTCGCGACTTCCTCCAACAGCGACGACCGCGCCACCCAGAAGAACGACAGGCGCGGCGCGAACCGGTCGACGTCCAGCCCTGCGGCCACCGCCGCCTCCACATAGGCGATGCCGTTGGCGATCGTGAAGGCGATCTCCTGCACGGCCGTGCCCCCGGCCTCGCCCATGTGGTACCCGGAGATGGAGATGGTGTTGAAGTTCGGCAGCCGCTCCGCGCAGTAGGCGAAGGTGTCGGTGATGATCCGCAGCGACGGTGCCGGCGGGAAGATGTAGGTGCCGCGGGCGATGTACTCCTTGAGCACGTCGTTTTGGATCGTGCCGCGCAGCTTGGACGGTTCGACGCCCTGCTCCTCGCCGACCAGCTCGTACAGCAGCAGCAGGATCGATGCCGGGGCGTTGATGGTCATCGAGGTCGAGACCTCGTCCAGCGGGATGCCGTCGAACAGCTGCCGCATGTCGGCCAGGCTGTCGATGGCGACGCCAACCTTGCCGACCTCGCCGGCGGCCACCGGGTGGTCGGAGTCGTAGCCCATCTGCGTGGGCAGGTCGAAGGCCACCGACAGACCGGTCTGGCCCTGGCTCAGCAGGTACTTGTAGCGGGCATTGGACTCGGCGGCCGTGGCGAAGCCGGCGTACTGGCGCATCGTCCACGGCCGGCCGCGGTACATCGTCCCGTACACGCCGCGCGTGAAGGGGTACTCCCCCGGCGTGCCCAGGCGCGCCTCGGCGTCGAAGTCTCCGAGGTCCTCCGGTCCGTAGACGCCTTTGGCCTCGATGCCCGATGCCGTCGTGAACTCGGGATGCTCCGAGGTCACCGCGTGTTCGCCTCCGGGGTGCCGCCGCGGAACTTCGCCCGACGGTAGTCCTTGTTGAGCATCGCGATGAAGTCGATGCTGATCTCCTTGGGGCACGCCGCCTCGCACTCGCCCATGTTGGTGCAGGACCCGAAGTAGTCCTCCATGGTCTCGACCATGCGCTCGGCACGGGTGTAGCGCTCCGGCTGGCCCTGCGGCAGCAGGTTGAGGTGGGCGAGCTTGGCCGAGGTGAACAGCTGG
>DATLGM010000014.1:0-7022 GCA_035540515.1 Egibacteraceae bacterium | reverse complement strand
GTGCCGAGGTCGTCGCCAACGACAAGATCCACGCGGTGGACGCCGACGTCTACAGCCCCAACGCGCTGGGCGGCGTCATCAACGACGCCACGCTGCCCGAGATCCAGGCGCGGATCGTCGCCGGGGCCGCGAACAACCAGCTGCTGGAGGACCGTCACGCCGACGCCCTGTCCGAGGCGGGGATCCTGTACGCCCCCGACTACGTCATCAACGCCGGCGGCCTGATCCAGGTCGGTGACGAGCTGCACCCCGACGGCCACTCCCCCGAGCGGGCCCGCGCCCGCACGGAGCAGATCGGCGTGCGCCTGTTGGAGGTCTTCGCCATGGCCGAGCAGCAGGGGGTGTCGACCGAGGCCGCGGCCGAGCTGGTCGCCGAGCAGCGCATGGCCTCGGTCGGTCGGCTCCGCGGATTCTGGCTGCCCACCACTCGCTAGCCGCTCCCAGCGCTTTGGCGCTACAGGCCGGCGAGGTGGATGCCGGGTCTGTCGGTGACGTGGCCGCACTGCCACGCATCGACGTCGGCGGCTCGGAGCAAGTCCACGGCGGCGCGGCCGTCGGGAACCACCGCGAGCATGCCGGCGCCCATGTTGAACACCCGCCACATCTCCGCGGGGTCGACGTCGCCGAGGCGCTGCAGGACACCGAAGACGTCGGGCGGGGTGAAGGTGGTGGTGTCGACTACGGCGCCCAGCCCCTCGGGCAGGACGCGGCCGAGGTTGCCCTCGATGCCGCCGCCGGTGACATGGCACAGCGCGTGGACGTGTCCGCTGGCCGCCAGCGCCAGACACGGCTTGGTGTAGATCGTCGTCGGACGCAGGAGCGCGTCGCCCAGGGTCTGCACTCGCAGGCCGTGGTCGTCTGCCAGGTCCACGCCGTCGACGATGCGCCGCGCCAGGGAGTATCCGTTGCTGTGCAGCCCAGACGACGCCATGGCGACCACGGCGTCGCCGGCGGTCACCCGATGCGCCCCGAGCATGCGGTCGCGCTCGACGACACCGACGCCGAAGCCGGCGAGGTCGTACTGGTCGGCAGGCATGACGCCGGGGTGCTCGGCGGTCTCGCCACCGACCAACGCGCAACCGGCCTGCACGCAGCCCTCGGCGATGCCGGCGACGACCTGCTCGACGTGGGCCGGGTCGAGCCGCCCCACCGCAATGTAGTCGAGGAAGAACAGTGGCTCGGCACCCGTGACGACGATGTCATCCACGACCATCGCGACCAGATCGATGCCCACCGTGTCGTGGCGCCCGAGCTGCCGGGCCAGCTCCAGCTTCGTGCCGACGCCGTCGGTGGCGCTGACCAGCACCGGCTCGCGCCAGCGCCCCCGCGGCAGCGCGAACAGCCCACCGAAGCCGCCGATGCCCTCGAGCACCTCCGGACGCGCGGTCCGGGCGACGTGCGACTTCAAGCGCTCGACGGTCTCGTCGGCCGCCTGCAGGTCGACGCCGGCGGCCGCGTAGGTGTTCGGTTCGGTCACCGCGAGGACTGCAGCTGGATCAGCACGTCCTTGCCCGACGACAGTTGCTCGTCGGGAACCGGCAGCGGGTACTCGCCGTCGAAGCAGGCGCGGCACAGCGAGGACTTGGGACGGAACGTCGTCGACACCAGCGCGTCCAGCGACAGGTACGCCAGCGAGTCCGCCCCGACGAAGTCCCGGATCTCCTCGACGGTCAGCCCGGAGCCGATGAGCTCGGCGCGCGTGGCCATGTCGATGCCGTAGAAGCAGGGGTTGCGGATCGGTGGCGCGGTGATCCGCAGGTGCACCTCTTTGGCCCCTGACTCGCGCAGCATCGCGACGAGCTTCCGCGAGGTGTTGCCGCGCACGATCGAGTCGTCGACCACGACCAGGCGCTTGCCGTCGATGACGTCGGGCAGGGGGTTGAGCTTCAGGCGGATGCCCAGCTCCCGCATCGACTGCGACGGCTGGATGAACGTGCGGCCGACGTAGCGGTTCTTCACCAGGCCCTCGGCGTACGGGATGCCGCTGGCCACCGAGAACCCGCTGGCCGCGGCCGTCCCGGAGTCCGGCACGGGGATGACGAGGTCCGCCTCGACGGGGGCCTCACCCGCCAACAGCGCCCCCATGCGCCGGCGGGCGTTGTAGACGGTCGTCTCCGGGAAGCGGTGGTCCGGGCGCGCGATGTAGACATACTCGAACAGGCAGTTGGCGGGCTTGGCCTCGGCAAACCGCTGTGTGCGCAGCCCGTGCTCGTCGATGGCGACCAGCTCACCGGGCTCGACCTCTCGCAACAGGTGCGCGCCGACGATGTCCAGCGCCGCGGTCTCCGAGGCCAGCACGTACCCGCCGCGCGGCAGCCGGCCGATCACCAGCGGGCGGAAGCCCTGCGGGTCCCGCGCCCCGTAGATGCCGGACTCGTCCATGACCACCAGCGAGTAGGCGCCGGTGGCGCGACGGCACGTGTCGGCGACAGCCTGCTCCACCGAGATGTCGGCGTCGTCGGCGATCATCGCCGCCAGCAGCTCGGAGTCCGAGCTGCACTTGTCGCCGGTCGGCCCCAGCCCGCGGGCCAGCTCGGCCGTGTTGACGAGGTTGCCGTTGTGCGCCAGCGCGATGCCGGTGCCCGACGGGGTGACCTTGAACGCCGGCTGCGCGTTGTCCCACGTCGACGCCCCAGTCGTCGAGTACCGCACGTGCGCGACGCCCAGATGGCCGTCCATGCCCGCCAGCCGCGCCTCGTCGAAGACCTGGTTGACCAGGCCCATCTCCTTGCTCACCAGGATGTTGCGGCCGTTGGACACGGCGATGCCCGCCGACTCCTGGCCGCGGTGCTGCAGCGCGTACAGCCCGTAGTAGCACAGCTTTGCGACGTCTTCCCCGCGGGCGTAGACGGCGAAGACGCCGCACTCGTCCCGCGCGCCGGTCCGCACCGGCGCAGCCTGTGGTCGTGCCATGCGCAACGCACCTCGGAGTAAGGGGGAAGGTGCTGTCGATGGTACCGGGCCGGCCGCGGAAGTCTCGCAGCACGGCGCTGCGCCGGGGTGGACAATGGGGACGGGTCAGGATGCCGAGGGCGGGGGCGCCGACGGTCGTGGACGTGCAGTGGGAGGGCCACCGCAGCGCTCGCTCGTGGGCGCGGCTGGCCAAACCGCTGCTGCTCATCGCCGTCGGGGTCGTGGCTGGACTCCTGGCGCTGCCGTCGGATCAGGCGGATTCGATCGGCATCGACGCCGTGCCACCGGCCCCGCCGGCGCCCGCGGCGGAGCTGCGCACGACGGGCCCTGGCACCTGGAAGGCCGTCGACGGCGGGCCGCTGTCGCCGCGCCGGAACCCGATCGCGGTGTGGGCGGAGGACCAAGCGATCATCTGGGGCGGGGTCGCCGCGACCGGCGCCGGCCTGAACGACGGGGCGGCGTACGACCCGGCCACCGACGAGTGGACGACCATCCCTCCGGCGCCGGTGCGGGCGCGGACCTCGGCCGCCGTGGTGTGGACCGGCGACGAGGTCCTGGTCTGGGGCGGCAAGGACGCCGAGGGGGTGCTCGGTGACGGCGCGGCCTACGACCCTGGCACCCGGACCTGGCGGCAGCTGCCCGCAGCCCCACTGACGCCCCGCGCCGGCGCGCACGGGGTGTGGGTGGACGAGGTGTTCGTGGTGTGGGGCGGTCGGTCCACGGATGGCACGCCGCTGGGCGACGGCGCCCGGTACGACCCCGCCACGGACCGGTGGCGTCCGCTGCCCGAGGGGCCGCTGGCCCAGCGTGGCGGCGACCGCGACGTCTCGGTTGTTGCCGACACCGGCGGACTGCTGGTGTGGTCGGCGTCGCCGGACTCCGCTGTCACGGCGCACTACGACGTACAGCGTGACCGTTGGCGGCTGCAACGGTCACCGCCGCTGCGCCCCGGCAGCCGACCGGCGTTCGCCACGCTGGGTGGTGGCGTCGTGACGTGGGGGACTGACGCGCGACTCGACCTCCCCCGGGCACAACGCCAGACGACCTACCCCGACTGGTGGAGCGACCTCCCGCGCCCACCGGTCGCGCCCGCCGCCGGCCGCCGGCTGGTCGGCGACGGCATGGTGGCGGTGTCATGGTGGTCCGGCGGCCATGCGCTGGTGCTGGACCTGCTCGCCAAGACCTGGACCGAGGTCGCTGTCCCGGACGCCGGCGCCTCCGGCGGGGACGTCCCGGTGCAGCTGTGGGCCGGCGACCGCTACCTGCTGTGGCACCCCGGGCTGCCTCCCGGCGCAAGAAACCGCGGGACGACGTGGACCCCGCCGACGCGCTGGGAGCGCGTGGCGGCCGGGCCGGCGCCGACGGGCAACGGCACGTCGGCGGTGTGGAGCGGCTGGCTGACCGAGGGCCAGCAACTGCTGGTGTGGGGCGGGGAGCGCGGCGAGGTCATCGAAGCGGGCGCGGCCTACCACCCTGATCTGGGGTTGTGGGAGACGATGCCCGCGGCGCCGATCTCCGGTCGTCACCGTCATGCCGCTGCGTGGACCGGTGACCGGATGCTGGTGGTCGGCGGCTACGACCAGTCGCCGGTCGACCCGTCCGGCCCCCCGACGGGACCACTGACGCCCCCAGGTCCGGCCCGGCGGGACGGCGCCGCCTACGACCCGGTGACCCGCACCTGGGCTCGCATCGCCGACGCCCCGATCCCGGTCGTCACCGAGGCGGCCGCCTACAGCGGGCGGCGGCTGTACGCGGCGGCGCAACGGGGTGGCCGGACCGTCGTGGCGGAGTACGACCCCGGGGCCGACCGCTGGGAGCGGCTGCCACGCCCGCCGATCAGCCCCGGCCGCACACCGCCGGTGCTGATGTGGTCCGGCACACGGCTGTGGATGTTCGGCGGTGATGCGAACGCACCAGGCCGAGGCGCCACCTGGGACTCCCGCCGGCGTCGGTGGGAGCGGATGCCCCCACTGGAGGGGATGTGGGGGCCGTTCGCCGTCACATGGGCGGACCGCCGCATGGTGGTCATCGACCAGCAGGGCCGCACCGCATCGCTGGGACGGGCGTGGATCGACGGTTGGCTGCCGCACGGTGACGCGCCGGTGCACGGCGACGGTGTCACGCTGGAGTGGGCCGTCGGAGGGCTGACGGCGTTCTCGCCCGTGGACGGTCACATGGCGGTGCTGGACCCCCGCGGGCTGGGCTGGACGACCGTCGAGGCGCCCCCCGTGGGCGGTCGCTGGGCGGATCTGGTGTGGAACGGGCGGCACCTGTTCGCACTCGCCGGCGGCGAGACCGCCATGATGCGGCCATGACGTGGGAGCCCGAGCTCGACGAGCTGCAGCACCGCTTGCACCTGGCCGCGCAGATGGGCGGCGCCGACAACGTCGCGCGTCAGCACGCCACCGGCCGCCTCACCGTCCGCGAGCGACTCGAGACCTTCCTGGACGACGGCTCGTTCCGCGAGGTGGGTGCACTGACCGGCGCCGCCGAGTACGACGAGCACGGCGACCTCACGGCGTTCACGCCTGCCAACCTCGTGACCGGCACGGGACGGGTCGAGGGGCGTCGGGTCGTGGTCGCTGCCGACGACTTCACCGTGCGCGGAGGTGCGGCGGACGCGTCGATCGTGGCCAAACAGGTCCACGCCGAGCAGCTGGCCGGGGAGCTGCGGGTTCCGCTGGTCCGCCTGGTCGACGGGACCGGCGGCGGGGGCAGCGTGAAGTCGTTGGAGGACTTCGGGCGGACCTACGTCCCGTTCAACCCCGGCTGGGACCACGTGACCCAGAACCTGTCGGCCGTGCCCGTTGCCGCGGCCGGCCTGGGACCCGTCGCCGGTCTGGGTGCGGCGCGGCTGGTGTCCAGCCACTTCTCGGTCATGGTGCGCGACCTCGCCCAGGTGTTCGTCGCTGGACCGGCGGTGGTCGAGGCCGGCATGGGCGAGGTCGTCGACAAGGAGTCACTGGGCGGATGGCGCGTCGCCGTCGCGTCCGGTGCGGTCGACAACGTCGCCGACGACGAGGCCGACGCGTTCGACCAGCTGCGCGACTTCCTGTCCTACCTGCCCGCCAACGCCTGGCGCCTGCCCCCGGCACAGGCGCCGGCCGACGACCCCGGGCGCGTCGACCCGGGCCTGCGCGACCTCGTGCCCCGCAACCGCCGGCACCCCTACGACATGCGCGTGCTGCTCCGCTCGGTGTGCGACACCGGCAGCGTCTTCGAGATCGGCCCCGAGCGGCGGTCCTCGGTGATCACCGCCCTGGCGCGCCTGGACGGCCATGCCGTGGCGATCCTGGCCGAGGACCCCCACGTGTACGGCGGCGGCATGACGGCCCGCGACGCCGACTACCTCACCCGCTTCGTCGACCTCGCCGACACCTTCCACCTGCCGGTCGTGCATCTCGTCGACCAGCCCGGCTTCGTCATCGGCAGCCAGGCCGAGCGTGCCGGCACCATCCGCCACGGCGCCCGGGCGCTGGCGGCCGTGTACCAGGCGACCGTCCCATGGGCCAGCGTCATCGTGCGACGGGTCTTCGGGGTCGCCGGCGCGGGCCACCGCAACCACGCGCGCCCCGGCTTCCGGGTGGCGTGGCCCAGCGGTGACTGGGGGTCACTGCCCATCGAGGGTGGCCTGGAGGTCGCGTTCAAGCGGTTGCTCGCCGGCGCCCCGGACGCCGAGGCCCTCAAGGCGCAGATCGCCGAGCGCCTGGAGGCTGTGCGGTCCCCGTTCCGCACCGCCGAGGCGTTCCTGGTCGAGGACATCATCGACCCGGCCGACACCCGCCCGGCGCTGTGCGCGTGGGTCCACGACGCCTATGCCGTCCTGGCGACGCAGCCGCTGGGGCCCAAGGGGCGCGGCCTGCGGCCGTAGTCGCGCCGCGGCGCCTCCGCGGTCCGCGCCGTACTGGGGCGCAGAATCGCGGGGTACTGACCGTCGTCCGGGGGTAGTGCCGCGCCATGCCGAGCCTGTTCAAGCCGCCTGCGCCACCGCCCGCGCCGGTCGTCCACGTCACCGTCCCGCCCAGTCAGGCCCAGGACGTGCTGCGCCGGCCTGTCATCCGCATCGGCCTGTATGCCTGGGCGCTGCTGGGGATCTTCGGCATCCTCGG
>DATLGM010000013.1:0-3051 GCA_035540515.1 Egibacteraceae bacterium | reverse complement strand
GTCGTCGTCGCCGCCGCTGTCCCCGCCGGCCTCGCTCGCGTCGCCGATGAGCGCGACGACCGTCCCGACGTCCACGGTCTCGTCGACCTGCACCTTGATCTCGGTCAGCACACCAGAGGTGGGTGCCGGCACCTCCGTGTCGATCTTGTCGGAGCTGAGCTCGAACAGCGGCTGGTCGGCCTCGACGGTGTCGCCGACCTCGACGAGCCAGGCGGTGATGGTGCCCTCGGTGACGCTCTCACCGAGCTGGGGAAGGGTGACTTCGGTTGCCACGGGCGTGCTCCTTGTCGAGCCTTGGGACGAGGCCGCGGTGTCTTCTGCAGGTCTATCCGGTGGAGGCGGTGATGAATCCGCGGAGTTGCCGCGCCGGCGTCGCCGCGCGGACTCCGGCGGGGGACCGCCGCGCCGCCGCCGGCGGCCGGCGTCCTCGGCCTGTGGCGCGTTGCGCCGTCTGCGGGGGGTGTCGGCCACGGATCAGCCGTGCAGCGGTCGACCGGCCAGGGCGAGATGCGCCTCGCCGACCGCCTCGGTCAGCGTCGGGTGCGCGTGGATGAACTGCGCGACGTCGGTCGGCAGCGCCTCCCAGTTGTAGATCAGCTGCCCCTCGGCGATCAGGTCGGTTGCGCGCGGGCCGACGATGTGGATGCCCAGGACGCGTCCGTTGTCCTTCTTCGCCAGCACCTTCACGTGCCCGGAGCCCTTCATCATCATGGCGCGGCCGTTGTGGCTGAACGGGAACATCTGCTTGTCGTACTCGACGCCCATGTCCTGCACCTGCTGCTCGGTGTAGCCGACGGCACCGATCTCGGGGTGGCAGTAGTAGACCTTCGGGATGCCCGCGTAGTCGATGGGGACGACCTGATGGCCGGCGACCTGCTCGGCGACGAGGAAGCCCTCGGCGAACGACGCGTGGGCCAGGCCCAGCGTCGGGATGATGTCACCGATGGCGTACAGCCCGTCTGGTCCGACGCGGCAGTACTCGTCAACGGTGACGAAACCGCGGTCGAGGTTGGCGCCGGCGTCTTCGAAGCCCATGTCGGCCGTGACGGGCCCGCGTCCTGTCGCCAGCATCAAGACGTCGCCCTCGATCTGGGTGTCGCCTTCGAGCGTCACCCGGATCCCGTCGGCGCCCTTCTCGACCCCGGTCATCTTGGCGCCGACGTGCAGCTTCATCCCGTGCTTCTTGACGTCCTTGGCCAGCGCCTTCTGCGTGTCCACGTCCTCCATGGGCACGACGTTGGGCAGCGCCTCGACGACGGTGACCTCCTCGGCTCCGTAGGCGCGCCACACCGACGCGAACTCCATGCCGACGGCGCTGGCTCCCACCACGATCGGCCGTTGCGGGACCCGGTCCAAGAACAGCGCGTGGTCGGACGTGATGACCTTCTCGCCGTCGATCTCCGCGCCCTCGATCGGGAGCCCCCGCGGCTTGGAACCGGTGGCGAGCACCAGCGCCTTCTCGGCGGTGATGGTGCGCTCTCCCTCGTCGGTCTGCACGACGAGCGTCCTGGCGTCCTTGAGGTGGCCGGTGCCGTGGATGGTGTCCACGCCCCGCTTCTTCAACGAGCCCTGCAAGCCCTTCCAGTTGGTGTCGACGATGCGCTGCTTGAACGACAGCACCGCCTCCATGTCGACGCCGTCGTACGTCGCCTTCACCCCGTAGTCGCCAGCCGTCTGCGCATGCTCTGCGACCTCGGCGGCCTGCAGCAGCGCCTTGGTGGGGATGCAACCCCAGTGCAGGCACGTGCCTCCGACCTTGTCCTTCTCGACCAACGCGACGCTCATGCCGAGGTCTGCCGCGCGCAACGCGCAGGAGTACCCCCCGGTGCCGCCTCCCAGCACGATCATGTCGTAGGTGTCAGCCATCGCCGGTCGCTCCTGTGTGGTCGTTGATCGCATCCTAGCCGCGGGTCCGCGGGGCGCTGCCGGGATAGGCTCCGGCGCGTTTGTGCCGGTTGTTGCCACGTTCGGGAGGTTCGAAGCAGATGCCGCAGCAGTCGCCGCTGGACGACCGTCACCGGCAGTTGGGGGCGACGACCACCGACTTCGCCGGCTGGGAGATGCCCCTGCACTACGGCAGCGTCGTGGCCGAGCACACCGCGGTCCGCACCGGCGGTGGCATGTTCGACCTGTCCCACCTCGGCACGTTCACCGTCGTCGGGCGGGGCGCCGAGGCCGCGCTGCAGCGGGCGTTCACCAACGACGTCTCGGCGCTGCGCGTCGGAAGGGCGCACTACACGCTGTGCCTGAACGACGACGGCGGGATCGTCGACGACCTGCTCGTGTACCACCTGGAGTGGGGCTTCTTCGTGGTGCCCAACGCCGCCAACGCGGCGGCGGTGCGCGAGGCCGTGGAGTCTGTGGCCGAGGACTGCCAGGTCCGCGACGTCAAGGCCGACATGGCCTGCATCGCCGTGCAGGGACCGGCGGCGGCGGACCTCGTCACGGCGCTGGCGGTGCCCGTGCACGACATGGGCTACCTGGACTGCCGTGTCCTGCCGGCGCCGGCCGGCGGTTCGAGCGCCACCGGGGGCGCCGACGACGGCCCGCCGCCCGACGCCGGCGTGCTGGCCCGCTCCGGCTACACGGGGGAGCTCGGCTTCGAGCTGTTCCTGCCCGCCGAGGCCGCCCCCTCGCGCTGGGACGACCTGCTGGAAGCCGGGGCCACCCCGGTCGGCCTGGGGGCGCGTGACACGTTGCGCCTGGAGATGGGGTACCCGCTGCACGGCCAGGACATCTCGCCGGCGACCTCGCCGGTCGAGGCGGGGCTGACCTGGGCGGTCAAGCCCGACGCCGGCGAGTTCACCGGTCGCGACGCGTACCTGCGCGCCAAAAACGCCGGTCCCAGCCGCCGCCTGTGGGGCCTGCGCGTGACGGGGCGTGGCATCCCGCGGGCTCACTGCACCGTTCGACGCGGCGACGAGGTCGTCGGCGAGACGACCAGCGGCACGTTCAGCCCGACGCTGAAGGTCGGGGTGGCGCTGGCCTACCTGTCGCCGGAGGTCGCCGCCGGCGACGCCGTGACCATCGACGTGCGCGGCAAGTCCGTCG
>DATLGM010000012.1:0-10916 GCA_035540515.1 Egibacteraceae bacterium | reverse complement strand
CGATCGGCGTCGGTGTACTCGCTGGGGTTGGTCACCGCCTCCACGCCCTCGAACGCGATCTCCACGTCGGCAGGGCCGGGTGCGCCTGCCCAGTTGTGGATCTCCAACCGGTACCGACCAGGTGCGGGACGCGCGTAGTGCAGCGTCTCCAGCTGCGTGCGCCCCGTCTCGCCGCTGGCGACGTCACCGCTCCAGGAGCCGTTGGCCAGCTGTCGCTGCAGGTACAGATCCGGGTCGACGACCGTCGCGGAGGTCACCGTCGCGTCCAACGACGCCTGGGGGGCGGTCACCTCGAACTCGTAGAACGCCGAGGTCGCCTCGGAGCGCTCGCCGGCCCCGGGCGCGGGCACCGCAACCGTGCCTTGCTCCGGCTCCTGCGCCGGCGTGCCGGCCACCGCCTCCCGGTATCCCGGCAGGAACGCGTCGTCGGTCACCACGAGCGTGTCGTAGTCGTCCAGGTCCGCTGTGCCGGCGAGGGCGTCGTCGACCGGCATCCGGGTCAGCTTGCCCGGCGCGGTGGTGTGCCGGCGCAGCATCGTGAAGAAGTCCATGTTCGACACGTCGTACGGCAGCTGGCCCGGGTCGGGCCACGCCTGCTCCTCGACGAACTCGATCCGAACGTTGAACTGCGAGGGCGAGTCGCCGTTGACACGGATGCGATAGCGGCCGGGGGACGGGGAGTTGACGTCGAGCTGCGCCCCGCTCTGGGCGTACACGAACGATTGGTTGAAGTAGCTGTTCTGGGTTTGCCAGGCAGCGTCGTCCTGCTCGCCCCGGTCCGGGTCCTCCTCGTCGGACCGGTACATGTCCACAGCGATCTCATTGAGCGAGCCGAGTGACACGCCCGCCACGTTGTTCCACGTGACCTCGGCGCGGATGCCGCCGTTGTAGACGCCGTCACGCGGGCCGAGGACGTCGAACTCCTCGGTGGTCTCGCCGCCCGTGTGGTTGATCGTGAACTCGATGGGATCCTGCTGCGGCAGGTCGGTGAACGCCGGCGGCGTGCCGGTGTCCGAACCGGCATGGGTGATGCGGTTCGGGTTGTGCAGGTACGCCGCGCGACCGCGGAAGCGGAAGGTCGTGTCCTCGGGCACCAGCGAGTAGTGCATCTGCGCGTAGATCAGTGACTTGTTGCCGTCGACGTGCAGCTGCTCGGCGTCGGGGATGTAGCAGGTGCCCACCCCGCAGTTGGACAGGTGCGACAGCGACATCTCGTTGTCGATGCCGTCGGCGTCCAGGCCCAGCGGCGAGTCCATCCAGTCGCCCAGCGCGCCGGTGACCGTGTAGTCGATGGTGTCCCAGATCGTGCCCCACTGCACCCCGTACATCCGGGGGTCCTCCGGCTGGGGCGGGGCGTCGTTGGGCTTGATCAGCGGGCTCCACGCCAGGCGCTCCTCGGCGTCGGCCCACGCCCCCTTGGTGAACTGCAACACCCGCCGGTCCTTGTCGAACGGCCGCTCGCTGCCACCGATCAGCGTGAACGAGAACGCGCGGTCGATCAGCTGGCCGTGCAGGTCGATGCCCCCGGTCCACTTGTCCTTGATGCTCTTGAGCGCCTTGCCCATCGAACGGGTCTCAGGCTCCGACCACGGGGTGTAGGGCCGGAAGGTGTAGCCCTTCGTCGGCCAGTCGCGGTTCATGTCGACACCGTTGCCGTTGTAGCGCTGGTAGAAGAACCCGCCTTCCTGCTTGTCGCCGCGGCGCCATCCGTCGGGGTTGTTGAGCATGAACCACACCGACTGCTGCTTCAGCGCCTCGCCGGCGGTCGTCGACTCCTCCGGCACCGTCTCCAGAATTGGGTGCGGGTTGTCGGGTCCGGCGTTTTCCTGCGCGCAGTTGGCGGGCGAGCCCTCGCCGTGCTTCTCGCATGACGCCCAGGTCGCCAGGTCCTCGATCGCGCGGATGCCCCCCTCGACGCCGGCGCGCTCGATGCCGTGGATCGACAGCGCGTACGCGAAGTGCTGGCGCTCGGCGATGGGCGTTGCGGTGTCCTCCTCGTCGGTCACCCGCACCATGTACAGCGGCACCTTCTCACGCTGCAGGTCCTCGGTGGGCAGCCCCGCGGTCATGCCCTCGCCGTCGGCCAGGTCGAGCACCTGGGCGAACGGGCCGGTGCCGTCGGACAGGTCGTAGACCTCGACGAAGTCGCCGAACATCTCGTCGCTTGCCAGGAACTGCAGTCCCGACAGGGTCTCCTCCCAGCCCAGGAAGTCCACCGACGGACAAGCCACGTTGCCCTTCGCCCACGGCGAGCGGGTGGGCAGCTGCGGGCCCGGCCAGTGCGCGTGCGGGTCCGGAAAGACCCGGCCGCACAGCTGGTAGGCCGCCGCGTTGTCCGCCACGGGCAGCGCACCGGTTGGCGGCGCGGGCAGCAGCGCGATGAGCAGGGTGGCCGCGGCCACCACCAGGAAGATCCGCCGAGACGCCGACAGGACCATGACCCCTCCCCCGTGTCAGGACTGCAGGACAGCCTTGCACGCCGGACTGCTGCAGGGCAATGGCGAGCGCACACTGGTCATGTGACGCAGCAGTGGGAGGGTGGACGCAGCCAGGGCCTGGCCTGGCGACGCCTGGGGACGGTTGCGCTCGCGGCGGCGGTGCTCGGCCTCGGCGTCTGGTCGGCGCTGCGGGATCAGGGCCTGACGGTCGAACGCGACCACGACCTCGTCGAGACGGTGACCGAGGGACCCCAGACGGTGGTCGAGCCACCCCGCGCCACCGGTGATCGCTGGTACTGCTCCAACGCCACACCGGTCGCCGCCTATCCCGACGGCCGGTACTACCCGACCCACTACCCGCCGGGGGAGCGCTTCCACGTCCGGCCGCAGGCGTGTTACGCCGACACCGCTCGGGCAGAGGCCGACGGCTTCCGCCTCGCCGACCCGCCGGAGGGTGTCGTGGCCGCGGGCGGCCTGTACGTCGTCGATGCGCACGCGCCGACGTTGCAGCAGTGTCGCGATGTGGCGCGCGACGCGGGCTTCGCGGTGCCCTGTCCGCGCCGGCTGCCGTCTCCGGGCTATGGACCGGTGTGCGGGCCGGGGCGGTGCCGTTACCTCGACGGTGTCGTCATCGAGGCCCGCGGCTTCCCGCTCCCGCCGGAGTGGTGCACCGACTGCGACGCACATGTGGTGGTCACCGCGGTCCCCCTCCTCGGCCCGTCGGAGCTGCGGCCCTGCCACGACCAGATGCGTCTCGTGCCCTGGGCTCGCCGTCCGGACCCCGAGCGCTGGCGGGTGTGCTCCGCCAGTGAACGGCAGTGGCTGGGCGCGTTCGGGGGGTTCCCGCACGAGGGTCACGTCGTCGTGACGTGGCACAACGACGGGGTGGTGTATGCGGTCAGCATCGAAGGCGACGGCGAGCAGCAGGCAGAGGCCCTGGCGGCGATCATCGACGGTCTGGTCATGGTCGACGGCTGACCCACTTCAAGAAAACGACGAATCGGTCGAGACGACGGGTAGCGCTCGCATCCGCCGAGCCTGGTCGCCGACTCGTGGGGTAACGCCGCCGTGCCAAAGCTGGAACGTCTTGTCATGCCCGCCGCCGTCCTGGCCGCCGTCGCGCTGGTCGTCTCGCTGACCGTCGCGGTGCAGCCCGCTCAGGCGTCCACCGCCCAGCGCTGGTCGAACCCGGCGACGTGGGGCGGCGCCGTCCCAAAGGCCGGGGCCACCGTCACCATCCCTGCGGGAAAGACCGTGGTGCTCGATGTGTCGCCGCCCAAGCTCGCCGGCCTGAACGTCGACGGGACGCTGCGGTTCGCGAACAAGCCGCTGCGGCTGCACACCGGATGGATCATGGTCCACGGACGGCTGCAGGTGGGCACGCGGTCGGCACCGCACACCGCCCGTTCGGAGATCGTGCTGGACGGCGACCCGGACGCCAACGTCATGGGAATGGGCTCGCAGGTGATGGCCGCCATGGGTGGGGGCGTCATCGACCTGCACGGTGCCCGCCGGCCGGTCGCGTGGTCGCGGCTGGCACGCAACGCGCCGGCGGGGGCGCGGCGGATCACCGTGCAGTCGACCAAGGGGTGGCGCGCCGGCGACCGCATCGTCGTCGCGTCGACCGACAACACTCCCGACCACGCCGAGGAGCGGATGGTTGCCGCCGTCGACGGTCGGGTGGTCACGCTTGACCGCCCGCTGCGGCACACCCACTGGGGGCGTACGCAGCGGATCGCGGGGCGGCGGATCCCCCAGCGGGCCGAGGTCGGCCTGCTGACCCGCAACCTGGTGGTGCGCGGTCCGGACTCGTCGGCGACGACGGGCATCGGCGGCCACGCGATGGTCATGGCAGGGTCGGTCGGCCGGGTCAGCAACGTCGAGTTCGTCCGCATGGGGCAGGCCGGACGGCTGGCCCGCTATCCGTTCCACTTCCACATGATGGGCTCAGCACCGGGCAACTACGTGGTGTCGTCGGTGTTCCGCGCCAACCACAGCCGGTGCCTGACCGTCCACGGCACCTGGAACGTCACCGTCGCCGACAACGTCGGCTACGAGTCGCGCGGCCACTGCTTCTTCTTCGAAGACGGCGTCGAACGCGGCGTGAAGCTGCTGCGCAACCTGGGGCTTTCCACCCGCCGGCCGCTGCCCGGCAAGGCGCTGCTGGACACCGACGACGTGCCCGCGACGTTCTGGATCCAGCACCCCGACAACGTCGTGCGCGGCAACGCCGCCGCCGGGTCGGAGGGCAACGGGTTCTGGTACGACCTGCCGGAGTACCCGACGGGACTCTCGGCGACCCGTGACTTCTCCCCGCGCCGCGCGCGGTTCGGGGTGTTCGCCAACAACGTCGCGCACTCCAACAACAACGTCGCCGGCCGGTTCCGCTCGGGCACGGGCCTGCTGATCGAGGACTACCGCCCCGAGGCGCGGGCGGTGTTCAAGGGCCTGGTCGCCTACAAGAACACCGGCTTTGGTGTGTGGGCCGAGCACAACACGATGATCCGTGGTGCTCGCCTGGCCGAGAACAACGTCGGGTTCCTTGGCCGCGATGCCGCGCTGCGCCGCAGCGTCATCGTCGGCAAGACGGGCAACAACGCCGACAAGCACTGGTCGATGACGGGCATCGGGCTGTACCACGACACCGTCGACGTCCGACGCGTCACGCTGGCGAACTTCAAGCCTGAGGAGTGGCGCCACGGCGTCGGCATCGGCCCCATCGTCGAGGACATGACCACCGTGCCGCGGTTCGCCAAGGTCCGCTTCGTCAACGCCGACCGGGTTCGGATGACGCCACCGTGGGTGTCGGGTCGTCACGGGATGACGCTGCTGGCCGACGCGGACGGTTCCGTGGCGGGTACCGGGCGACGATCGACCATCGTCGCGTCCAACCCGCTGCTGCTGGACGGCAGCTGCCGCCGGGTGCGGACCCTGGGCGCGCACCGGTGCCCGTCGGGCCGGCGCATCGCCATGGTGCGTGTGCAGGACCAGAGCGGCTCGCGCGAGAAGCTCGGCCCGACCGTGGTGGTCCGTGGCGACGGGGCGCGCACCCACGCCCTGTCCGACCCCAGCTGGTCGGACCGCCCCCAGAGCCAAGCGACCGTGCTGCTCGGCCGTCGCTATCACCTGCGGCTGGGCCGCAAGACGCCGGCGAACTTCGAGCTGGTCATGGCCAACGACCAGAAGGGCGCCATCGACCTCGGCGTCGGGTGGTCGCACGACGCTCTGCACGTGTACGAGGGATGGGGCGAGTGGGCCCGCACCCTGCGCAAGGCGTCCTCGGCCAAGGAGCTGTCCGAAGGCGGGCGCTACTGGGTCGATCCCTCGACGCGGCGCGTGTTCGTCCACTTCGCCGGCGACGGCTCGTGGCGATGGCAGCGGATCAAGGTGTGCGCCCAGCGCTACTGCGGCGAGGGACTCGGAACGCGCAACTGGTCGTAGGGGCACCCGCATCCGCGGGCACCGCGGGCGCGAGCGGCAGTTATGGCAAAAGTCACGATCGCCGGGTTAGTCACGGCAGCACCTCGGGCATGAGGTTCGTACCGCGCACGCATCCCGAGGAGATCAGAAGACTCATGAGCCAGACCAACACGCTTGCCCGCACCCTGCACGACGTCGGCCTCGCCGCCTGGTTCGGCGGCTCCCTGTTCGGGGCCGTGGGCCTGAACGGCGCGAGTGACGAGGTCACCGACCCGACCGACCGCGCCCGCGTCGCCAACGCCGGCTGGGGCCGCTGGACGCCGGTGAACGCCGCCGCGATCGCGGCGCACCTGCTCGGTGGCGCCAAGATCACGACCGGCAACAAGGGCCGTCTCGCCGGCCAGCGGGGCGTCGGCACCGCCAGCGCGATCAAGGCGGGCCTGACTGCCGCCGCGCTCGGTGCCACCGCCTACAGCCGGGTGCTCGGCCAGAAGGTGATGGAGGCCGAGGCCAAGGAGGCGCAGGGCGCCTTCGGCCAGGACGGGCTTCCGGTCGCCGACGCGACCACCCCGACGGCGCAGACCTCCGACGAGGCCGCGCAGGCGCAGAAGCAGCTGAAGATTCTGCAGTGGGCCATCCCCGCGCTGACCGGCGGCCTGCTGGTGCTCAACGCCCGCATGGGTGAGCAGCAGCGCCCGACCGAGGTCGCCAAGGGCATCGTCGGCCGCTACGTGCCGGACGCGCTGCACAAGTAGGTCCACCCGAAGTCCCAGCCCAAGACGAGAGGGGAGTTGCATGCCACGGACTGCACGCGAGGTCATGACCGGGGGCGCCGAGTGCGCCCAGCACGACGACACCATCACCGACGCCGCGCGCAAGATGCGCGACCTCGGGGTGGGGGCGCTGCCCATCTGCGGTGAGGACAACCGCCTGAAGGGGATGATCACCGACCGCGACGTCGCGGTGAAGGTCGTCGCCGAGGGCAAGGACCCCAACACCGTGAAGGTCATCGACCTTGCCGACCAGCCAGAGGTCGTCACCATCGGTGCCGACGATTCCGTTGAAGAGGCGCTGCAGACGATGGCCAAGTACAAGGTCCGCCGGCTGCCCGTCATCGACGGCCACGACCTGATCGGCATGGTCAGCCAGGCCGACATCGCCCGGAACATCGAGGACGACAAGGTCGGCGACCTCGTCCAGACGATCAGCCAGGGCGACGACAACAACTGACGCACGACCCCCGACGGTGACCCGGCCAGTGCGTGGCCGGGTCACTGTCGTCTTCACGGAAGGGACGCCGAATGGGTGAGCAGATCAACCCGCCGCAGGAGCAGCACCGTCAGCCGGGCATCGAGTCCGCCATGCGACCTGAGCCGGACTTCTCCGCACCCGACTACAAGGGCAGCGGCAAGCTGGAGGGGACCGTCGCGCTGATCACCGGTGGAGACAGCGGGATCGGCCGGTCAGTCGCGGTGTTGTTCGCCCGCGAGGGAGCGGACGTGGCCATCGTCTACCTCGACGAGCACACCGACGCCGAGGACACCCAGCGGCTGGTCGAGAAGGAGGGCAGCCGGTGCCTGCTGCTGAGCGGTGACGTCGGCGACGAGTCGTTCTGCGCTGACGCCGTCCGTCAGACCGTCGACCAGCTCGGGCGCCTGGACACGCTGGTCAACAACGCTGCCGAGCAGCACCCGCAGGAGTCGCTGACCGACATCTCCGCCGAGCAGCTGGAGTCGACCTTCCGCACCAATGTCTTCGGCATGTTCCACCTCACCAAGGCGGCGCTCCCGCACCTGCAGCCGGGCTCCACGATCATCAACACCACGTCGGTGACCGCCTACAAGGGCAACCCGATGCTGATCGACTACTCGGCGACGAAGGGGGCGATCGTGGCGTTCACCCGTGCGCTGTCGATGTCGCTGGCGGAGAAAGGGATCCGCGTCAACGCGGTGGCCCCCGGACCGATCTGGACACCGCTGATCCCGGCGACGTTCGACGAGGAGTCCGTGGCATCGTTTGGCGCCGACACACCCATGGGCCGGCCGGGGCAGCCCGAAGAGTGCGCCACGTGCTACGTGTTCCTCGCGTCGACGGACTCGTCGTACATCTCCGGGCAGGTGCTGCACCCCAACGGCGGCGATGTGGTCAACGGCTGACCGGCCAAATGGCCGTCCGCGTTGCTCCATTCGTCCGAAGGGCGCGTCGTCGGCTTCCCCGTCCGGCCGCAGCGCCGGTCGAGGCACCGCGGTACGGTCAGCGGCTGACCAGCGTCGAGTGATCTGAAAGTGGGCGCGATGACCACCATCCCCATCGACCTGAAGGTCCCGACCGACCTGTTC
Organism: Egibacteraceae bacterium; assembly: GCA_035540515.1. GTDB lineage: Bacteria > Actinomycetota > Nitriliruptoria > Euzebyales > Egibacteraceae > WHTG01. The sequence goes on along the minus strand of DATLGM010000012.1, from coordinate 2,719 downwards.
ATCGGCGGCCAGTGGCGTTCGGGCGAGTCCGGTGAGACGTTCCCGGTGCAGGACCCCGCGACCGGTGAGACCATCGCCGAGGTAGCCAATGGCACCCCGGACGACGGCCTTGCCGCGGTCGCCGCCGCCGAACGCGCCTTCGAGCCGTGGGCCGCCACCGCCCCCCGCGAACGCGGCGAGGTGCTGCGCCGTGCCTGGGAGCTGATGACCGAGCGCGCCGATGCGCTCGCGGAGCTCATCGTCCGAGAGATGGGCAAGGCACTTGCCGATGCCAAGGGTGAGGTGGCCTACGCGGCCGAGTTCTTCCGCTGGTACGCCGAGGAGGCGGTGCGCAACCAGGGGACGATCGTCACGTCACCGAAGGGCGACAAGCGCATCCTCGTGGTGCATCAGCCGATCGGGGTGAGCCTGCTGATCACGCCGTGGAACTTCCCCGCGGCCATGGCCACCCGCAAGATCGGGCCCGCTCTTGCGGCCGGGTGTCCGGTGATCCTCAAGCCGGCCAGTGACACCCCCCTGACGGCTTTGGCGATCGCCGCATTGCTCGCTGAGGCCGGGGTACCCGACGGCGTGGTCAACGTCGTGCCCAGCCGCCAGTCGTCGGCGTTCTCCACGGCCCTGCTGGCCGATCCGCGGGTGCGCAAGCTGTCGTTCACCGGCTCGACCGAGGTGGGTCGCAGCCTGCTGGAGCTCGCCGCCCACCAGGTGATCGACTGCTCGATGGAGCTGGGCGGCAACGCCCCGTTCGTCGTGCTCGACGACGCCGACGTCGACGCGGCGGTCGAGGGCGCGATGGTCGCCAAGATGCGCAACGGCGGGGAGGCGTGCACGGCGGCAAACCGCTTCTACGTGCACGAGGCGGTCGCCGACGAGTTCACGTCGAAGTTCACCGACGCCATGCAGGCGGTGCGCATGGGGTCCGGGCTGGATCCGGACACGCAGCTGGGCCCGCTGATCAACGAAGGCGCGCGCTCTGACGTGGCCGGTCTGGTCGATGGAGCGCTGTCGGCCGGGGCGAAAGCGGCCACGGGAGGTTCCGTCCCGGATGGTCGGGGGTGGTTCTACCCCGCCACGGTGCTCGACGACGTCCCGCCCGACGCGGAGATCCTCACCCAGGAGATCTTCGGCCCCGTGGCGCCGGTCGTGCGCGTGTCGTCCGACGAGGAGGCCATCGACCTGGCCAACGACACGGAGTACGGACTGGTGTCCTATCTCTACACGCGGGACCTGCAGCGCGGTCTGCGTGTGGCCGAGGCTCTTGAAGCTGGGATGGTGGGGCTCAACAAGGGGTTGATCTCCGACCCGGCGGCGCCATTCGGCGGCGTCAAACAAAGCGGCATCGGACGTGAGGGCGGCGCCGAGGGCATGCACGAGTTCATGGAAAGCAAGTACATCGCCACGGATTGGTGACGGCTGCCAGTCCGCTGCTCGGACCGGCAGCGGTGGCTACTCGCTGTCGCGATCTTCGGCCGGTCGCGGCTTCATGCCGGCGGCACGACCGCGCATTGAGGTGACCTCGGCCATCTTGCGGCTGGCCTCGTCGATCATCTCCTCGCCGAACATCACCGCGCCGGTCAGTTCCACGTCCGTCGCCTTGCGGTAGGCCTCGAGGATGTCCTCCGCGCGCTCGAACTCCTCCTGGCTCGGCGCGTACACCTCGTTGGCGATGTCGATCTGTCCGGGGTGCAGGACCCACTTCCCGTCGTAGCCCAGGATGCGGGTACGTCGCGCGACCTCGCGGTAGCCGTCGAGGTCACGGATCTTGGCGTACGGGCCGTCGATCGCCTGAAGGCCGGCAGTGCGTGCGGCGACGAGGATCCGCATGTGGATCCAGTGCCAGTAGTCGCCGGGGTAGTCGTCGATCATCTCGCCGACGGTGAGGCTGGGCATGCCCATCGCGGCGGCCATGTCGCCGGGGCCGAAGATCAGCGTCTCGAGGCGGTCCGAGGCGTGGGCGATGTCGTCAATGAGGGTCAGACCCGGGCCGTTCTCGATCTGCGCCTCGATGCCGATCTGGTGGTCGAAGCCCTTGGTGTCCTCGATCATCCTCAGCAGGTGGTCGACGAACTCGACCTCGCCGGGGGACTGCACCTTCGGGATCATGATGCAGTCGATGTTCTCGCCGGCGGCCTCGACCACCTCGATGACGTCGCGGTATGCCCAGCGGGTGTCGATGGCGTTGATGCGGACGACGACGGTCTTGGCGCCCCACTCGTTGCCGTTGAGCGCCTCGATGACGTTGCCTCGCGCGGCTTCCTTTTCACCGGGGGCGACGCTGTCCTCCAGGTCCAAGAAGACCTCGTCCGCCGGCAGGGACGGCGCCTTGCCCAACATCTTGGGCGAGCTGCCGGGCACCGACAGGCATGAACGGCGGGGGCGGGCCTTGCCCATCCCCTCGGCGACACGGTTGGACAACGTCGACATCGCGGTGTGTTCCTTGATGGGGGGCTGCGGAGATCGGCGGCAGCCTACCGGCGCCCCGAGAGACCGCGGTAATCGGGGAAGGGGTTCGCTATGGAGTTGTCAAGGTGCGGTTGCCCGGGCAGCCCGAAGTTCCGGCCGGTGGCGCGGGGTGTCGGGTGTCGCGGGCGTGCTACTTGGTGATGGCGTAGCGGCCGTCGGGTTGTCGGACGACCTGCCAGCCGAGGTGGTGGATGTTGTGGTGGCAGGCCCAGCAGACCAGGGTGAGGTTGTCGGTGGTGGTTTTGCCGTTGTGGCT
>DATLGM010000011.1:0-2304 GCA_035540515.1 Egibacteraceae bacterium | reverse complement strand
GGGCAGGACGGCGGCGGCGGTACCGGTGGTTGCGCGCAGCCCGGTGGCCGTGGTGGTGAGCGTCCCGAGCGCAACCGTCGCGCTCGCCGTGACGGTGCGGAGCCCCACCGCGGTGACTGTCGGGCCGGGCAGGGGTGCCGCGGAGGTGCCGCGGACGGTGCGCACCCCGACGGCAGCGACCGACAGCACGCCGAGTGAGACGGTCGCGACCCCCGGGGCGACCCGCTCCCCGGCGACCGTGACCGACAGCCCGCCCAGTGTGGCCGTGGCTGTGCCGGCAGCGACCCGCCGCCCGAGGACCGTCGTCGTCGGGCCGGGCAGGGGAACAGCGGCAGTACCGGAAGTGGCGCGCTTCCCGACGACCGCGACCGTCGGGCCCGCCAGGGTGACAGCCGCCGTGCCGTTGACAGAGCGCTTCCCGATGACCGTGACGGATGGGCCGGGCAGGGTCGCTGCGGCGGTGCCTCTGACGGTGCGCAGCCCGGTCGCGGTGACACCGAGCCCGCCGAGCTCGACGGTCGCGACCCCGGGCGTGGCGCTGGTCGCGAACAGGGGAATCAGCGGCACCGCGCAGCACCCCTCCCGGCCGGGGACAAATCAGGACCGCGACATCAGGACCGCCACGAGGTCAGGCCCGGGTGTACTCCTCCCAGTCCATCCCAGCGATGAAGAAGCTCGTATTGGGGATGCTCGTAGCGCCGGGGGAACTCAAGTGCAAGGCGACCCCCTGGTTCTGCCGCAGGATCACCTCTGACCCGTCGAAAAACGACACCCGATCGGCCAGCTCAGTGAACGTCCCGGCGGGCGGCGCGGTACCAGAAATCCACACATTCCGGGACAGCACTTCCTGGGTGAGCACGGTCCCCGCCGGGATGGTCACCGTGAGCGCCGACGCGGAGTTCGTGCCGTCCGCGGACGCGTCACCGCGGGCGACCACACCAGCGTCGCTGCTCTGCGTGGTGTCCATCGCGGTCTGCGTGAGCACGGTGCCGTTCGTGGGCGCCGCAGTGATGCGAGACACCCGCACGATGGCGGGATGCACCGTGATAAGCCGGGCGGCCGTGTCGTACACGTCGAAGAATACGCGGTTGAGTGCCACCAACACCGTCGCGCTGCTGTTGTAAAGCGTCATGACGTTCTGCGTGGCGGCGGCCCGGCCGGTCGTGCGGAAGGACGTGGATCGGCCGGTGAATGACGGGGCGCGGTCCCGCACCGGCACCACGAACTGATACCAGGGGTCACTCGTGGTGCCGCCCCGGCGCCACCCGTGGGCCGCTACACCGCTGACGAGACTGCTGCTGAAATCGGGCATCTCAGAAGATCCTCATTCTCGCCATGGCGTTGCTGTGATGCGGCCCTTCCACCGGCCCGGAAGGGGTTGAGCTGCCGATGATTTCGATACCGATCGCGGCCCACCGCTGCCCGGTCGGCGCGGACTGGCCGACCGTCTTGTTCCCGGCCGCGCCCACATCCGGGTAGACGGCCAGGTTGTATTGGATCTGGATGGTGCCGTCGAGGATGTAGTACAGCTCGGTGGCGGTGCCCACGCCCGAGGACAGATAGGTGCGGGCACCGGCGGTGACATTCCAGTCGCCGTTGCTGTAGTGGATGGCCGAGTTCTCCTGGACACCGTTCAGCGTCACCGATGGGGTGCCGCCGGTGACGCCGTTGTGGGCGGCCGCCCACGCGCCGATCCCGCCGTGCGCCCGCCACACCGTCAGCGTGAACAGCCACGGGTGGGTCGCCGTGTGCGTGAGCGTGATCGACGCGGTTTGGTCGCTGCCGACCGGCGCCGACCATGCCGCCCGCGACTCCAGGCCGGACACCGCCACAACCCCGCTGCTCGTCCACGTCAACCCTGACCCGCCAGTCGGGGCGGTAGTGAAAACGTTCGTGCCGGCGTTGTCATAGGTCACCGCGTCGACCACGAGCAGGTCCCCGTTTTGCATCGGAATCCCGCTGATCGTCTTCGGCTTCGTGTTGGTCGGGGCGGTTGAGTCGGTGATATAGCTGGCGACCCGAGTCGGCGGAGTGGGCACGACGGACTAATTCCAGGTCATCGTGTTGGTATCGGCATCGAACCAACCCAGTTCGGGGGTGTCCGGCCGAGCTTTTCGAACGTAGGAGTCGACCGCGTCCCCGCCGAACCGGGCCCGGATCTTGTTCATGAGCGCGACGATCCGCGAGCTACCCGAGTCGTCCGGGGTGGCGACGATCCGCACATGCCCCGGCTCAACCAACCGATCCTTGATCTGCCTGTTCAGGTTCGTCTGGTCCACCCACTCCTGGAACACCTCCAGGTAC
>DATLGM010000010.1:0-18153 GCA_035540515.1 Egibacteraceae bacterium | reverse complement strand
CAATCGGCAGAGGAAGGCGACTTAAAATCGCTTCAGTGTGGGTTCGAGTCCCACCGGGGGTACGCGACCGTCACGCCTCGCCGTCGTGCACCGATTGCTCGGAGACGAACTCCACGCCGTCCACCGCCGCCAAGCAGCGGTACACCTCCGGCAGCTGCGGGGCGCGGCAGCGCAGGATGGCACTCGCGGCGACCGCCTGGCCGAGCGACGACAGCTGCAGCTGGCGGATCTCCGTGTGCATCTCCGCCAGGGCGCGCTGCGCTTGTACGAGTGCGTCGACGTTCGCCGCGACGAACTGGACGGGGCGCTCGTCGTAGCCGAACCGGCGGTTCAGCCACGACGACACCTGGTCGACCGGTGCCAGGAAGAGCACCGTCACGACGACGAGAGCACCGGCGATGGCGTAGCCGCCCAGGCCCACGCACAGGCCGATCGCCATCGACGACCACAACGCCGCCGCGGTGGTCAGCCCGTGCACGCGGCCGCCGGACGCGAAGATGATGCCTGCGCCCATGAAGCCGATGCCCGACACCACCTGCGCCGCGATCCGCGTCGCGTCGTTGCCGGGTCCTCCCGCCGCCGCGATCGAGACGTAGCCCAGTGCTGCCGAGGCGACGGCGACGACCACATGGGTCCGCAGCCCCGCCGCCTTCCCACGCAGCTCCCGCTCGATCCCGACCGGCAGCGACAATCCGGCCGCGATCAGCACCCGCCACAGCGGTTCGAGATCCATCCCTAGGCGCCGGCGAGGTGGGCGCCGGCGACGACGCGCGCCGCTTCGGCGGGGTCAGGCGGGCGCCGGTGGGACAGGTCCGCCAGCCACCGCTGGGCGTAGCGGCGGGCCACCACGGCGGCACGGTCGTCGTCGTGCTTGGCCAGCCGGTACGACGCGTGCTCGCATAGCAGGGCGGCGGCGTACGCCCTGCCCAGGCGCAAGGCGAAGTCCCGCATCCCTGCCTCGACCACCGCCACGTCGGCGCCGGCCCATGCCCCGGCCGCCGCCGCGAGGCGGTCACCCTCGCCGGCAACGAGCCGCACCGTGTCGGCCAGCGCCACGACGTCGGCGTCCGACAGCGCGCGGGTGATGTCTTCGAACATGGCCGGCAGCACGTCGTTGCGCACCGCCGCGCGAAGCAGGTCCAGGCTGAGCACGTTGGTGGTGCCCTCCCAGATCGGCAGGACCTGCGCGTTGCGCAGCAGCTGGGGCAGACCGGTGTCCTCGATGTAACCGGCGCCACCGAACGCCTCGAGCGCCTCGCTGGAGACCGCGACGGCGTCCTTGCCCGTCAGCAGCTTGGCGACCGGCGTCAGCCCGCGCAGGACGAGCTGCTCGGTGTCGGTGGCGCGCCCGTGCTCGGCAGCGCCGATGAGCTGGGCGAGGCGCAGCGTCAGCGCGAAGGCCGCCTCGGCGTCGACCGTGATCGTCGCAAGCGTCTCGACGTGCAGCGGCTGTTCCGCCAGGGGCCGGCCGAACACCTCGCGCACGCGGCTGTACGCCACGGCCAGCTCCGCGCCCCGCCGCATGCCCGCAGCGGCGGCCATCGCGTTGTGGAAGCGCGTGATGTTCAGCATGCCGCTGATCTTGCGGACGCCGTGCTCGGGGTCACCGACCGGAGTCGCAAAGGCGCCGTCGAGGGTGAGCTCGGCGGTCGGCATCGACTTCGTGCCCAGCTTGTCCTTCAACCGGTTGATGCGGATCGTGTCGCCCACCTGCGACCGGCCGTCGCGCGGGTCGATCCGCTCGACCAGGAACAGCGCCAGGCCCCGGCTGCCCTCTCCCGCGCCGTCGGGGCGGGCCAGCGCGAGCGCGCAGTCAGCGGTGGTCGCCGAGGTGAACCACTTCGTGCCGTGCAGCGCCCAGGTGCCGTCGGGAGCGCGGCGCGCGACCGTCGCCGTCCGCCCGACGTCGGATCCGCCCTCGCGCTCGGTCATCCACTGGCCGCTGGTCCACGCGGTCTCCGGGTCGCGTGACGTCAGGCGGGGGACGACCCGGTCACGCAGCTGTGGCGGGGCGTGGTCGAGCAGCACCCGGGCGGCCGCGTCGGTCATCGCGACGGGGCAGGTGTAGGTCGCAGAGGACGGGCCGTACAGGTGGTGCAGGGCGTGCTGGACCACTCGCGCATGCTCGTCAAAACCCGTGCGGTCGGTGTCGTACGGCACCGCCGCGAGCCCGATGCGCACCTGCTCGACGTGCAAGGCGTCCCAGGCCGCGCTGGTGCGGATCTCGTCGATGCGCCGGCCCCACGCGTCGTAGGGAACGTGCTCGGGCGGCTCGCGCTCGGCCTGTGCGGCCAGCTCGGCCAGCGTCGTGACGGCGCGGGCGCCCAGGTCGGCCAGCTGGGGTCGCACCTCGGCCAGCACATCGGCGGGCAGAACACGTTCGAGGTGCTCGGCCAGCGGGGCGTCCGCAGCCCAGGTGTCGGGCAACGCCGGCGGTGACTGGAAGAAGGACACGACAGCCTCCTGGCGCCGCGGACGGGTGCGCCAGCGTGCAAGCGGTCTGCGTGCGGGTCAAGCCGGTCGCACCGTCTAGCCTTCTCGCAATGGCTGACGAGGAACGCATCGCCCTATTCCTGGACTATGAGAACCTTGCGATCGGCGCGCGCGACGATCTGGGGGGCATGGAGTTCGACCTGCGCCCGCTCACCGACGCGCTGGCCGAGCGGGGACGCGTCGTCGTGCGGCGCGCGTACGCGGACTGGTCGTACTTCGAGTCCGACCGCCGCAACTTGACCCTGCACCACGTCGAGCTGATCGAGATCCCCCAGCGCCTCGGTGCGGTCCGCAAGAACGCCGCGGACATCAAGATGGCCGTGGACGCGATGGAGATGTGCTTCCAGCGTGACTACATCACCACCTTCGTGATCTGCACCGGTGACAGCGACTTCACACCCCTGGTCGGGAAGCTGCGTGAGCTCAACCGCCGGGTCATCGGCGTCGGCCTCGAGGCGTCGACCTCGCGGATGCTGCCGCCGGCGTGCGACGAGTTTTTGTTCTACGAGCGGCTCGAAGGGGTCAACGTCCCGACCGGCACCAAGAAGGGCAGGGGGCGCGGGGGCGGGCGCGGCCGCAGCGCGAAGCCGGCTGAGCCGGCGAAGGCGCCGGCACCGCCGGAGCCGATCGTCGACGAGGAAGTGCAGGAGAAGCCGGACCAGCCCGCCGACCTCGCCCGGCTGGTGACCCAGACGCTGTCAGGCCTGCAGCGCAGCTCCGGGGGAGCGGTGCTCGCCTCGACGCTCAAGCGCGCCATCTTGCGCAAGGACCCGACGTTCTCCGAGGCCGACTACGGGTTCCGCGCCTTTGGCGAGCTGCTGCGCAACCTGGAGTCCCGAAAGGTCATCGAGCTGTCCACCGGCTCGGCCAAGGGGGACCCGGAGGTCGGCTTTCCCGAGGAGTCCACCAGCGAGGAGGACGCCTTCGAGCTGCTGCGCACCGTCGTCGGTGAGCTGTCCGAGCGGGACGGACCTCCGCCGCTGTCCGGCTTGAAAGACCAGCTGCGCAACCGGCAGCCGGAGTTCAGCGAGAAGGAGTTCGGCTTCGGCGGGTTCCTGCAGTTCTGCAAGGCTGCGCGGGCACGGGGGCTGATCGACATGGAGTGGGACGACGGCGCCGACGACTACGTGCTGCGGCCCGCCAGCTGACGTAACCCGCCGGTAACGCGGCGGCGATTGCCGGGAAACGGCGGCCGTCCATGCTGTGCGCACGTCACCGCATGGAGGTAGCCATGAAGCTGGTCGTAGCGATCGTCAAGCCGTTCAAGGTCGAAGACGTCAAGGAGTCGCTCGGCGACGTCGGTGTCACCGGCCTGACCATCTCCGAGGCCCGTGGCTTCGGTCGCCAGCGCGGCCACACGGAGGTGTACCGAGGCGCGGAGTACACCGTCGACTTCATCCCCAAGACCCGCATCGAGGTGATGGTCGACGATGCCGAGGTCGACGGCGTGATCGACGCCATCGTCAAAGCCGCACGCACCGGGAAGATCGGGGACGGCAAGGTGTTCGTGCTGCCGCTGGAAGAGGCGGTCCGCATCCGCACGGGCGAGCGGGGCCCCTCCGCGCTGTAGCAGTGCTGGACCGCGCGGTCGTCGATGCGGCCCACGGCACGGCGTGGTGCCGCGCGTGGACCGCGCGGGTCGACGCGGCCTTGCGGGATCTGCTCACCGACAGCGCCGGCGTGGCGGTCGTGGCGACCGGCGGCTACGCGCGCCGCGAGCTGTGCCCGGCGTCCGACATCGACCTGCTGCTGCTGCACAACGGGTGGGGGCGCCGGGACCTGGAGGGACTGGTGCAGCAGCTGTGCTACCCGCTGTGGGACGCCGGGTTGACGGTCGGCTATGCGGTGCGCACGCCCGCCGAGGCCACCGCAGACGCGGGCCGGGACATCACCACAGCCACCGCGCTGGTGGACCGGCGCCTGGTCGCCGGCGACGTCGGGCTCGTCGACGGTCTGTCGACCCGGGTGGCCCGCTGGAGCCGGCGCAACGGCCGGCGCCTGGTGGGCGACCTCCTGATCGCCGACCGGCAGCGCCACGACCGGGCAGCCGGTCGCACGGACATCAAGAACGCGCACGGCGGTCTGCGCGACCTGCACAGCCTGCGGTGGGCGGGAGCGTGGCTGCTGGGCGATGCCACCCTGGACGCGTTGGTGGCGGCCGGGTACGTCGCCGCGCCCGCGCGCAGGGATCTCGCCGCGGCCAACGAAACGCTGCTGCGCGTGCGCTGCCGCCTGCACGCCGCCCACCCGACGAAGCGGGGCGCGGTGGATGTCCCCACGCCAGCCGACGCCGACGAGGTGCGCCCAGCGATGGCGGCCGTGTCGGCGGCCTACGAGGCCGCCCGGTACCGATTCACCTTGGACGTCCAGCGCGGCCGCCGACGCAGGAAATAGCGAAAAGTAACTATAGCATTACTCTGGGCTTTGTTGGACACTGGTCGGGTCGCAGGCTCCCTGGCCGCGCGGCCACCTCACATGACTCCACGGGCAGCATCCGCTCGAGGCCGCGCCCCCGGTGACGGCCGTACTTGCGCGTGTTCGCACCCCCGCGTCGCCATACTGAGCGGGATCCGGCTGACGGCGCCGGCGCACGCCCGGCGGGGGGACGGATGACCGCCAGCCCCACGCGGAGCCTTCCGGCACGCACCGACACCAACTGGGTGATGTTGCTGACCGTGGCGATCGCCCTGTCGGCCGCGGCGCTGTACCTGTCGGTAGTCCACCACCTGGCCCCGCTGCCCGCGCCGCCGGGCACGCCGATCATCCCGTGGTGGGTGTTCATCGGCGCGTTCGCTGCCGCGGAGATGGCGGTGGTCCATCTGCACATCCGTCAGCGGCCCCAAGCCTTCTCGCTCAGCGAGGTGCCGCTGGTGATGGGGCTGTTCTTCGTCGATCCCCAGCTGCTCGTGCTCGCCCGCCTGCTGGCCGCCGCCCCGACCCTGTACTTCCACGCTCGCCAGCGCTCGGTCAAGCTCATCTTCAACATCGCGTGCCTCGCGCTTGAGACCATGGTCGCGATCCTGCTGTTCCGCGCCGTGCTCGCCGACGCGTCGCTGGCCGGCGGCGCCGCCCGGTTGGCCGCACTCGTGGCGGTGGTCGGGGCCGGGCTGCTCGGGACCGCGCTCATCCTGATGGTCAACACGCTCCACGAGCGGCTGCGTGCGGGGGCCACCCGGTGGATCGTGGTGGCCGGCACCTTGACGTTCATCGCCAACGCCAGCCTGGGGCTGGTGGCGGTCACCGTGCTGCAGGCCGACGTCACCGGGGTGTGGTACCTGCTGGTCGTCACGCTCATCGTCTTCGCGGCGTACCGCGGCTATTCGACGTTGCACCGGCGTCACGAGGACCTCGAGCTGCTGTACGAGTTCACCCGGGCCGTGGGCGGGGCGCTGCACGTCGACTCGATCGGGCTGCGGCTGCTTCGTCGCGCGCGTGACCTGCTGCGCGCGCAGCACGCCGAGCTGATCCTGTCCAACGCCGACGGCAGTGGCGAGGCGATCCGCCTCGTCCTGACGGCCGATGACCAGGTCGACCGCGTGGCCGACACTCCGGCGGCGCGACGGTTGCGCAGCGAGGTTGCCGGCGACGGCGCCGTCGCCATCGCCCGGACCACCCGTGACCCCCACCAGCGCGAGCTGCTCACCGAGTGCGGGTTCAAAGACGCCGTGCTCGTCCCACTCAGCGCCGAAGACGACCTGGCGGGGACCGCGGTGGTCGCTAACCGTCGTGGGGAGGTGCTCACCTTCGGGCCCGAGGACGCGCGGCTGCTGCAGACGCTGGCGAACCACGCCGGTGTGGCGTTGGCCAACGGTCACCTCGTCGAACGCCTCACCCACGAGGTGGCCGAACGCGAGCACGAGGCCTTGCACGACGCCCTGACGGGGTTGCCCAACCGCACCCTGTTCCAGCGCGAGCTGGCCGAGGTGATCGGACGGTCGGGGGCCAAGGCCGCGGTGCTGCTGTTGGACCTCAACCACTTCAAGGACGTCAACGACACGCTCGGGCACAAGGCGGGCGACCTGCTGCTGCGCGACATCGGCGGGCGTCTGCACCGCGCCCTGGAGGGCAACGGCACGGTGGCACGGCTCGGTGGGGACGAGTTCGCGGTCCTGCTGCCGGGCGTAGGTGGCGAGCTCGCCGCCAAGACCGTGGCGCACGAGGTCCTCGGTGTCGTCGAGCAGCACGCCACCGTCGAGGGTGTCCGCGTCGACATCGCCGCGAGCATGGGCATCACGCTGTGCCCGCTGCACGGCCGCGACGCGACGACGCTGCTGCGGCGCGCCGACGTCGCGATGTACGCGGCCAAGGAAAGCCACGCGAAGTTCCTGATCTACGACGCGGGCAAGGACTTCCACAGCCCCGAACGGCTCGCACTGGCCAGCGAGCTGCGCACCACGGTCGACCGCGGGGAGCTGCGCGTGGTCTACCAGCCCCGGGCGGATCTCCGCACGGGACGGGTCGTCGGCGTCGAAGCCCTGGCGCGTTGGCAGCATCCGGAACGTGGCTTCGTGCCACCCGACGAGTTCATCGCGGTCGCCGAGCGCAGCGGGCTGATCAACGACCTCACCTGGCACGTGCTGCGGACCTCGCTGGCACAGTGCCGCGCCTGGCGGCTGTCGGGGCTGCCGCTTGGCGTGTCCGTGAACCTGTCGGCCCGCTCGCTGATCCCCGAGCTGCCGGGCAAGGTCGAGCGGATTCTGTCCGAGACGTGTGTCGCGGCTAGTGCGCTGACGCTGGAGATCACCGAGTCGACGATCATGGCCGACCCGGAGAACACGCGTGGCGTCCTCGACGAGCTGTCCGCCATGGGGGTACAGCTGTCGATCGACGACTTCGGCACGGGTTACTCGTCGCTGAGCTACCTGCGCCGTCTACCGGTGGACGAGATCAAGGTCGACAGGTCCTTCGTCATGGGGATGTCCCGCGACGAGGGTGACGCGGCGATCGTCCGATCGACCGTCGACCTCGGCCGCAACCTGGGCCTTCAGGTCGTCGCCGAAGGCATCGAGGACGCCGAGACGTGGACCGCGCTGGCCACGCTTGGGTGCGACATGGCGCAGGGCTACTACCTCTCGCCGCCGGTCACGCCGCCGGAGTTTGACCGCTGGTTGCGGTCGCGCACGGCTGGCGATGGCGCCACCCCCGCCGCGAAGCCCAGACCGACGGTCCTACCGCCGACCAACCCGACCGAGCCGACGGTCTGAGTCAGCGCACGCCGCCCTGGGTCATCGCCTTGATGTCCAGGATCCGGTCAACTTCCTCGTCGCTGAGCAGTCCTGACTCCTTGACCACCTCGCGCAGTGGCCGGTCTTCCACCAGGGCCTTCTTCGCCAGCTCCGCCGACTTGTCGTAGCCGATGGCCGGCACCAGGGCCGTCACCACGGACAGGTTCTTCTCCGACAGCTCGGTGCAGCGCTCCTCATTGGCCTCGAGCCCGTCGATCGCCTGCGCAGCGAAGTTGGTGCACGACGTCGAGAGCAACCGGATGGACTCCAGCACGTTGCGCGCCATCATCGGGATGTACACGTTGAGCTCAAAGGCCCCCGACAGGCCGCCGACGGTCACCGCCGTGTCGTTGCCGATCACCTGTGCCGCCACCTGGCTCACCGACTCCGGGATCACCGGGTTGACCTTGGCCGGCATGATCGACGAGCCGGGCTGGATCTCGGGCAGGCGCAGCTCCCCGAACCCCGTCCGCGGCCCCGACGCCATCCAACGGATGTCGTTGGCGATCTTGGTCAGTGAGACGGCGATCACCTTGCACGCCCCCGACAGCTCCACCAGCGCGTCGCGGGCAGCCTGGGCCTCGAAGTGGTTCTCCGCTTCGCGCAGCTCGTCGATGCCGGTCATGCGCCGCAGCTCGGCGATGACCCCCTCGGTCATCCCCTCCGGGGCGTTCAGGCCGGTGCCGACCGCGGTACCACCCAGCGGCAGCTCTGCGACACGGACCAGCGCCGCGGTCACCCGGTCGGCGCCCAGCTCGATCTGCCGGGCGTAGCCGCCGAACTGCTGGCCCAGGGTGACGGGTACGGCGTCCATGAGGTGTGTGCGGCCAGGCTTGACCACGTCGGTCCACGCGATCGCCTTGGCGGCCAGCGACTCCCGCAGCCGCTCCAGCGCGGGCAGCAGCTGCTCGACGCAGGCGACATAGGCGGCGAGATGCACTGCGGTGGGGAACACGTCGTTGGACGACTGCCCGGCGTTGACGTGGTCGTTGGGGTGGACCGGGTCCTTGGAGCCCAGCTCACCGCCGAGCAGCTCGATCGCGCGGTTGGCGATGACTTCGTTGGCGTTCATGTTCGACGACGTCCCCGACCCCGTCTGGAAGACGTCAACCACGAAGTGCTCGTCGTGGACGCCGTCGATGACCTCCTGCGCCGCCTGGCTGATCGCTCGAAGCTGCTCGTCGTCGAGGATGCCCTTGGCGTGGTTCACGGTCGCCGCGGCCGCCTTGATCATCCCCAGCGCGCGGACGAGCTCTGCGGGGATGCCCTGCCCCGAGATCGGGAAGTTCTCGACGGCGCGCTGGGTGCTGGCCCCGTAGTAAGCGCCGGCGGGCACCTGCATGGGCCCCATCGAGTCGCGTTCGGTCCGGGTGTCGGCCATCGTCGGTGTCACTTTCATCTCGGTGTCGCAGCGGCTCCAGCGTGCAGCCTACGGCCCCCGCCGGCCACCCCACCCCGCCGCCGTCGAGGGCCCACCGTGGCAGTCTGGCCGACATGACGACACTGGTGCTCGTGCGCCACGCCACGACCGCGTCGACGGGCAAGCGCCTGGGCGGTCGGACCGACGCCCCGCTGGACGACGCCGGACGCCAACAGGCTGCCGCGGCGGCCGAGCGCCTGTCCGGCTTGCCGGTCAAGGCGGTCTATGCCAGCCCGCTGCCACGGACCGCGGAGACCGCCGCGATCGTCGCCGGGCCGCACGGGGTGGACGTCACGCCGTGGCAGGGGCTGTTGGAGGTGGAGTACGGCGACTGGACGGACCGGCCACTGGCGCCGCTGACGCGCACCAAGCGCTGGCCGGTGATCCAGCAGCGCCCCTCGCTCGTCCGCTTCCCCAACGGCGAGACCATCCGGCAGGCGCAGCTGCGGGCGGTGGAGGCGATCGAGGCGATCGTCGCGCGCCACCGACGTGACACGGTCGTCGCGGTGAGCCACGCGGATGTCATCAAGGCGGTCGTCGCGTTCTACCTGGGGCAGCCGCTCGACTTGTTCCAACGCCTGCACGTCAGCCCGGCGTCGGCCACCGTGCTGCACCTGTCGCCCGACGGTGACATGCCGATGCTGTCGCGGTTCAACGACGACGGGCCGCTGCGACCGCCGCCGGCCCCCGCCACGACAAGGCGCCGCCGTGGCTGAGTCGTTCGAGCTCGACCCCGTCGATTGGGTCACCGCCGGCGCGGTGGGCGAGCCGGGACGGCGCATCTTCTACCTCCAGGCGCTCCGCGGCCACGACCTGCTTGCGGTGGTCGTGGAGAAGACCCAGGTGCAATGGCTGACGGGCCATGCGCAAGAGCTGCTCGCCTCCGTCGGCGTGACCGTCACGCCAGACGACCTCGACGCCGACGCGCAGCAGCTGAAGGAGCCGGTCGTGCCCGTGTGGCGCGCCGGCTCGGTCGGCCTGGGGATGGACGACGCGGGGGAGCGCTTCCTGCTCGAGGCCGAGGAGCTGGTCGACGACGACGAGGACGCCGGACACGTCCGGCTGGTGTGCTCGCGCGAGCAGATCGTGGCGATGGTGGCGTACGCCGCGTTCATCGTGGAGGCCGGAGCGCGTGAGTCTTGCCGCTTCTGCGGCCGCCCGATCGACCCGGTGGCCGGGCACGTGTGCCCTGCTGCGAACGGACACGGGCCGCTGACCGCGTGAGCCAGGCCATCGCTGCGTCACTGGCCACCGGTGACATGACGGTGCACGGACGCATCGTCAACGCCAGCAACAACGCGATGCTCGTCGAGGTCGGCACCGACGACGGGGCCGTCCTGGCCGTGTACAAGCCGCTGGCGGGCGAGCGACCGCTGTGGGACTTCGCGTACGGCACCCTGCATCTTCGCGAGGTGGCCGCCTACGAGGTCAGCAATCACCTCGGGTGGGACCTCGTGCCGGAGACCGTGCTGCGCGACGGGCCGTTCGGCGAGGGGTCGGTGCAGCGCTTCATCGACCACGACCCCCGCTGTCACTACTTCGCGCTGCTCGACGACCCGCGCCACCACGAGGCGCTGCGCCAGATGGCCGCGTTCGACCTTGTGGTCAACAACGCCGACCGCAAGGGCGGGCATGTGCTGCGGTCACCTGACCAACGGATCTTCGGTTGCGACCACGGTCTGACCTTCCATGTCGAGCCGAAGCTGCGGACGGTGATCTGGGAGTTCGGTGGCACGCCGGTGGACCGGGCGTGGCAGGACGACCTCCGCCGCCTCAGCGCCGACGCAGTCGCCCCTGGTTCCGGCCTCACCCGGCGGCTGGCGCCGCTCATCGCACCAAACGAGATCGAGATGCTGGCGCGCCGCGCTGCCGCCGTCGCCTCGGCCGGGGTGCTGCCCGACGTGGCCGAGGACGAGCGGCCCTACCCCTGGCCACCGATCTAGGGGCCTACCATGCGCCGGCGATGAGCGAACCGGCGGAGGACGAGCGGGCCCGCCTCGACCGTGCCGTCAAGGCGCAGGACGGTTTCTTCACCACCTTCTTCGTCAGCCCGTACTCGAAGTACATCGCCCGCTGGTGCGCACGGCGCGGGCTGACCCCGAACCAGGTGACGGTCGCGTCGCTGCTGCTGGGCGTGGCCGCGGCGGGGGCGTTCGCGCGCGGGACCCGCCCGGCGCTGGTTGCCGGCGCCGTGCTCGTGCAGGCCGCGTTCACGGCGGACTGCGTGGACGGGCAGCTCGCGCGCTACACGCAGACCTTCTCGCCGCTCGGCGCGTGGATGGACGCCGTATTCGACCGGGCCAAGGAGTACCTGATGTACGCCGGGCTGGCGGTCGGGACGATCGCGGCAGGGGCCGAACCGCAGATGATCTGGCTGCTGGCCACGACCGCCATGCTCGTGCAGACCGCGCGCCACGCCGCCGACTTCTCCTTCGCGGCCCAGCAGCACACCCCCGCAGCGATCGCCGAGGACGACGTCGCCCCGCGGCCGCTGGGGGCCGCTGCGGATGCGGCGCGCCGCGTGTCGCGGGCGTCCGAGCACGGGCCGGCGGTCTGGTTGAAGCGGATGATCATCCTGCCGATTGGCGAGCGGTTCGCGCTCATCTCGGTGACCGCGGCGCTGTTCGACGGACGGGTGACCTTCGTGGCGTTGCTGGCGTGGGCCGCCGTCGCGGTGGTCTACGCGTCGGCGGGCCGAGTCCTGCGGTCGGTGGCATGACCGACCGGCTGGCGGCCTACCGCGACGACGGGCCCTTCGTCCGTGCGCTGGCGCGCCGACCGCGCTCGGACCGACGACCGCGGCTGGCGTGGGCGGTTCCCCCGCTGCTGCGGCTGCTGGAGTACGGCGTTGCCGCGTGGTTGGCCTTCGTCGCCGGGGGCGGTGCCGGCCCCGCCGTGTTCACCTTCCTCGCGGTCGTCGCGTTCCACCACTACGACGTCATCTACCGGTTGCAGCATCGGGGCGCCGGACCCACACCGTGGGTCACCCTGGCGGGGCTGGGGTGGGAAGGGCGCATGATCGTCGTGGCCGTCGCCGCAGCGTTCGGCGTGCTGGCGCCCGTGGCGTGGGGACTGGCCGCCGTGCTGGCGCCGGTGTTCGTGGTCGATAGCCTGCGGGCGTGGCGCGGGCCGGCCGCCGACGTCAGCTGACCGGCGGGTTGGCCGCCGGCAGCAGCTCGCCGCGCTGCTGGGCCAGCGCGCGCTGTCCACGCGTCAGCTGCGCTGCCACGGGATGGGCGTATCGCTTGGCCCGCTTGCCGTCGTTGCGGTTGTCCATGAACACGCTGCGCTCCCGCTTGAGCAGGTGCACCGTGGCCATGGCCAGCCGATGCGGTGGCGCTTGGCGCCGGGAGGTCGTCAGCGGATAGCCGTAGCGCCGCAGCCAGCGCCTTCCCAGCGCTTCGAAGACGGCGACTTCCCAGCGCTCCAGCTCTCGTTCCCAGGCCTTGACCGGTGCGGTGGACACGGCGCCGTGGGTGTTGGCGTGCCAGGCCTTGCGGTCGGGGACCGCCTCGGGCGCAACCTCGCTGGGTTCGAGCATCGTCTCTGCAAAGTCCTCACCCAGAAACGTGCACAGGCGGGTCAGCTCCGCGCGCGGATCGGCCACCAGCTGCTCGTACTGCAGCTCGAAGTACTGGTCAGGGCGGTACGTCCGCCGGGCCCGGTCGCCCATCCGCATCGACTGCACCCATCGGGAGGTGGCCTGGATCGCGCCGCCGTGGAACCAGGGCATGCGCTTGAGCGAGGCGACGCAGGCACGGCCGTCGCGGATGATGTGGATCACCTGCGCGTCGGGGAACAGCGCGAAGATCACGGGAAGGTGGTTGAGGTACAGGGGACGCTTGTCGCCCCACCGGGGCTTGCCGAACCGCGCCGCGTACTCCTCCAGCACGATGCCCAGCGCGGAGCCGACCGTCGGGGGGCCCTGGACGATCTTGCGACGCGTCGCCGCCTTGTCCAACTTCAGGTCGGGGAACTTGCGGTGGCGCACGATGAAGCGCGCGAGCTTCTCGTGGTTGTCGTCCTGGCGGAGGTCGCCCCAGCGCTCGCGCCGTCGGTACACCTCCAGCAGGTGGCGTGTCTCGGGCGGGATAGCGATGCGCGGGTGGGCGTGGAGCATCAGCTGCAGCAGCGTCGTGCCCGAGCGGGGACAGCCGACGACGAAGATCGGCCGGTCCGACGCACGCTTGGCCGGGGACGATTGGGCAGGCGATGTGGGTGAGGCTTGCACGCCTTCGCACGATACCCTCGGCGGGGCACCGCTCGGACGGCGGGCCGTCGTATTGCGCTGCGGCGCGCTGACTGCAAGGACACCGAAGCCGTATGGCCACCACGTCGCTCCCCCCGCTGATCCGGCTGGGGACGCGCCCGGGGATCGGGGAGTACCTCCGCTCGCTGTGGGTGCGACGCGGCTTCGCGCTGGCGATCCCGCGAGCCGAGCTGCAGGCGCAGCACCGCAACTCGGTGCTCGGCGGCGTCTGGCACATCCTGGACCCGCTGTTCCTGATCGCCGTGTACTACCTCATCTTCGGCGTGATGCTCCCGGACGTCACACGGGGACGCTGGACCAACGTCGTCGGCTTCCTCGCCATCGGCGTGTTCATGTGGCAGTTCACCTCCAAGTCCGCCAAGGCGGGCGGGAAGTCGGTGGTGAACAACGAGAGCCTCGTCCGCGCGATCGCGTTCCCGCGGGCCATCCTGCCGCTGGCCGCGGTCCTCGCCGAGCTCGCTGCCTTCGGCGTGGGCGTGCTGGTCATGTACGCCACCGCGTTGGCCACGGGAGAAACGCTGTCCTGGACCTGGCTGATGGTCGTGCCGCTGGTGCTGATCCAGTTCATGTGGAACCTGGGCCTGGGATTCACCTTCGCACGGATCGCACACCACTTCCGCGACATCCTGCAGGTGCTGCCCTACACCCTGCGGGTGATCGGCTACGCCTCGGGGGTCATCATCCCCATCGAGGACCGGCTCGCCGAGCTGCCGACGCTGCGCTTCATCCTGATGGACTACAACCCGGCGTTCATCCTGCTCAACATCGCCCGGCTGGCGATCCTGGACAACACCGTGGCGCCCGCGCGGGACTGGATGATCCTCAGCGCCTGGGCGGTCGGCACGCTGCTGATCGGGTTCCTGTTCTTCCTGCGCCGCGAGCACGAGTACGGACGTGGCTGAGGCCGGCTACCCGCCCCCCGCCGCCGACGAGGTCGTCCTCGACCAGGGTGTCGTGACGGTCAAGGCCGACGACGTCCACATCCACTACCGCGTCGACGAGGACGCCAGCCGCTCCCTGCGCGACCTGTTCGCCACCGCCGGCCGGCGCCGGCACCGCAGGTACGTGCACGCGGTCAAGGGGGTGTCCTTCACGGCGCACGCGGGGGAGGTGATCGGAGTCATCGGCTCGAACGGTTCGGGCAAGTCGAGCCTGATGCGCGCCATCGCCGGCCTCCAGCCGGTGTCCGAGGGTGCGGTCTACGCCCGGTCCACCCCGATGCTCCTGGGCGTCGGAGCGGTGCTGAACCGGCAGCTTTCTGGGCGCCGGAACATCATGCTCGGCGGGTTGGCGCTGGGGCTGACGGCCGACGAGGTGAAGGCCAAGGAATCCGACATCATCGAGTTCGCGGGCATCGGCCACGCCATCGACCGTCCGATGCGCACGTACTCGGCGGGCATGTCGGCACGGCTGCAGTTCTCGATCTCCGCGGCCGTGCGCCCGGAGATCCTGATCATCGACGAGGCGCTGGCGGTCGGTGACCGGGAGTTCAAGCAGAAGTCGCAGGAGCGCATCCAGCAGCTGCGCGAGTCGGCGGGCACCGTGTTCATCGTCAGTCACGGCATGAAATCGATCCGCACCAACTGCACCCGGGTCCTGTGGATCGAAGACGGCGTCCTGCGGGCTGACGGCGATCCCGACGAGGTCACCGCCCGCTATGACGGCCGCCCGCCTCGGGGGATGCGTCGCAAGAAGCGCAAGCGGGCGCAGCGGCGCGCCGCCCGCGTCCGGCGCCAGCGCGAGCTGCTCGAGCAGGCGGCCGCCGAGGCACGGCTACCGACCGCCGCGACGGCCCAGGCGGCGCCGGCGGACGCGCCCTCCCCAGGGTCATCGGACGCCGTGGATGGCTCACCATCCGCCGAGCAGCCCCCGCGTGCGGACGGGCAGGCGTCACCGCCCGAGGTGCTGGAGCCGGCGCAGCAGTCCGAGGGTGCGGGGCGGCGGGCCTAAGAGCCGGCGAGCTCCGCGCCGGCCGGCAGCTCGGTCGCCCAGAACCCCACCGGGAACCCCAGCTCGCCCGCTCGCACCGGCACGTCGAGCTGCTGCCCGTCGGCCAGCTGCAACACGACGTGGTCGGCGTCCTCGTCAGCGGTCCCGTACACGACGGCGGGACCACCGGCCGGGATCCGCGTCGTCTGGCGCGGGGGGCCCGTGTCGCAGGCGCGATCCAGGACCTCGGCGCGGTAGCGCAGCTCGACGCAGTTCGCGGTGCCGTCGAACCGCGCGATGGCCTCCCACACCTGGCCGTCGTGGCGGCCCGTGGCGATCGGCTCGCGCAGGGTGCGCGGCTGCTGCTCCTGCAGCACCTGCTCGCGGAGATCCGGCCCGAAGATCTGGCTCGCCGCGGTCACGGCAACGACGACTGCGGCCGCGGCGATGACGAGGGCGCGGCCGGAGACGGTGCGGTCCGCGCCGGCGGTCATGGTCCTAGGATCGCATGCGTGCGACCCGACCTCATCACGATCGACGACGTGCTGGCAGCGCAGCGGCGCCTGGAAGACATCGCCCAGCGGACCCCGGTCGAGGTCTCCCGCGCCGTCTCGAAGTTCATCGGCCTGGAGACGGTGCTCAAGTGCGAGCACCTGCAGCGCACCGGCTCGTTCAAGATCCGCGGCGCGTACAACCGGATCTCGCGGTTGAGCGCGGATGAGCGCGCGCGCGGCGTCGTGTGCGCCAGCGCGGGCAACCACGCGCAGGGCGTGGCCCTGTCCGCGTCGCTGCTCGGCGTCGCATCCACCGTGTTCATGCCCACCACCGCCCCGCTGCCCAAGATCGAGGCGACACGCTCCTACGGCGCCCACATCGAGCTCGTCGGAGCAACCTTCGACGACGCGTTCGAGGCGTCGCAGAAGTGGGCTGCCGACAACGACGCCGTGTTCGTGCACCCGTTTGACCACCCCGACGTGATCGCCGGCCAAGGCACCGTCGGCCTCGAGATCCTCGAGCAGGTTCCCGAGGCCGGTTCGGTCATCGTTCCGATGGGCGGTGGTGGTCTCATTGCCGGCGTTGCAGCCGTCGCGAAGGCCCGGCGGCCCGAGATCAAGGTGATCGGCGTCGAGGCAGCCGGTGCCGCCGCGTTCCAGGCGTCGCTGGACGCGGGCCGCCCTGTCCCGTTGACGGACGTCTCGACCATCGCCGACGGGATCGCGGTGAAGGCCCCCGGTGAGCTCACCCTTGCGCACGTCGCGGAGCACGTCGACGAGGTCGTCACCGTGACCGACGAGGAGATCGCGCGCGCGGTGCTGCTGCTGGTGGAGCGTGCGAAGCAGGTCGTGGAGCCCTCCGGCGCCGCGGGACTGGCGGCCCTGCTCAACGCGAAGGCCGTCTGCCCGGAGCCGGTCGTGGTGCTGCTGTGCGGCGGTAACGTCGACCCTCTGCTGTTGACCCGGATCATCCAATCGGGTCTGTTCGAGGAGGGCCGCTACCTCATGCTGCGGACCCGCGTGACGGACCGACCCGGCAGCCTCGCCGCCCTGCTGACGCTGCTCGCCGACGCCGGCGCCAACATCCTGGCGGTGGAGCACCACCGTCTTGGCACGCGTCTGGGGATCCTCGAGGTCGAAGTCGCACTGGAGCTCGAGACGCGCGGCCAGCAGCACATCGAGGAGCTCATCGCGCTGCTGCGCGCCGAGCGCTACCCCGTTGCTTAGCTGCCGGCGCCCGCGTGACCCTCGGCGGCGATGTCGGCGAGCAGGCCGATGAGGCGAGTCAGCTCGTAGTCCTTCGGCGTGAACACGGCAGCCACGCCCTCACGGCGCAGGGCCTCGGCGTCGTCCGCTGGGATGATGCCGCCCACGACGACCGGAGCCTGTGCGCCCTCCTGACGCAGCCCCTTGACGATCTCGGGCACCAGGGAGACGTGCGACCCCGACAGGATGGACAGACCGACGACGTGGACATCCTCGTCGACGGCGGCGCGCACGATCTGCGCCGGCGTGAGCCGGATGCCGTCGTACACGACCTCGAAGCCGGCGTCGCGGGCGCGGACGGCGACCTGCTCGGCACCGTTGGAGTGCCCGTCCAGACCCGGCTTGGCCACCAGCAGCTTCAGCTTGCGGCCAACGGCCCGCTCCGCCGCGGCGACCCGCTCCCGGGCGTGGTCAAGTTCGTCGTCGTTCCCCGTGGCGGCGGCGCCGCCGATGCCCGTGGGGGCGCGGTACTCGCCGAACACCTCGCGCAGGGCGTCGGTCCACTCGCCGGTCGTGACGCCGGCCAGCGCCGCCTCGATCGACGCCGGCATGATGTTGTCGCCGTCACGGGCCGCGCGGCGCACCGCGTCCAGCGCCGCTGACGCCGCCCCGGTGTCACGTGTGGCGCGGAAAGCGGCCAACCGCTCGACCTGCTCCGCCTCGCTGCCCGGGTCGACCTTGAGAAAGCCGGCGTCAAGACCGCCGACGAGCGGGGACGGCTCGGATTCGGTGAAGCGGTTGACGCCTACGACGGTCTGATCGCCGCCCTCGATGCGGCGCAGTCGCTCCGCGTTGGACCGGACCAACTCCGTCTTCATGTAATCGACGGCCTCCACGGCACCGCCCATCTGTAAGACCTTGTCGTACTCGGCGCGGGCACCCTGGGCGATCTCGTCGGTCAGCGCCTCCATCACATGGCTGCCGTTGAACAGGTCGGCGTGCTCGAGCAGGTCTGTCTCGTAGGCCAGGATCTGCTGCATCCGCAGGCTCAGCTGCTGGTCCCACGGCCGTGGGACCAGCAGCTGAGCCTGCGGATGCAGCAGATCCTGGCCTACG
>DATLGM010000009.1:0-1690 GCA_035540515.1 Egibacteraceae bacterium | reverse complement strand
CTGCTGCTCCGTGGCGGCCGCACGGTCGCGGCCGGCCCGATCGACGAGGTCCTGGCCGATGAACCGCTGACGGACACGTTCGGCACACCCCTCCGCGTCCGGCGCAGCGGGGGCCGCTGGAGCTCTTCGGTCTAGGCGCCTAGACGGGCGCAGCCTGCCCGGTGGCCGCCAGCTGCCGGTGGATGTCGAGCAGCTCCGGAATCAGCTCCCGCTCCGCGCGCGCCATGCCGCACTCGGTGCACACGCCCCACTCCCGACCGCCGAGATGGGCGTCGATGAGCCGGACCTGCGCCTCGCTGGTGCCGGCCGGCTGCCGGTCCGGGTGGTACGGCACGAGGGCGAAGGCCGGACGCGTCTCCGGGTCGATCCGCAGCTCTGCCAGCGGCGCGAAGTACGCCGGATCCGCCTAGTACTGCGGCACGGTGAACGCGAACCAGCTGACCGGCCGCGAGGCGTCGGTCGTGACCCGGTTGGCGACGCGCACCTGGGTCTCCAGGCTGCGCGGCTCGACGAAGTGCTGGTGCTGGTAGTCGCCGTAGCAGAGGTGCAGGCCAGCGGGGACCTCGGCGGGGACGCGGTCGATGGCAGCGACCAGGCGCGCGACGATCGACTCGAAGTCCTGGGTCGTGGTGGCCGCGAAGCCGCCCTCGAGAATGGCGAACTCGACGGCGACGTCCCAGCTGACGGCGATCTCGTCGTGTGGGAGGGAGGCGAGCAGGCGATCGAGGTCGGCGAACAGGGCGCGCGCGTACGACGGCTCCAGTGCGTCCTGGTCCTCCTCGACGACCCACGAGTTGATGCTGGCGAGCGGGGTGGGGTACTGGACCTGAAAGCGGGTGCCGGCCGGGATGACGCCCTGGTCGCGCAGACGACGGAACGTCTTCCAGCTGGCGAGATACGCATCGGCATAGCCGAGGTTCGGCCAGTCGATTCGGTCGGGATCGACGCCATCGGCCAGGCGGACCTTCGGCATCTGGGTGTAGGCACCCCCGGCTGGCGTGTCCTGCACA
This sequence comes from Egibacteraceae bacterium, assembly GCA_035540515.1. Taxonomy (GTDB): domain Bacteria; phylum Actinomycetota; class Nitriliruptoria; order Euzebyales; family Egibacteraceae; genus WHTG01. The sequence goes on along the minus strand of DATLGM010000009.1, from coordinate 680 downwards.
CCGGCCTGCTCCAGGCCCGGTGTGGCCCAGAAGCGCTGCAGCTGGAAGAAGATCCAGTTCTGACGATCGCCGGTCTCGCCATCCGGGTAGCGGGGCGCCAGCGAACCGACGCGGGCGCTCAGCTCGCGGAAGACGGTCTCGCTGTCGGGCAGGTTGATGCTGCCGTTGAGGTGAACGAAGGTGGGTGGCACGGGAGACCTCCTTGCCTATCGCACCTGGCAGGGGCACCGCTTCCGCCGTGAGGGCGACGGGTCGGTTGCCGGGCCGTCATCGAGCCAGGACTCTCAGGCCACTCTGGATAGGTGCCACCGGTGGTGGCCGCCGCAGTGTAGCAAGGAGCAACGGCCGCGAACACCCCCGCGCCGCCTGGCGGATGCGCCGGAGGATCAGACGCTATCGAGCAGCCAGTCGATGGCCTCCAGGTAGCCGCGCCAGCCGTGGCCGATGACCTGGTGCCGGGTGGCCGGCGCTGTGACCGAGACTCGTCGCCACGGCTCGCGGACGCGGATGTCGCTGATGTGCACCTCGACCGCCGGTCGGCCGGACGTCAGGAGGGCGTCGTGCAGGGCGTAGCTGGTGTGAGAGAGCGCTCCGAAGTTGCAGACGATCGCGTCGTAGTCGAGCTGCTCGAGGCGGTCGATCAGTGCCCCCTCGTGGTTCGACTGGAACGCCTCCAGGAG
>DATLGM010000008.1:0-8371 GCA_035540515.1 Egibacteraceae bacterium | reverse complement strand
CCCGATGACCGCGAACAACCGTCGCGATCACTCGGGGACAGGACACTTTAGGCGGGGACCCACTCCAGCGCGCGGGCAAGCAGCATGCCCAGCAAGATCCCGAGCAGCACCAGCGTGGCGATGAACACCTGCGTCGGCGTGCTGATGGCGTCGAACTCTTCCTTCACCCGGCGGGTGTCCTCCTTGAGGTTCACAGCCACTCCTGTCGTCGAGGCGGACGACTCGTGCGGCGTGGTCGTCCGCGTGGTGGTTGGTCGCTTCCTACCCAGATGACCGGAGCCGTGCACGTGGACGGTGGATCACCGCGTTACGTGGGCCGGGTCTGCGCCAACAGCAGGTCGACGACGTCCTCGAGGCGTCCGCTCTTGGCCAGCGCGTGGCGCTGGCGGTCCGACGAGGTCCCGCCTTCCAGCACCCCCTGGGCGGTGTCGCGGACCTGCTCGTCGTCGCCGTAGGCCTCCAGCGCCGGCCGGCAGTGGTCCAACAGCCGCGCGACGGCCTCGGCGGCCGGGACGGTCTCGCGCTGCAGCGGGTCGATCAGCATCTCCGTCACGCCGAACCGTGCGGCCCGCCACTTCGCTGCCCGCAGCAGCTCGGGCCGGATCGACGGGACCGGCCGCCCGGCGAGAGCGTCGTCGCGGGCGACCGTGGCCAGCGCCCTGCACAGGGCCGCGTGCAACACCGCCTCGTCGACCGTGGTGCAGGTGTCGGCGACCCGGAACTCCAACGTCCGCTGCTTGCGTGACAGCCGGACGTCCCAGTAGATCTGGCCGTCGTCGACCACGGTGCCGGTGTCGACCAGCGTCTGGACCACCTCGTCGTACTCGGCGGTGGAGGAGAACATCGCCGGGATGTGCGCGGTCGGCCAGCGCCACCACACCGTGGTGCGGTAGCTGGCGTACCCGGTGTCGTGGTTCAGCCAGTACGGCGAGCTCGCGGACAGCGCGAGCAGTGTCGACAACCAGGGCCGGACCCGGTTAAGCACCTCGACCGCCAGGGCGCGGTCCTCGAAGCCGATGTGGACGTGGCAGCCGCAGACCACCTGCTCCCAGACCACCTGCTGGTGCAGGTCGACGATGCGGGCGTAGCGCTCGTCCGGCGTCAGCACGCCGTCGCGCCAGTGCCCGAGCGGTGCAGTCCCCGAGGCGGCGACCGCACGGCCGGCGCGGGCGGCGCCGGCGACCAGCTCGCCGCGCAGCAGCGTCAGGTTGGAGCGGACCTCGTCAAGCGTCGAGCAGACCGCCGTCGCCGTCTCGACCATCGACTGCTTGATCTCGGCCTCGAAGCGGTTATCGCCGATGTCCTCGACCTCGAGCAGCACCTTGTCGCCGTCGTTGGACAGCGTCCTGGTGTCGGGGTCGACGACGTGGAACTCCTCTTCGACGCCGATCGTCAGCGGCGGCCCGTTCACCGCCTGCCCCGCCCCACCGCTGCCCAGTACAGCGGCGCGGCGACGTGTCGGACGACCGGGACGGCGCGGTACCAGCGGGGGACCGTGCGCTCCGCGGGGCCCGTCTGTGCGGCGTCGATCACCGCAGCCGCGACGAGCTCGGGGCGGCCCACGATCAACCGGCCCAAGGGGTTCTTCATGAGCCCGTCCTGGGGGAACTGCTCGGTGCGGATGAAGCCGGGGTTGAGCTGAGTGACCGACACCCCCCGGCGCTGCCAGTCCAGCCGCACCGTCTCGGAAAGCCCAACCACGGCGAACTTCGACGCGGCGTATCCCGGGGTGCCCAGCCCCACCTTGCCGATCACCGAGGCGACGTTGACGACGCGCGCCGGGGCACTGGCGAACAGCAGCGGCGCGAAGTGCGCCATGGCGCGGACGGTGCCGTACAGGTTGACGTCCATCGTGCGGTGGAAGTCGTCCAGGTCGGCCGGCCCGCGCAGCTGCCGGCCGAACGACGTGCCGGCGTTGTTGACCAGGACGTGGCAGGCGCCCAGCTCCTCGGTCACGAACTTCGCCAGCGCCACGACGTCTTCGTCGCTGGTTACGTCGACGGTACGCGGGACGATTCGCGCGTCGCCGGCGGCGAGCTGCTCGAGGCGCTCGGTGCGCCGGGCGGTCGCCACGACGGTCATGCCCTCGGCGGCCAATGCCCTGGCGGTCGCCTCGCCGATCCCCGCCGAGGCGCCGGTGACGACCGCGATCTTGCCGCGCAGCTGCAGACGGGTCACCAGTGGACCCCACGGAACAGAAACGACACGGCACGGCGCTCCGGACGGAAGCCGGGGTCCTCGTCGTCGTCCTCGCCCCGCGCGGCGGCGGAGTCCGGGAACAGGTGGTACCCGAAGTTCATGACGGCATCGACGACCTTGGGGGCGACGGCGTAGCTGACCTGCCCGATGTTCCCCAGCGTGGTGGCCTTACGCTTCGGACGGTCGTCGATCGCGGACACGATCATGTCCGCGGCCTGCTGCGGGGTCAGTGCGGGGAACGCCTTGTAGATGGTGGTCGGGGCGATCATCGGCGTGCGCACCAACGGCATGTGCACCGTGGTCACCGCGACGCCGTCGTCGACGATCTCCGTGCCGATCGAACGCGTGAAGGCGTCCAGCGCCGCCTTGGACGCGACGTAGGCGGAGAACCGCGGCTGGTTGGTCTGCACACCGATCGACGACACGTTGACGATGTGCCCGTACCCGCGCTCGCGCATCCCCGGCAGCAGACCCAGGACCAACCGGACCGCGCCGAAGTAGTTCAGCTGCATCGTGCGCTGGTAGTCGTGCATCCGGTTGTACGACAGGGCCACCGAGCGCCGGATCGACATGCCGGCGTTGTTGACCAGCACGTCGACACGGCGGTGGTCGGCAAGGACCTCGCCGATCAGCCGCTCGACGTCGTCAGGGTCCGACAGGTTCGCGGGGTGGACGTGCGCGACCCCGCCCTCCTCGGCGATCTCCTTGCGGACCATCTCCAGGTTCTCCCGCGAGCGGGCCACCAGCAGGACGGTCGCGCCCCGCCGAGCCAGCGTGCGCGCCAGCGCCTCGCCGATGCCCGACGACGCGCCGGTGACCATGACGACCCGGCCTCTGACCCGGTCGCGCTTGGCCAGCAGGCCCGGGACGTCCTGACGCAGGTTCGCCTTCCAGTAGTCCCACAACCGCTGCGCGTAGGTCTCCAGCCGTGGCACGCGGATGCCGGTGCCCTGCAGTGCGGCCTGGGTGTTCGTCGTGTCGAACCGGGTGGGGTTGAGCAGGTACTCCAGCGGTTGGCGGGGGATGCCCAGCCCGTACAGCAGTGTGTTCACCGCACGGTGCACCGGTGGCAGCGCGCCGACAACCGTGCGCAGCGGGCGGGGGATCACGCCTGCGGCGCGGGCGTCCAGACGAACCGGGAAGGTCGGGGCGCCGGCCGCCTTGGCGAAGATGTTGAACGCCTCGCCCAACTTCGGCGGGTCGGGATCGACGAGGTGGAACGTGGTGGCGTCCAGACCCGGCTGGTGGGCGATGTGGTCCAGCGCGTCGGCGACGAAGTCCACCGGGACGAGCATGGCACGGCCGCCTTCGAGGCCGATCAGCGGCAGCTGGCGCGGCAGCCGCGCGAGTTGCTCCAGTGCCGGGAAGAAGTGGTACGGCCCGTCGATCTTGTCCATCTCGCCGGTGCGCGAGTCGCCGACGACGATCCCCGGGCGGTAGATCCGCCACGCGCCCTCGTGCTCGGTGCGGACGACCTTCTCCGCCTCGTGCTTGGTCTTGAAGTAGGCGTGGTCGAGGCCGGTGGCCTCGGAGAACATGTCCTCGGTGAACGTGCCCGGGTAGCGGCCCGCCGCGGCGATCGAGCTGACGTGGTGCAGCACGCCCGCCCCGACCGCTTGGCAAAACTGCACGACGTGCCGCGTGCCGTCGACGTTCGCGCGGCGCTGCTGGACCGGATCGGCCTCCAGGTCGTACACGGCGGCGAGGTGGAACACGTGGTCGATGTCGCCCCGCAACGCGTCGAGTGTGGCGTCGTTGAGCCCCAGACCGGGCTGGCCGATGTCGCCGACGACCTCGGGCAGCTCGTCCTTGGTGACGCCAAAGCGCTCGCGCAGCGCCTCGAGCTTGTGCAGCGAGCTGGGTCGGACCAGCACGTGGACCTGCTCGCCCCGGCGCAGCAGTCGCTCGATCAGGAAGCGTCCGATGAAGCCGGTGCCGCCGGTGACGAAGTACGCCATCGCTCCTCCAGGGGGGTGAGTCCACGCCGTCAACAGCATTCGACGCGGCGTGCCCGCGAACCTGTCGCGGATGAGGCACCCTACGCGGCATGGATTCACTGTCGTTATTCGACGTGGAGCCTTCCCCCGCAGACCATGCGCCTCCCACCACCGTCGCGACGCCGGTCCGACGAGCCCATCCGCCGCACGCGGTGCGCGGCCCCGTGATGCTGGCCGTGGACGGCAACAGCCTGGCGCACCGGGCGTTTCACGCCTACGGCCGTGTCGACGAGTCGCTGGGCGTCGCGCGGGGCGGGCTGTACGGCTTCGTCGCGCTGCTGTCGGCGCTGTGTGAGAAGGTCGGCGCCGACGGTCTGGTCGTCGGTTTCGACTGCCGCGCCGGCTCCGAGCGCAAGCGTCGCTTCGCGGACTACAAGGCCAACCGGTCCGACAAGGACCCGGCGCTGTACGACCTGCTCGACGAGGCGCCCACCGTGCTTGTGGAGCTCGGCGTGCCGGTCGTCGTGCCGGTGGGATGGGAGGCCGACGACGTCGTGGGCTCCGCCGCCAGCGCCGCCGGCGCGGCCGGCTGGCACTGCGTGGTCGCCACCTCCGACCGTGACGCGTTCGGCCTGATCTCCGACACGACGACCGTGCTGCGGCTGCGCAGCGGGCTGGACAACGCGGTCGCGTACACGCCGGCGGTCTTGCGCCGCGAGCTTGGCATCGCCCCCGAGCAGTACGTCGAGTTCGCGGCGCTTCGCGGTGACACGTCCGACAACCTGCCGGGGGTGCCGGGCATCGGCCCCTCCCGCGCCAAGGCGCTGCTGCAGGCCTTTCCCACGGTCGCCGCTGCGGTCGCCGATCCGATCGGCTGCCGCAGCGTGCTGGGCAAGGCGGTGGGCCAGGCGCTGATCGACGACGTCGCGTCCGACGCCTCGGTGTTCGCCCGCAACGTCGACCTCATGCGCATCCGGCGCGACCTGGCGGTCGACATCGACGCGTGCCGCCGCACCGCCTCGACGGATCGCATCGAGCGGTGCCTGCGCGACTGGGGCCTGCCGATGCTGATCCGCCGGGTGACCGCGGCGATCGGGGCGCGCCCGGAGCCGGTGCCCCCGCCCGCGGCGCCCGTCGCGTAGCCGGGGACTGTCACGACCCCTCGGTACCCTGCCGTGGACATGGACGACTCCCAACCCGCGCAGCCGGTCGGGCGGGTCATCGGCACCGATGACGCGACGCCGCTGGAGTTCTGGGTGGCTGTGGCCCCCGGCCGCTACCTGCAGCTCGACGACGTCGTCGCACTGGAACGTGACCTGCCCGGCGGTGAGACGGTGCGGATGTACGGGGCGGTGGCGCAGGTCCGGGCCCGCCACGAGGGCGCCCGGTACGACAGCGACGTGTTCCTGGTCGCCGACGGCATCCTGCCCGCCGAGGTGTCCGAGGCCGCCCAGGTGCAGGCCACCCGCTTCGAGCCGGAGATCTTCGTGCCGCCGGTGCCTGGCTCGCCGGTGCGCAAGGCGGTCGGCGAGGAGCGGCACACCGCGCTGTTCTTCGACCAGATGGAGCACCGCCTGCCCGCGGGGATGACGCGTGACGACGAGCCGCTGTATCTGAACCTGGAGTTCCTCGACGGCACCCGCGGGGCGCACGTCAACATCAGCGGGGTCTCGGGCGTGGCGACGAAGACGACCTACGCCACGTTCCTGCTGTACTCGCTGTTTCACTCGGGGGCGCTGGGCGCCGAGGCGATGAACGCCAAGTCGTTGATCTTCAACGTCAAGGGCGAAGACCTGCTGTTCCTCGACCACGCCAACACCCGCCTGGACGACGAGCAGCGGGAGCGCTACGCCCGGCTGGACCTGCCCGCCGGCGCGTTCGGGTCCGTGGCGGTGTTCGCACCGCCGCGCCGGGGCGCGTCCAGCGGCGCGCCCGATGTCGCGCACCGCAGCGAAGGGGTGACGTCGTTCTTCTGGTCCCTGCTGGAGTTCTGCCGCGACGGGTTGCTGGAGTTCCTGTTCGCCGACGCCGAGGACGACAGACAGCAGTACACGATGGTGCTGCACCAGGTGATGGCCAAGCTCAAGGACGTCGGTGACCTCGGGGACGGCGGCGTCCGCCTTGACGGCGAGGCGGTGCGCGAGTTCCGCCGGTTGGTCGACCTGGTCGTGGCCAAGCTCGAGGACGAGGAGACGCGCCACGAGTGGGCGGGCCGTGCGATCGGGCAGGGGACGGTCAACGCGTTCATCCGGCGGCTGGTCTCTGCCGTGCGGCACGTCGAGCACCTCATCCGTGGCGATCTCGCCAACCCGGAACGCCACCGCATCGACACCCAGCGACAGGTGACCGTCGTCGACCTGCACAACCTCAACGACCGCGCCAAGCGGTTCGTCGTCGGGGTGGTGCTGCGGCGCACCTTCGACGCCAAGGAACGCAGTGGTCAGGCCAGGCCCCTGACGTTCGTGGTCCTCGACGAGCTGAACAAGTACGCCCCCCGCGAGGGGTCCAGCCCCATCAAGGAGATCCTGCTCGACGTCGCCGAGCGCGGCCGGTCGCTGGGGATCATCCTCATCGGGGCGCAGCAGACCGCCTCGGAGGTTGAACGCCGCGTGATCGCCAACTCCGCGATCCGCGTCGTGGGCCGGCTCGACTCGGCCGAGGCGGGACGCGACGAGTACGGGTTCCTGCCGTCGGTGCAGCGCCAGCGGGCGACGATCCTCAAGCCGGGGACGATGCTGGTGTCACAGCCGGAGCTGCCGATCCCGCTCGTGGCGCAGTTCCCGTTCCCATCCTGGGCCACGCGGCCGAGCGAGGCAGGCGCCAACCCCACTGCGACCGCGGCGCCCGACGACCCGTTCGACGGGCTGACCGCGCCGTCGGAGATGCCGTTCTAAGAGCGCAGCTTCTCCGCGACGGAGTGGAAGGCCATGCCGTACTGGCGGGCGATCTCGATCTCGTCGTCGCTCAGGCCCTGCTTGGACTCGTCGCCCATCGGCGAGAAGTGCGTCGGCCCGTACGGGCCGCCACCGGTGCGGGTGGAGTTGATCTGCTCGATGCCGTAGCCGGCCGGGACGATGACCATGCCGTGGTGGTAGGCGAACGTCGACATGGTCAAGATCGTCGACTCGTGCCCGCCATGGATGGTGGCGGTGCCGGTGAAAAAGCCCGCGGCCTTGCCGGCCAGCGCGCCCTTGGTCCACAGCGGCCCGGTCTGGTCAAGGAAGTTCTGCAGCTGCGCGGCGGCATTGCCGTAGCGCGTCGGCGAGCCGAACAGGATGCCGTCGAAGTCCGGCAGCTCGTCGACCTCGGCCAGGGGGACGTCGGCCTGGGGCTCCTGGGCCTCCTTGGCGCCTGACCGCTCGAGCACCTCGTCCGGGATGAGCTCGGGCACCCGGCGAAGGTGCGCCTCACCGCCGGCTTTGCCGACGCCCTCGGCGAGCGTCTGCGCCAGCTCAAAGGTGGTGCCGTACATGGAGTAGTAGACGATGCCGATCGTGGCCATGGTGATGTCCTGAAACGTCGCGTTTGGGGTCGTTGTCGTACTACCGATGCGGCGGGTGGGTTACACATCCGGCATGGACGAGCGACGGCTGGTCAAGGTGAGCAAGTACCTGGCCAAGCACCTGCGCCACCAGCCCGAGCGGCTGGGTCTCACGCTGCAGCCGGGGGGATGGGTGCGCATCGACGAACTGCTCGAGGCGTGCGAGGCGGCAGGCTTTGACCTCAGCCGTGCCGAGCTGGAGTCGGTCGTCGCGCGCAACGACAAGCAGCGCTTTGCGACCGACCCGACGGGCGAGCTGATCCGCGCGAGCCAGGGCCACAGCATCCCCGTCGATCTCGGCCTGGAGCCGGTGGCGCCGCCGGCGGTGCTGTACCACGGGACGGGCGCCGGCTCGGTCGAGGCGATCCTTCGCCAGGGGCTGCGACCCATGGGGCGCCATCACGTCCACCTGTCACCGGACACGGCGACGGCCCGGCGTGTGGGCGCACGTCACGGCCGGCCGGTGGTGCTGGCCGTCGACGCCGCGGCGATGCACGCCGCCGGCGAGGTGTTCTACCGCTCCGACAACGGCGTGTGGTTGGTCGCCGGCGTGCCGGCGACGTTCCTGTCAGTGACCTGACCCGACGCCCCTCCGGGTCCGTGACACCCCCGGGGGTCCCTCCCGGGTCACGCCCCCGGGGGCGTGTGGGTCCGGGTGCACGCCAGTGCACCCAGAGCCACACGGCCATCGGGG
>DATLGM010000007.1:0-7445 GCA_035540515.1 Egibacteraceae bacterium | reverse complement strand
GTACAGGGGAGTGCGTCATCGAGAATCAGCCTGCCGGTGAGGTCGACGCGGGTCGCCTCGCACGTGGCGAGGACCGCTCGGCGTACCGGGCGCTGCTCTCCGAGCGCAACCCGCGCGTGTACTTCAGCGCGGCACTGCTGGGGAGTCTGGGCGACTGGATGGGCCTGGTCGCGCTGCAGGCACTGATCACCGTGCTGTACGCCGAGAGCCCGCGGTTCGCGTTGTTCGGTCTGGGCGGGGTCATGATGGCCCGACTCCTTCCCAGTCTGCTGATGGGCCCCGTCGCCGGTGTGCTGGCCGACCGCTACGACCGCAAGCGGCTGATGGTCATGACCGGCGTGGTACGCGGGTTGCTGTTCGTGTTCATCGCGTTCGCCGAGAGCCTCAGCACCGCCGTGATGCTGGTCTTCGCCGTCGAGTGCTTCTCGCTGTTGTTCCTGGCGGCCAAGGATTCCACCCTGCCCGTGATCGTGCGGCGCCATCATCTGACGCAGGCCAACCAGCTGAACCTGCTGATCGCGTATGGGACGCTGCCGGCGGGCGCCGCGCTGGCGACGGCGATCACCACGGCGCTCACCGCGGCCGGGTTCGAGCCGCGCGAGGCGACGGTCGGCGTGCTGCTGGGCAACGCCGGCGCCTTCTTCGTCGGGGCGCTGCTGCTGTCCCGGCTGCGCATGCCGGTGCACGGGCGCCGTCGCGCCGACTCCGGCGACAGCCCGGGCGTGCTCGCCGAGCTGACCGAGGGCGTGCGCTTCATCCAGAACCTGCCGCTGATCCGCTCGCTGATCGTCGGCGTCGTCGGCGTGTTCTTCGGTGCCGGCGTGGTCGTCACCCTGGGGCCGGAGTTCGTGCGCACCTCCCTGCTGCGCCCTGCGACGGACTGGCCGCGGCTGATGACCGCCGTCGGCGGCGGTCTGGCCTTGGGGATTGTCACCGTCCCGCTGCTGACGCGGCGGTTCCGTCAGGAGCGGCTGTTCCCCATCTGCATGGCGCTGGCCAGCGCCATGGCGATGCTCATCGCATGGGTGCCATCGTTCACCTGGGCGCTGGGACTCGGGCTGCTGCTCGGCGCTCTCGCCGGGCTCAGCTTCGTCATGGGCTACACCCTGCTGCAGCAGTACACACCCGACGACGTCCGCGGGAAGACGTTCGGCGCCTTCTACACCGTGACCCGGTCATCGCTGTTCGCCGCCCTGGGCATCGCGCCGTTCGTCGCGGGCGCCATCAGCGGGTCGCTGCTGATCAGCGGCCAGTTCATCCGGCTGTCCGGCGTGCGCATCACCATCTTCCTGGGCGGGCTGGTCGCGCTGTACTTCTCGTTGTCGGCCATGCGGGGGATGGCACGTGCCTTGCGCGAGACCCCACAGCGCCAGCTGACGATCCCCATGGCTCGGCCCAAGGAGACCGGCGTCTTCATCGCGTTCGAGGGGGTCGAGGGCTCGGGGAAGTCGACGCAGGTCAAGCGGCTCGTCGAGACGCTGCGGGCCGAGGGCCACGATCTGGTGGTCACCCGCGAGCCGGGCGGACCGCCGGTCGCCGAGCGCATCCGCGACGTCCTGCTCGACCCCAACTCCCGTGGGATGCATCCGCGCACGGAGGCGCTGCTGTACGCGGCCGCTCGCGCGGAGCACGTGCGCCGCGTCGTGCTGCCAGGACTGGAGGCGGACAAGGTCGTGGTGTGCGACCGCTTCATCGACAGCTCGCTGGCGTACCAGGGTGTTGCCCGCGACCTCGGCGAAGACGACGTCCTGGAGATCAATCGGTGGGCGGTCGAGGGGGTGCTGCCCGACGTCGTGGTGCTGCTCGACCTCGACGCCGAGGAGGGGCTGCGGCGCGTCCGCGAGCGTCACCTGCGCCAGCAGCAGGAGCGCAACGCCGGTGCCCGGACGCTGCGGCTCGGTCCCAGCTGGCGCGACCAGGGTGCGGCCGACCGGCTGGAGCAGGAGGGCCTGGAGTTTCACCGCAAGGTCGCCACCGGCTACCGGCGTCTGGCCAAGCGGGATCGCGGCCGGTTCGTCGTCATCGACGCGACCGGGGCGCCGGACGAGGTGGCGCGCCAGGTCAGGGCGGCGCTGCACCCCTGGCTGCACCTGCCCGACCGCCGAGGGGACGTCGAGTCGCCATCGTCGCGCGAGGCAGGGTCGGCGTGACCGCCACCGACGTGTGGGACGTGCCCGGTCAGCAGCACGCGGTGCAGGTGCTGCGGACGGCCGTCGAACGGGACGAGGTCTCCCACGCCTGGGCGTTCATCGGACCGGCCGCCGTCGGTCAGCAGCAGGCGGTGAGGTGGCTGGCCGCGGCCACCAACTGCGGGTCGTTCGCGCCCCCGTGCGGGGTCTGCGACATCTGCCGGCGCTGCCTGTCCGGGGCCTACCCCGCGCTGTCGGAGTTCGTGCCCACCGGCGCCTTCCACCGGGTCGACGACGTGCGCGACTGGCTGCGGACCGCCTCGCTGACGCTCGCCGAGGGGCGGACCAAGGTGCTGCGGGTCGCCGACGCCGAGCGGATGAACGAGCAGACGCAGAACAAGTTCCTCAAGGGTCTGGAGGAGCCCCCACCGCACACCGTGTGGGTGCTGGAGATCACGGATCCCGACGAGCTGCTCGACACGATCCTGTCGCGCTGCCGGGTGGTGCGCTTCGTCGCCTGGGACAGCGCCGCGCTGGACGCGCACGGCCGGACGCTGGGCCTGGACGACGATGCAGAGCGAGCCCTGGCGGTCAGGGCGTCGATGGGCTCGCCCGTGCAGCTGGCGCGGCTGGCACAGCCTGGCGGTGTGGACGACCTGCGCGCGCACCGCTCCTGGCCGGCGTTGCTGCGCGAGGGCGGCCCGGGCATGGCGGTGATGGCGGCGCGTGCGCTGGACGACGAGGTGAAGCGGCGGACCGCGGCGCTGAAGGGGCAGGCCAAGCGTGACCTCGAGGAGCTCGCCGCCGACTACGGCGACGAGCCCCCCGCCGGCGTCGTCAAGCAGCTGCAGGAGCGCGCCGGCCGTCGCGAGCGGGAGGCCCGGGTCGTCACCGTCCAGGCGGCGCTGGATGACCTCGCCGGCTGGCTGCGCGACTGCGTCGTCGTCTCCCGCGGTGGCGCGCCGCTGATCCACACCGACGCCGCCGACCAGGTCCGCGCCGACGCCGAGGCCTTCGACGCGCCGCAGCTGCTCGAGGCGCTCGACCTCGTCGTGGAGACCCGCGAGTCCCTGGAGTTCAACGTCCAGCAGGCACTGACGTTGGAGGCGATGTTCCTGCGCCTGTCCGCTCTCGCGCTCACCTGATCCGGCGCCGGTTACGTCCGCCGGTCCGCCCTGGTCCGCCGGCTACGCCGACCGCGCGACGCCGAGCTCGCCGAACACCACGTCGGGGTGGTCCTCGACCGCCCACTGCAGCGCGTAGTCCGAGGCGAACAGCACCAGCCAGCGACCCTGGGAGTCCTGACACAGCACCGTGCCGCGCTGACCCTCCACCTTCGGCACGTCCGCGGCCGACACACGACGGGCGAACTGCCACGGCGCCGGCGACAGCGTGATCTCACAGCCGAACTCGGTCGCCATGCGATAGCTCGCCACCTCGAACTGCAGCTGGCCGACACCGGCGAAGATCGGCTCCTGATCGCCGTACTCGGGCCGGCGCAGCACGTGCACCACGCCTTCCTCGTCAAGCTTGGCGATGCCGCTGCGGAACTGCTTGTAGCGGGAGGTGTCGCGGTTGCGCACCGAGGCGAACTGCTCCGGGGCGAACGTGGGGATGGGCGGGAACTCGACCTTGGGGCCCGCGTGCAGGGTGTCGCCGGGCAGCAGCCCGGTGGCGTTGACCACGCCGACGATGTCACCGGGCACCGCCACGTCGACCGTCTCGCGGTCCTGTGCGAACAGCTGGTGCGCGTACTTGAGCGTGTAGGGGCGGCCGGTGCGCGCGTGGACCGCGGACATGCCGCGCTCGAAGCGCCCGCTGTTGACCCGCATGAACGCGACCCGGTCGCGGTGACGGGGGTCCATGTTCGCCTGGATCTTGAACACCTGCGCGCTGAACGGCGCCTCCACGGGGCGCACACCAGGCGGGTCGACACTGGGCTGGGCACGTGGCGGCGGAGCCAGTTCCGCGAAGCCCTCGAGCAGCAGGCGGACCCCGAAGTTCGCCAGCGCGCTGCCGAAGAAGACCGGGGTCTGCTTGCCGGCCAGGAACGCGTCGCGGTCCAGCTCGATGCCGTCGAGGTCGAGCAGCTCCAGCTCCTCCAACGCCGTGGTGAACCGCAGCGGCGGGGCGATCTGTGGCTCGGCCTTCTCGAGCGGCACGCGTTCCTCGTCACCCATCCGCGAGCCGTGGGACGTCCGGTCGAAGCGGACCAGCTCGCCGCCGCGCCGGTCCACGATGCCCTCGAACTCGGGACCGTCGGCCACCGGCCAGGTCAACGGCACGGGGTCCAGGCCGATCCGATCCCGGATCTCGTCAAGCAGTCCCAGCGGTGGCAGCCCAGGCCGGTCGCACTTGTTGACGAAGGTGACGATCGGCAGGCCGCGGTCGGCGCACACCTTGAACAGCTTCAGCGTCTGCGGCTCCAGACCCTTGGCGATGTCCAGCACCATCACCGCAGCATCGGCGGCGCACAGCGTCCGGTAGGTGTCCTCCGAGAAGTCGGCGTGGCCTGGGGTGTCGAGCAGGTTGAAGCGCCAGTCCCGCCAGGCGAAGTGCAGCACCGTCGAGGAGATCGAGATGCCCCGCTGCTTCTCCAGCTCCATCCAGTCCGACGTGGCGGTCTTTGCCTGACGGCGCGACTTGACTGCGCCGGCTTCCTGCACGGCGCCGGCATACAGCAGGAACTTCTCGGTCAGCGTGGTCTTGCCAGCGTCGGGGTGGCTGATGATCGCAAAGGTGCGCCGTTTTGCGACGGCGTCGAGCAGGGACCGGTCTTCGGCGGACATGGCGACCACGGTACCGGTCATCCCACGCGCTGGATCGGTCAGCTCCTGTTGGCGGTGGCGATCACCCGGCCGACGGTGCTCAACGCCGCGAGCAGCGCCTCGTCGCGCCGGCGGGTCTCGCTGCTGAACAGCTCGATCACGCCCGTCACCTGACCGTCGGCGATCAGCGGAATCGCGCAGGCGGTCCGCAGACCGTGTTCCAGCGCGACCTTCAGGCGGGGGAAGTTGGCGTCGCTGACCACGTCGTCGATCCACAGCGACTGCCGGCTCTGCCACACCCGCCCGGGCAGACCCACCCCCGGCGCGAACCGCCGGCCGCTGGTGGCCGCGGCGAAGCCGATCAGTGACTGCTCGCGAGGGGACACCATCGCTCGGCACCGCAGGGTCTCGCCGTCGGGCTCCCACCACGACGAGAAGTCCCAGCCGATCTCGGCGAGCACCGCTTCGAGTACGACCTTGGCGGTTTCGCGGGGACCGGCGGCGACCCGCTGGTCGATCCGGTCGAGGATGCCGTCGACGACGGCGAGCCACTGGTGGTCGGCGAGGTTGGGGGTGCCGGGGTCCTCGACGGGGCGCAACATCGCCGTGAACAGCTCGCGCCCGCGGGGAGGGGTCACCGTACCGAGCAGCAGCTCGACCTCGACCTCCGAGCCGTCGCGCCGGCGCGCCGGGACGCGGACGGGGTGCCCGATCAGCCGGGGTCGGCGGGTGACCAGGTAGCGGCTGTAGCCGGCGACGTGCGCCTCGTGCAGTCGCTGGGGGATGAGCGTGGTCAATCGCTGGCCCTCCAGCAGTCCGCGGGGCCAGCCGAACAGCTGCGCCGCGGCGTCGTTGACGTAGGCGATGTGGTTGACGTCGTCTGCGACGACGATTGCGACGTCGAGGGCATCCAGGACCGCGCGGTGCTCGATGGGGACCGGCTCCCGGCGCTCGGCTTCGTCGGACTCCATCGCCCATGGCGACGGTGAGCGACCGTCGAGCTGGTCGACGACCTGTGCAAGGAACCACTCCCGGCAGGCACGGACCTCGGTCAGCGCCGGCGAGGTGAGCAGCTGGCCGTTGGCCGCGAGCCGGTCGGCGACCCCCAGCGCCTCGGAGGCCTCGACGATCGTCTCGCGGGCCGACGCCGGAGCGGCGACGACCAGATCGGTGGCGGTCCGCCCCGCTTCGACGGCGGCCTGCAGCTGGGCGTCGACCGCGCGCGTGTCGACGACCAGGTGGGGCGGCGCGCGACCCGGACCGCGGTGTTGCAGAGAGATGAGTGCGTACTCGCGCAGCAGGGCGTCGGTGTGCTCCTGCATCGCGCGGAACAGCTGCACCGGAGCGCTGAGCAGCCGGATGACGACCTCGTCCTCGGGCAGCACCACCACGGCGGGGGGCTCGGGCGCTGGCGCGGTGACCTCCACCGGGTGGGTGGCGGGCAGCTCGAACCACACGACCTTGCCGTTGCTCGCCAACGGCTCCACGCCCCAGCGCTCCGCCAGCAGCTCGAGCATCCCCAGGCCCCGCCCGGTCGAGGCATCGGTGTTGTAGTCGCGCTGGCCCGGCAGCACCGACGAGCCATCGCCGACCTCGACGCGCAGGACGTCGCCGCGGTGGCTGACGGTCACGTCGACCTGTGAACCGGCGTGCAGGACGGCGTTGGTGACCAGCTCGCTGACGAGCAGCGCGACCACGTCGGCCAGCTCGGCTTCCTCCCACTGCCGCAGCACGGCGTGCGCGAACCGGCGCGCCGCCGACGCGCTGGCAGGGTCGGGAGGCAGCGTGCGCTGCTCGAGCATGGTGGGAGCGTTACCCATCTGGGCGGAAAGCATGAGGATTCCCGCCGGAAACGGTCACTCGTGGCAACGCCTGGGCGGCCGGCGCACGACGATTGCACCCCGCGGCGGCGCCTTTACACTTGCCCGCACCGCCGGGATAGCTCAGTCGGCAGAGCGATTCACTCGTAATGAATAGGTCCGGGGTTCGATTCCCCGTCCCGGCTCGAAGGTGTCCGAAGCGTCGTCAGAAGGAACCTCGATGCTCGCGAAGAAGCTCCTCGCTGCAATTCTGTCCTCCCTGCTCCTGCTGGGGGCCACCGCGTGCGATGGCGGGGGCGAAGGCGCAGGCGTCATCGAGGGCGAAGGCGGCGGCGAGGGCGGCGGCGAAGAAGAGGGCGGCGAAGGCGACGACTGAACCGGCTCGCCCCCCGCGGGGTGAGATCGAGTCAGCCGCGCTCACGTTCGACGTCGCCGGGGCGACCTCCCCGCAGATCGGGTGGACGCAACGGAAGGGGTGACGCCGGTTCGCGACCGGCTGGCGAGCCCCGTCGCCACCAGCAGGCCGGCGGCGCCCACCAACCGCACCACTGCTCCAAGATCGGGCCGGCGCGTTGCCAGCAGCACGTTGCTCTCGTCTGCCGGCTGGGCCTCCTGGGCGGTGAGCAGCGCGGCCACGATCTGTTCCTCCTCGCTGTCGGCAACTCCGCCTGCGCTGCCCGGCTGCATCGAAGCCGCGGTGGCGCCGGCTGACGAGCCAGCGTGCGCAG
>DATLGM010000006.1:0-5468 GCA_035540515.1 Egibacteraceae bacterium | reverse complement strand
GAGGGCGAACACGTCCAGGCCGACCTCCTCGGCCTTCCGGGCGATCGCGACGACCGCCTTGATCCGCTCCGCCTCCGTCGGCGTGCGGCCGGTGGTGGGGTCGGGCGTGATGTCGCTGACCGAGAAGATGCCGAACTGCATTGCCGGGGCCTTCCGTGGGCTTAGTTGCATGTTCAACTATACGGTCCAACGCCTCTGCTCACCACGACATTCCCAGCGCTGTCGGGGCCGCTTGGCCGACCATGCCCACAAGACCCGGGGGGTGCCGCCGACCCGCCGTGGGGTCAGCGCTCGGCGCGCAGGACCAGGGGTAGCACGCGAGAGGCCCCGGCCTCACGCAGCAGCGCCGCCGCCGCGGTGAGCGTCCATCCCGACCGGCTGATGTCGTCAACCAGCAGGACCGGCCCGGGCGGCACGTCGGACGCCACCCGCAGTCCCGCCATCGCGGCCGAGGCCTGGTGCAGCGAGTTGCGCATGTCCTCCTGGAACCCTTGACCGACGTCGTCACGCGTCAGCACGCGGTGGACCGGCAGGCGGCCGAGGCCGGCGAGCCGCTGCGCCACCGCGTCGATGAGCTCCCCCCGGCGCCGCGACGGCATCGGGCAGACCCACGCCGGCCGCTGCTCCCACGGCCAGCGCGCCAGCACGGCGGTCAGGCCCTCGACCACCGTGTCGAGCGCTGCCACCGCCTCCGGTTGCTGCAGGTCCACGCCGGCGGCGAGCAGCACGTCGAGGGCGGCGTCCCAACCGGTGCCGCGCCCGTCGGCAAGCGCCCGGCCCTCGTCGGCCTGGTGCGATGCGGGGATCCGACCCTTGCGGTCGGACAACCCCGACGGCCACTGCCGGCGCGCCGGCAGGGGCGTATCCAGTCCGCGCAGGAAGGCCTCGGCCGCCGCGATTGTGTCCGGCCTCGGCCCCTCCCCCGGATCGTCGCCCGTGCAGTTGGCGCACCGGCCGCATGGCGCGGCCTCGGTGTCGTCGAGCTGGCGGCGCAGGAACGCCATCAGGCAGGCGTCGGTCTCGGCGTACTCCCGCATCGCCACCTGCTCGGCGCGGCGGGCGGCGGTCACCCGCTCCAAGCGCGGACCATCGGGCTGCCACGACCGGCCCGTCGCCTCCCAGCCGCCCCGCACGCGGCGGACCGCCCCGTCGACGTCGAGGATCTTCAGCATCGCGTCCAGCCGCCCCCGCGACAGGTTCGCGGCGCGCTCGAGCGCCGCGGTGCTGACCGGCCCGCCGGCGGAGGCCAGCGCGTCCAGCACGACGCGGACCTGTTCCGCCGGCGGCATGGCGGTCCGCTCGAAGTACGCCCAGATCGCCTCGTCCGCCTCGGTCGGCAGCAACACGACATCGGCCCGCTCCACCGCCCGCCCGGCACGTCCGATCGCCTGGTAGTACGCGATCGGCGAGTCCGGCATGCCCAGGTGCACCACGAACCGCAGGTCGGGCTTGTCATAGCCCATCCCCAGCGCGGAGGTGGCGACCACACACGTCAGCTCGTTGGCCTTCAGCTGCTGCTCGATGCGCTCGCGGTCCTCGGGGGCCGCCTTGCCGGAGTAGGCCGCGGCGGCGATCCCCCGCGACTGCAGCCACGCCGCCACCCGCTCGGTCTGCGCCACCGTGAGGCAGTACACGATCCCCGACCCGTCCTGCGCGGCGATCCAGTCCGCCAGCCACGCCAGGCGCACCGCCGAGGAGTCGATGCGGCGCACGGACAGCCGCAGCGACTCGCGGTCCAAGGTGCCGCGCAGCGTCAGCGGGTCGGTCCCCAGCTGCGCCGCGACGTCGGCGGTCACGCGGTCGTTGGCCGTGGCCGTCGTCGCGAGCACCGGCACGTCGGCGTCGAGCCGCTCGATCAGGGTGATCAGCCGGCGGTAGTCGGGCCGGAAGTCATGACCCCAATCAGAGATGCAGTGCGCCTCGTCGACCACCAGCATCCCGAGGCGGTCCGCGAGGTCGTCGAGCAGTGGGCGGAAGTCAACGGCGTTGAGCCGCTCGGGACTGATCAGCAGCAGGTCCACGGTGTCGTCGGCCAGCCGCTGGGTGACCGCGTCCCAGTCGTCGGTGTTCGCCGAGTTGATCGCTGCCGCGCGCACCCCGATCCGTTCGGCTGCGGCGATCTGGTCGCGCATCAGCGCGAGCAGCGGCGAGACCAGCAGCGTCGGGCCGGCGCCGGCCTCGCGCAGCAGCCGTGTCGCCACGAAGTACACGGCCGACTTGCCCCAGCCCGTGCGCTGCACCACGAGCACGCGCCGGCGGTCGCGCACCAGCGACTCGACGGCGGTGAGCTGGTCGTCGCGCAGCACCGCCGCGTCGCCGGCCATCAGCTCGATGAGCTGCTGCGCCCGCGCGCGCAGGTCGAGCTCAGCGGGGGTGGTCGACATGGCGGCCATCATCGCCGAGGTCTGCGACACCTCCGGTTCCACAGCGGGACGGGTCTCGCCCGTTACCGTCGCAACTCATGGCCGTTGACGACGTGCTCGCCCGCCGCCCCGCCGCAGCCCCGCCGCAGGTCGCCGCGGACGCCGGCCTGTGGGTCGAGCACCGCGGCAGCAGGTTCGTCGGGGTGGTCGAGCAGTACGAGCACGGCCACGTCGCCATCCGCGACGACGCCGGCCTGCGGCGGCTGTTCCCCCTCGACCCCGGCGGCTTCCGCCTGGTCGAGACCGGCGCGGTGGTCACGCTGGTCCGGCCACACCAGCCGGCGCAACCGCAACGACCCGCGTACACCGCCTCGGGCGCAGTCGCGGCATCCCCACAGCCGGCGCGCGTCGCCCGCGCCGACCGCATCCTGGTCGAGGGCACCCACGACGCCGAGCTGATCGAGAAGGTCTGGGGCGACGAGCTGCGCGGCGAGGGCATCGTCGTGGAGCCGATCGGGGGCGCGGACCACCTGACCGAGGAGGTGCGGCGCCGGCGTCCCGGCCCGGACGCCCGCCTCGGGATCCTGCTCGACCACCTTGTGGAGGGGTCGAAGGAGTCGCGGATCGCGGCGACGATCGACCACCCGCACGTGCTGGTCACCGGTCACGAGTTCGTCGACGTCTGGCAGGCGATCCGCCCCCACGTCGTCGGGCTCGACCGATGGCCGGTCGTGCCGCCCGGGCGCCCATGGAAGGACGGCATCTGCGCCGCTCTGGGCGCTGAGGAGCCCACGCTGCTGTGGCGGCGCATCCGCAACGCCGTGACCGACTACCGGGACCTCGAGCCGTCGTTCGTCGGCGCCGTCGAGCAGCTGCTCGACTTCCTGCTCACGCCCGCAGCCTGATCAGCTCCGCACTGAGTCGTCGGCCTCGTCGACGTCCATCGGCTCGACCTTGGACAAGATGAGCTCGGTCGCCTCCTCGACGGAGATGCCCAGCGTGAGTGCCACCTGTGACGCCACCGTGTCCATGCACGCCTGCAGCGACCCGCTCTCGTTGGCGCTCAACGGCTTGGCGGAGCGCTCCCGGTGGCGCGTCAGGTCGCGGATCACCATCGACGCCTGCAGCAGCTCGGTGGAGCGCAGCCGTTCGCGGGTCTCGGCGTTGCGCTCCGCCCACACCGCGGACACGTCCGCGTCCTCGCCGAGCATCTGCAGGATGGCGTCGACCTCCTCGCGGGTCGGCAGCCGGCGGATCCCGACCTCGTCCAGCGCCTCGACGGGGATCATCACCGTCATCGACTTGTCCTCGATGCGCAGCTCGACGTACGTCTGGTCCTTGCCGCGACTGACGGTCCCCTCGACACGGGCGACCCCGTGCTGTGGGTGGACGACGATGTCGCCTGTTGCGTAGTTCACGTGCGTCCCTGCTCGGCTCGGCCCGGACGCGGCCACGCCCGCGACCCATTGTGCCCTGCGCCGCCCTTGACCGAAGAACTAAACAGCCGTTCAATATCCTGATCATGCGTTCAGTTCGCGATTCTCGGGGTGCCGACGACGATCGGACCGCCCGCGCGCGCATCCGCGACGCGGCGATCGGGTGCTTCGCCGACCACGGCTACCGCGGGACCAGCGTCCGCGCGATCGCCGAGGCCGCCGGCGTCTCGGCTGGCCTGGTCATCCACCACTTCGGTTCCAAGGACGCCCTGCGCGTGGCGTGCGACGAGCACGTGGCCGGCACCATCCGCACCCGCAAGGCGGCCGCGATGAGCGCCGGACCTCCGTTCGATCCCGTGGCGGCGCTGCGGACCGGCGCGGGTGACCCGCCGCTGATGCGCTACCTGGCGCGGACGCTCGTGGAAGGTTCCCCGCACACAGCGGAGCTGGTCGACGAGCTGGTCGCCGGCGCCGCCGACTACACCGCCGAGGGCGTGAGGACCGGTGTGCTGCGGCCGACGACGCTGCCCTACGAGCGTGCCGCCGTCCTGACCCTGTGGTCGCTGGGCGTCTTGGTCCTCCACGAGCA
Organism: Egibacteraceae bacterium; assembly: GCA_035540515.1. Classification (GTDB taxonomy): domain Bacteria; phylum Actinomycetota; class Nitriliruptoria; order Euzebyales; family Egibacteraceae; genus WHTG01. The sequence continues at coordinate 1,080 of DATLGM010000006.1, read as the reverse complement.
TTTGCAGCGGCTGCTCGGCGTCGACCTGACGGCAGCCGAGCAAGACCCCTCGGCCATGGCGCCCTACATCACCCCCGTGCTGGAGGTCTTCAGCGAGGGCCTGCTGACCCAGGAAGCCGCCGCTCAGATGCGGGCGGCCTTCGCGGCGGCGGCCGGCGGCCGCGACGACGAGCACAAGGAGGCGGCATCGTGACCGACGTCGTGATCCGCACAGAAGGTCTGGTCAAGGACTACGGCAAGGTTCGCGCACTCGCCGGCGTCGACCTGGAAGTCGGCCGTGGCGAGATCTTCGGCTTCCTGGGGCCCAACGGCGCCGGCAAGTCCACGACCATCCGGGTGCTGCTGGACCTGCTGCGCCCGACCGCCGGCCGCGCCGAGGTGCTCGGCACCACGCCCCGCAGCGGCGGGGCGACGTTGCGCAGCCGCATCGGCTACCTGCCCGGGGAGCTGGCCATGAGTGGGCGCAAGACCGCCGGCGAGCTGCTGTCCCATCTCGCCCGGCTGCGCGGCGGCGCCGGCGCCGAGCGGATCGGTCCCCTGGCAGAGCGCTTCGGCCTGGACCTGCACCGGCCGATCCGCGGCCTGTCGAAAGGCAACAAGCAGAAGGTCGGTGTGGTCCAGGCGCTCATGCACCGCCCCGAGCTGCTGATCCTGGACGAGCCGACCAGCGGCTTGGACCCGCTGCTGCAGCGAGAGTTCCTCGACCTGGTGGTCGAGGCGCGCGACGGCGGTGCGACGGTGTTCATGTCCTCCCATGTCCTGTCGGAGGTCCAGGAGGTCGCCGGGCGCGTGGCGATCATCCGCGCCGGCGAGATCGTCGACGTCGACGACGTCCACACCCTGCGCGCCCACGCTGGGCAGGCAGTGGAGCTGCGGTTCGCCGAGGCCGTCGACCCACAGCCGTTCGTCGCGTTGCCCGGCGTCGAGGACGTCACCGTCGAACCATGGGCGGACGGCCCCGGCGTCACGCTGCGGTGCCTGCTGCGCGGCGAGCCCGACGCCCTGCTCAAGCAGGCCGCCGCCCATCACGTCGTGCGCTGGACCGCCCAGGACCGCGAGCTGGAGGACCTGTTCCTGGAC
>DATLGM010000005.1:0-4206 GCA_035540515.1 Egibacteraceae bacterium | reverse complement strand
AGAAACCCGCGCCGGCGCGGGTTTCTGAGCACCGCCCCACCCCCCACACGCCCAAAACCCGCGCCGGCGCGGGTTTCTGAGGACCGCCTCCTCAGTCCTTGGGCGCAAAGCAGTCCGCCAGCGGCTGATCCGAGGCGCCGGCCACCACCGCCTCCAGGCGCTGGGTGAACCGCCGGCGCGCCGGCCCGTCGTCGGCCGGCGGTGACAGCGGGGGGTGGAACGTGATCGAGACGGTGCCGCGCGGCGGCCGGCGCAGGCGGACCTTGCCGCCCTTGGGCCACACCGCGTTGGTGCCCGTGATGGTCGCCGGCACCAGCGGCACCTGCGCCGCCGCGGCTGCCCGCGTCGCCCCGGAACGGAACCGGTACAACCGGCCGTCGGGCGTGCGGGTCCCCTCGGGGAAGATGCCGATCAGCGCGCCGGCGCGCAGCAACGCCGCGACGTCGCGGACCACGCGAAGGTCCCCGTGCCCGCGTTCGACGGGCACCATGCCGAGCCACCCGACCAGCCGCCCCAGCCACCCGCGCGCCAGCTCGGACTTGCCGACGAACCGCGGGGCGCGTGGCGACGCCGCCGCGACCAGGAAGATGTCGAGGTACGACAGGTGGTTCGGGGCGACCACGACACCGCCGGCGGTGGGGATGTGCTCGGCTCCGCGCACGACGGGGCGCAGCCACCAGTGCAGCGGGCGGCGGATGAGGTTGCTGACGACCACCCACGGCTCCCGCACCATCCTCGGAGTCTGCCAGCCGCCGGCGCCCGGCGGTTTGGGCGGCCTCGTCATACTGACCACCCCCCGCCCCGATCAGGAGCGCCCCGCATGGACCTGAACCTGACCGACGAGCAGCGCGCCTTCCGTGACGAGGTGCGGGCCTGGCTGGAGGCCAACGTCCCGGCTGAACCGCTGGACACCAGCGGCTCGCCCGAGGGCTTCGAGGCCCACCGCGCGTGGGAGAAGCAGCTGTACGAGGCCGGCTACGCCGCGATCCACTGGCCCAAGGCGTACGGGGGGCGCGACGCGGACCTGCTGACGCAGGCCATCTTCCAGGAGGAGTACGCGCGAGCGGGGGCGCCGGCGCGCATCAACGTCCTCGGCCTGGGCCTGGCCGGTCCGACCCTGATGGTCTACGGCACCGACGAGCAACAGCAGCGCTGGCTGCCCGGGATCCTGTCGTGCGACGACATCTGGTGCCAGGGCTTCTCCGAGCCCGACGCCGGCAGCGACCTCGCCGCGATCCGCACCACCGCCGAGCGCGAGGGCGACGACTTCATCGTCAACGGCCAGAAGATCTGGACATCCCTGGGGCGCTTCGCCGATTGGATGTTCACCCTGGTGCGCACCGACAAGGACGCGCCCAAGCACAAGGGCATCAGCTACCTGATGATCCCCATGGACACCCCGGGCATCGAGGTCCGCCCCATCGTGCAGATCAACAACGACGCCGGGTTCGCCGAGGTGTTCCTCAGCGACGTGCGCGTGCCCGCGGAGAACCTCGTCGGCGAGCTCAACGACGGCTGGCGCATCGCGATGACCACGCTGGGCTTCGAGCGCGGGACGGGTCTGGGAGCGCACGTGCGGTTCTCCAAGGACCTGCAGGAGCTGGTGGCGCTGGTCAAGGCCCTCGGCCTGGCCGACGACCCGTTGCTGCGCGACGAGATCACCCGCCACTTCGTCGACACCGAGGTCTACCGCCACAACATGTACCGGACGCTGACACGGCTGGCCGGCGGCAAGCCGATCGGGCCGGAGGCGAGCCTGAACAAGCTGTTCTGGTCGCAGATGGAGGCGCGGATCTACGAGACGGGGATGCAGGCGATGGGCGACCGCGCCGAGCTGACCCCCGAGGCCGACGCCGCCGCCGACCACGACCACTGGCACAAGACGTACTGGTACTCGCGCGCCTCGATGATCTACGCGGGCACGTCCGAGATCCAGAAGAACATCATCTCCGAGCGGGTCCTGGGCCTGCCCAAGGAACCCAGCGGGGCGAAGGGATAGCGCGATGCACTTCGACTTCACCGACGAGCAGTACCAGCTGCGCGACGCCGCACGCGACTTCTTCGCCGGCGAGTCCTCGGCCGCCCATGTGCGTGCGATGTGGGAGTCGGACACCGGCCGCTCCCCCGAGCTGTGGGCCAAGATGGCCGAGATGGGATTCGTCGGCCTGACGGTTCCCGAGGAGCACGGCGGCCTCGGCATGAACGAGATCGACCTGGTGCTGCTGCTGGAGGAGGCGGGCAAGGCCGCCCTGCCCGAGCCGCTGCTGGAGACCACCGCCGTGGCCGCACCGACGCTGCTCGAGGCCGGCACCCCCGAGCAGGTCAAGCAGTGGCTGCCGCGCATCGCCGCCGGCGAGGCGGTCGTCACGGTGCAGCTCGGTGGCGCCCCGCTGGTCGCCGACGCGCACATCGCCGACCTGCTGATCGTCGAGCGCGACGGTGCGCTGCACGCCGTGCCCTCGGACCGCTTCACCGCCACCGCGCAGCCGTCGATGGACGGGGCGCGCCGGGTGTTCACCGTCGAGGCGCAGACCGACGACGGCACCCGCATGGATGCCGACGCCGGCGCGATCGCCAAGGCGTTCGACCGCGGGGCGTGGGCCGCGGCGACCTTCCTCGCCGGCATTGCGCAGACCGAGCTGGACATGACCGTGGCCTACGTCAAGGAGCGCGAGCAGTTCGGCCGCCCCGTCGGCTCGTTCCAGGCGGTCAAGCACAAGCTCGCCGAGACGCTGCTGGTCGTGGAGTCCGCCAAGGCCGCGGTCTGGTACGCCGCGTATGCGATCGCTACGGACGCCGCCGACCGCTCGCAGGCGGTGTCCGTGGCCAAGTCCTACGCCACCGACGCGGAGCACAAGGCCAACTACGAGTCCTTGCAGTGCCACGGAGGCATCGGCTTCACCTGGGAGCACGACCTGCACCTGTGGCTCAAGCGCGGCAAGGCGCTGGCGCCGGCGTACGGCTCCGCGCGCTGGCACCGCGAGCGCCTGGCCGCCGACCTGTTCTCAGCCTGAGTCCTCGGGGGGCGGCGTGGGACTGACGCTGTTCCACGACTACACCTCGCCGGCGTCGGCGGTGGCCGTGGCGCGGCTGCAGCGGCTGGCCGACGACGGCTTGGACGTGACCTTCGAGGGGTTCGAAGCGATCGGCGTGGACGCGGTGCTGCCCCCGTCGCTCGACGTGCTCGCCGCCATCGACGACCTGGCCGAGGCGGCACAGGCCGAGGGCGTGGTCCTGCGCCGGCCGCCGGCGCTGCCCCCGACGGCGGCGGCGCATGCCGTGGGGGTCCTCGCCGAGTCGCGGGGGCTTGGCGCGTCGTGGCGGCAGACGTGCTACCGCGCGTTCTGGGCGGACGGGGCGGACATCTCCGAGACCCTGGTGCTCATCGCGCTCGCGCAGGAGGCGGGCCTGCAACGAACCGTCGTGCAGGAAGCCTTGAACGACCGAGCGTTCGTCGCGACGACCCGCCGGGCGATGGGGCGCCACCGCCGCAACGGTGTCGGCGGGGTGCCCACCATCCTCACCCAGCGCACCCTCATCCCGGGCCTGCTCCCCGAGGCGGAGTTGCGCGCCCTCGCCGCGTACTAGAGAGTCCGAGTACCGCCCCGCCAGACCCTCCGGGCGCGAAGCCGCATCGCGTCACGCGTGCAGCGGCGCCGACGCACGGAAGCCCAATGGTGGAACTGACCAACACGCGGTACCGCTGAATCATCCTTGTGATCGCCGCGCTGCTCATCGCCGGCCTGGTGGTGCTGGCAGTCGGTCCGGGCCGGGGCCTGCGCGGGGACGTCGCGAGCATGGACGAGGACCTGGACGAGCAGGTGGCGCTCACCGCGCAACAGGTCGAGCTGACCAGCGAGATGCTCGAGACCGTGCGGGCGCAGCTCGAGGAGGCGACCCGGGGCCGGCGCATCGCGAGGCGCACCGAGCAGCGCACGATCGAGCTGCTGCAGACCTCCCAGGAGCTGCTCGAGACCGGCCGGCGACTGGAGAGCTTCGTGGAGGAGTCCACGGCGATCGCCCGCCAGAGCCTTGAGATCCAGCGGGAGATCCTGATCCACATCCGTGAGATCAACGAGTCGATGCCGACCACCGGCGTGGGCGGGGGCCCCGGGCTCGACGACCTCCCGCAGGTCGCGCCCGGTTTGGACCCGGGCATCGGCGGCGGGCACAACACCGGCGGCGCCCCCGCCGGCAGCCCCCCAC
>DATLGM010000004.1:0-23482 GCA_035540515.1 Egibacteraceae bacterium | reverse complement strand
CTGGCTGCTCGCCAGCGAACGAGGCGACGGGGTGATCGTGACGCTGGGCAGCCCCACCGTGTGGACCAACGGGTTCATCGGCGACGCCGACAACGCGCTGCTGGCCGCGGCGCTGCTCGCCCCCCGGCCCGGGACGACAGTAGGGATGGTGGCGCCGAACTTCCGTGCCGAGTCACCCGACGGAGCCGAGACGCTGGCCGACTTGATCCCCCTGCCACTACGGCTTGCGGCGCTGCAGCTGCTGATCGCGTTCGCGTTGTTCGCCCTGTGGCGGGCACGCCGACTGGGACGGCCGGTGGCTGAACCGCAGCTGGTTCTGCTGCCCGGTTCCGAGCTCGTCGTCGCCGTCGGCGATCTGCTGCAGCGCACGGCGCGCCGTGAGCGCGCCGTGGCGCTGTTGCGTACGGACTTCCGCCGTAGCCTGGCGCACCGCCTCGGCGTGGATGACGACAGCGACCCGCGTCGGCTGGCCGAGGCCGCCGGCGAGCGGGCCGGCGCTGATCCCGACGAGCTGCTGGCACTGCTCACCGGCCCGACACCCCCCAACGACGAAGAGCTCGTGCGGTTCTGCCAGCGGCTCGAGGACACCCGCACCCGGCTGACCGCTGGAGCACCGACCGGCTCAGGAGCGCAGACGTGACACCGAACAACGACCCGGCACGCGCAGCGATCGATGCCGTGCGCCACGAGGTAGCCAAGGCCGTGGTCGGCCAGGACACCGTGGTGACCGGCATGCTCGCGGCGCTGCTCGTGCGGGGGCACATCGTGCTCGAGGGCGTCCCCGGCACCGCCAAGACGCTGATGGTCAAGGCGCTCGCGGCGGCGTTGGACCTGCAGTCCAAGCGGGTCCAGTTCACCCCTGACCTCATGCCGTCGGACGTGACCGGTCAGGTGATGTACGACCAGGGCTCAGGGGGCTTCACCTTTCGGGAGGGGCCGGTGTTCACCAACGTCCTGCTCGCCGACGAGATCAACCGGACCCCGCCAAGGACCCAGGCCGCGCTGCTGGAGGCGATGGAGGAGCGGCAGGTGTCCGTGGAGGGGGCTGCGCGCCGCCTGCCCGAGCCCTTCGTCGTCGTCGCGACGCAGAACCCGATCGAGTACGAGGGCACCTACCCCCTGCCGGAGGCGCAACTGGACCGCTTCCTGTTCAAGCTGGTCGTCGACTACCCCAGCGCGGAGCAGGAGCGTGACGTCCTGTTGCGCCACCACCGAGGCATGGATCCACACGACGTTCGGGCCCAGGGGGTCGTCGCCGTGGCGGGCGCCGACGATCTTGCGGCGGCGCGCCGCGCCGTCGACGGGATCGTGGTGGAGGAGCCGGTCGTGGACTACATGGTGGCGTTGAGTCGGGCGACCCGCTCGTCGCCCTCGTTGACGCTGGGTGTCAGCCCGCGCGGGTCGACGATGCTGCTGCACGCGGCGAAGGCGTGGGCGTTCATGACGGGCAAGGACTTCGTCACGCCCGACGACGTCAAAGCCGTCGCGCTGCCCACGCTGCGGCACCGGGTGCAGGTGCGCCCGGAGGTGGAGCTGGAGGGCGCCTCGGTCGACGGCGTGCTCCAGGGGTTGCTCGCCTCGGTCCCGGTCCCGCGCTGACCATGCCGGTCGTCACGTGGCGATTGGCGGTCCTGGCCGCAGCCGGGGCGCTGGTCGTCGCCTTCGGTCCTGCCACCGCCGCGGTGTCGGTCGCCGTCAACATCGTGGTCGCCGTCGTGTGGCTGGTGGACCTGGTCCTGGCACCGCGACCGCACACCGTCGCCGTCGCCCGTGACACCCCCGGCGTCGTGGCCCTCGGCGGTCACGCCGACATCACATGGTCGGTCCGCAACCCGCTGCGGCGGACCCTGCGGGTGCGGATCGCCGACGAGCTGGCCCCGTCGCTGCACGCCGAGGAGCGCCGGGCGGCCGTGCGTGTGCCCGCCCTCGGCAGAGCACACGCCGGCACCCGGATCCGGCCGCAGCGCCGAGGGTTGTTCACGCTCGACGCGATGACGGTGCGGACGTTCGGGCCGATGGGCGTCGCCGCTCGCCAGGCCCGGGTTCCTGTCCGGTCCGCGTTGCGCGTCTACCCGTCGTTTCGCTCCCGGCAGGAGGCAGAGCTGCGCCTGAGCCGGTCACGGGTGCTGCAGGTCGGCTTACGGGCCGCCCAGGGCCGCGGTGGCGGGACGGAGTTCGACAGCCTGCGCGAGTACACCGTGGACGACGAGTTCCGGCGCATCGACTGGTCGGCGACGGCCCGCGCGCGCAAGCCGATCGTCCGCACCTACCGCGCCGAGCGGAACCAGACGGTCATGGTGCTGCTGGACACGGGACGCACGATGGCCGGCCGAGTCGCCGTCTCGACCGGCGCTGTCGGCGCCAGTGCACCGGCCGACACGGTGCCGCGGCTGGACCACGCCATGGACGCCGTGATGATGATGACGGCCGTGGCCACGCGGTTGGGCGACCGGGTCGGCCTGGTCGCCTTCGGCGATCGGGTCCGCGGGGTCGTGTCACCCGGTTCGGGGCGAGGGCAGCTGCGGTCGGTCACGGAAGCCATGTACCGGCTCGAGCCACAGCTGGCCGAAAGCGACTACCGGGGCGCGTTCGTCGAGACGATCACCCGGTTCCGCCGCCGCGCGATGCTCGTCGTGCTGACCGAGCTCGCCGAGCACACCGTGGCGGAGACGCTGTTGCCGGCGCTGCCCCTGGTGGTGCGCAACCACCTGGTCGTCGTCGCCGCCGTCCGCGATCCCGAGGTGGACCACTGGGCGCGCGCCGTGCCGACGGAGGCGGGCAGCGCGTTTCGCAAGGCCGCGGCCGTGCAGGCGCTGGACCGGCGCCGGCGGACTGTCGCGCGGCTGCGCGGGTTGGGTGCGGTGGTCATCGACGCCGTGCCGGGTCGGCTGGCTCCCGAGCTGGCCGACGCCTACCTGAAAGTCAAGTCGACCGGCCGTCTGTGAACGTCGCCCACCCGCGGTTGCGCGACTCGCCGATCGCGCCGGTCAGGCCCGCCGCCGCCGCCGTCCGACCCCGCACCACCACGTACAGGCAGAACACGCCCAGCGCCGCGACGCCGATGCCCACCCGGACCCAGGTCGGCAGCACCGAGCCGGTGACGAACCCCTCGATCAATCCCGCCACCGCGAACACGCCGGCCAGGCCGACCACGACGACGATCGCACGCCGGCCCTCCTCCGCCAGCGCCTCGCCGCGCCGGCGGTCGCCGGGGTCGATCAACGACCACCCCAGTCGCAGGCCGGTGGCGCCCGCGACGAAGACGGCGGTCAGCTCCAACAGCCCGTGCGGCAGGATCAGCCCGAAGAACCGCGGCAGCTCCGCAGCGGCGCCGAACATCCCCGCCGCCACACCGACGTTCACCCCGTTGACGACCATCACCAGGACGGTCGGCAGGCACAGCAGGATGCCGCCCGCGAACGCGGTGATGCCCACCCGGATGTTGTTCGCCGAGACCTCGGAGGCGAACTGTGCCGACGGCGCCGAGGAGTAGTACGCCTCGAAGTCCTCTTCGACGTAGGCCTCGCGCACCGCCGCCGGCGCGGTGAGCTCCAAGGCCCGCGGGGAGTTGGCCAGCCACCCACCCACGGCGACGGCGGGCACCAGGAACAGCAGCGTGGCGGCCACCACGAAGGCGCGCGCGTGCCAGACGGCGGCCGGGAAGGTGTCGGTCACGAAGCGCACCACCGCTCGCCAGGTCCGTGGGCGTGTGCCGTAGATCACGGCGCCGGCCCGCGCCGTCAATGACGTCAGCGCGGCCACCAGGTCAGGGTCGCCCAGGTGCGTGCGCGCCGTCGACAAGTGACTGTTGACGCGCTCGTAGCCGGAGACGAGCTCGTCGAGCTCGGCAGCCGTCAACCGCCGAGGGTCTCGTCCCGCCCGCCGCGTGAGCGCTTCCAAGCGGTCCCACAGCGGCTGGTTGCGGTGGATGAAGCGGTCGATGTTCACGCGGGGCAGGATAGGCACGGCGCAGCGCTGACCGAGGGGACGGATGTGGGACGACGGTGGGACGACGCGACGGGGGTCGTCACCCCTGAGGCGGTCACCCTCGAGTTCGCCGAGGCCAACGTGGGCTCGCGCAGCGTGGCTGTGCTGCTCGACCTGCTCGTGCTGTGGACCGCCTTTTCGATCCTGTTCACCGCCTTCAGCTTCCTGTTCTTCGCCGGCATCGGCGCGACCGGCACCGAACCCCCCGTCTGGGTTGTGGTCGTGCTTGTCGTGCTGGTCAACCTGGGACTGCTGTTCGGGTACCCGATCGGGTTCGAGACCCTGACCCGTGGACGGACCCTGGGGAAGATGGCCATGGGTCTGCGGGTGGTCACCGTCGAGGGCTCGCCGATCGGGTTCCGCCATGCCGCGATCCGCGCCGCGCTGGGGCTGGTCGACTTCTACGGGACGGTGGGGATCGCCGCCGTGCTGTCCACGCTGCTCAGCCGCCGGCACCAGCGGCTGGGCGACCGGGTCGCGGGTACCGTCGTGGTCAGGGAGCGGTCGTCCGGACCACGCCCGGAAGCACTGCAGTTCTCCGTGCCGCCCGGCGCCGAGCCCTACGCCGGCACCCTCGACCCGTCGGCACTGTCAGCGCGCGACTACGACCTGGTCCGCTCGTTCCTGTTGCGGGCGCCGGCGTTGGAGACGTCACGCCGCGACGACCTGGGCCGCCGCCTCGCCGGCGTCCTCGCGCGTCGGATGGCCCACCGCCCACCCAGCTGGGTCAGCCCCGAGCTGTTCCTGGTGTGCCTGATGGCACGACACCAGCAGCAACAGCCCGCCGCCGCAGTCGGCGCCGGCGTCCGTGACGGTAGGGAGCAGCCGGACCAAGGCAACGGCGACGAGCAGTGGGGCGACTTCTCGCCCCCTTCGGCCCCCCACGGGGACGCCGCCTCTTAGGTCAGGAACTCCAGGATCGCCGCGGCGACCGCGTCAGGCTGCTCGAGCGGCACCCAGTGGCTGGCGCTGGGGATCACCCGGACCAGTGACACGGGGATCTCCCGGTGCAGCTCCTCGGTCATGGCGATGGGGGTCGACCGGTCGTGGTCGCCGACGACCAGCAGGGTGCGTTGCCCGATGTTCTCCCGCTTGATCGACGGGGCCTTGGCCAGCGCCCGGCACGCCTGCGCGTAGCTGCGCGGGTCGTTGCGCAGGAACATGTCGCGCAGCAGTCCCACCAGCTGCGGGCTGTGGGCCGACGTGCGGGGGGCCAGCGCGCCGGGCAGCCAGTCGTCGACGAGCACGTCCATGCCGTCGGCCTCGACCATCTCCGCGCGCTTGACGTAGGCGTCCTTCGTGGCGGGCTCGAAGTACGAGATGGCCCCGACCAGGACGAGGTGGTCGACCATCTCCCGCCGGGTCGCGGCCAGGTGCTGGGCGATCAGTGTTCCCAGCGAGTGGCCGACCAGGGTGACCGGGGGCAGCTCCAGCGCTTCGATCAGCGCGCGCACGTCGTCCGCCAGGGAGGCGATCGACACGGTCCCGTCGCCGGCGTCGCTGCGGCCGTGGCCGCGCAGGTCCAGCGCGAGGACGTGGTGGTGCAGCGACAGGTTCTGGATGACCCCGTACCAGGCGTGCACGGTGCCGCCCAGTCCGTGGACCAAGACGACGGGCGGGCCTTCCCCTTTGCTGATGTAGTGGTGCTTGGTGCCGTTGAGCTCGATGAACATGCAGTCTCCAGGTGCAGGACAACGGCCGGCGGGGTGCGCCCGCCGACCGCTCATTGCCCTGCAGGCTACTGCGCCTGCTTGACCCGGCGACTCAGTGCGGCCGCACCCGCGTCACGACGCCTGCGTGGTCCGACGGCCACAGGCCGGACGGGGTGCGGTCCCCGGGCTTGTCACCGATCACCCGGGTCGCCGCGGCCCGCAGCCCCCGCACCAGGATGTAGTCGATGCGGCGGTCCAGTTCGCTGACGCGGTTCGCGACGTCCTCCGCCTCGCAACAGGTGTACCCGGGGCGGGGGCCAGACCAGGCGTCGGCGAAGCCGGCGTTCACCGCGTCGGCGTACAGCAGGGTCTGCGGGGTGGCGTTGAGGTCGCCGAGCAGCACGGTCGGCTTGCCGGGGGCCGCCGGCCCGGCCAGCAGCTCACCCAGCTGTCCTCGGGCGACGTCGAGGTCGTAGGCCTCCAGGTGGGCGTTGACGAACCGGGTCGTCTGCCCGCCCGCGACGACGTCCACGGCGTTCCAGCCCCGCAGGATCGGCATCCACGACCCCGTCGCCCCCGGTTGGGGCACGAACATGCGGTCGGCGAAGTTGCCCTGGGACGGGTTGGCCGTCGCCAGGCCGTCGCGCACCAGGATGGCGTCGCGGTCGGTGAAGCGGATGTCGAACCCGAGCAGCGTGGGGACCTGGGCGTCGAAGTTGGCGACCTCGCTGACCACCGTGTAGTGCAGACCGCGCTTTGCCAGCGCCTGCTGCAGGATCTGCAAGAAGTCCAACCGGACCGTCTGGGCGATCGTTCCCGGCATGCCGCTGCGCCACAGCGCGACCTCCTGCAAGCCGATGACGTCAGGTCGCGTGGCGCGCACCTCGTGGGCGAGGGCCTCGGCGCGCTCCGGGAAGTTCGAGGCCAGCACCTTTTGCCACGTCCAGGTCGTGGCGGCGAGGAACTGCTCGGGTGGGGCGGCGATGACCGGCAGCAGGTCCGCGCCCAGGTACAGGTTGCGGCTGAGCACCGTCAGCCCGGCCTGGGCAGGGGCCTGCGCCGGCGCCGCACCGGCAGGCGGCGCCAGTGGCAGCAGCAAGGCGCTGACCAGCGCCAGCGTGATGTGGAGTCGGTGACGGATGGACATGGGGGATCGACCTCCTGAAGGGACGGTGCCGCTCCCGCCGCGGCAGCCTGTCGCCGCGGTGATCTTCCCCCATCTCCCGGCGCCCGTCATCCTTTGGGAGCATCGCGGCACACGCGGCGAGCTGGACGTTTCCCGACGTTCGCGACGTTCCCCGGCCATCCCCGATACTGCAGCGCCCTGCCCCGTAAGGAGACGTCCATGGCCCGCATCGAGGTGGCGACCCACGTCGAGGCGCCGCGTGAGCGGGTGTGGCAGGTCCTGACCGACTGGGAGGGTCAGCCGGACTGGATGGTCGACGCCAGCAGCGTCAGGGTCCTGGGGGAGCGGCGCTCAGGCGCCGGCGTGCAGCTGCGGTGCCGGACGAACATCCTGGGCGCGCTCGTCGATGACGACCTGGAGATCACCGAGTGGGACGAACCCTCGGTCCTGGGCGTGCGTCACCTCGGATGGGTGATCCGCGGCGTCGGGGCATTTGAGTTGGCGCCGACCGCCCACGGGTGCCACGTCACCTGGTGGGAGGAGGCACAGGTCCCGTTCGGCGCCGTGGGGGACGCGGCGGCGGGGATCGTGGTGGTGCCGTGGGTGACCCGGGTGTTCCGGCGCAGCCTCGCCCGTCTCAAGCGGGTGGCCGAGGGCCGATAGCCCCTTAGCGGGCGGTGTCCGGTCGGTGGCGGCGGATCTCGCCCGTGTCGTCGATCCGGTCGAGCAGCATGACCGCGAGGTTGCGCGCCTCCTCCGTCAGCACCGGCGGGGTCGACGGCAGCTCCGCGAACAGGTCGAGCAGCTCCGCCACGCGCGACGCGGTCTTGGTCTCGATGGTCACCGGCATGAAGTGGTTCCTTTGTCGCCAGGGGTTCCGTGAGTCACCTTCCCGCAAAGCGGACAGATCACGCATGTCACCGGGGTGCGGCGGCGGGCGCCGCGATCGCCGCGGACGACCCGCGGGTGGTCGAGGTGACGACGATCCCTCCGGCGATCCGCTCCCGGAGCACCGGGACGTGGCTGATGATGCCGACCATGCGGCCACCGGCGCGCAGGGCGTCGAGCTCATCGAGGGCCTGGTCCAGGCTGTCGGCGTCCAGGGCGCCGAACCCCTCGTCGACGAACAGCATGTCCAGCTGCACCCCGCCGGCGTGACGGTGCACGACGTCCGCCACCGCCAAGGCGAGCGCCAGGGACGCCTGAAAGGTCTCACCGCCGCTGAGGGTGCCGGCGTCGCGTTCCGCGCCCGTGTAGGCGTCACGCACCATGATCGCCAACCCCGACGCCGCTCCACCGCGCGCTTTCGCGTCGCTGTGGCGCAGCGTGTAGCGGCCGTTGGTCATCGCCTGCAGGCGGGTCGACGCGGCCTCGGCGATCTCCTCGAAGTACGCGGCCAGCACATAGCGCTCCAGCGACATGCGCGACGCGTTCCCCGTGCCGTTGCACAGGTCCGCCAGCCGGCGCAGGCGCCTGGCCTCGGCAGCGCGGCGGGCGTGACCGGCGGCCGCCGCCTCCCAGCGCCGCGCGATGCGCGCGAGATCCTTGGCGGCGCCCCCGGCGGCCCCCAACCGCCGCTGTGACCGTGCCAGGGCTGCGTCGGCCGCTTCACACCGTTGCTGCAGCACCGACAGGTCGGGGCGCTCGTCCGATGGCAGCGACTCGCGCACCACCCGCTCGGCGTCGGCGCGCCGCTCGTCGAGTGCCCGCAAGGTCTGCGCCAGCTGTGCCCGGTCCTCGTCATCCAGCGCCGCGCGGCTGACCTCATCCGCGCAGGCGAAGCCGTGGGTCGCCAGCAGCTCGTCGAACCGCCGGCGCAGCACCGACACTCGCTGCTGGGCGGCCTCGTGCTCGTGGACCGCGTCGCACAGCGACCGCAGGTGGCCCGCGGCAGCGGTCGCCGCCTGCAGCGCGACGGTCGGATCGTCGTCACCGGCGCACCGGCGCACGGCGGTGCGCAGGCGGTCGACGGAGCGGCCCAGCTCGGCGGCCGCGGCGGTGGCCGCCGCTGCGGCGGTCTCGTGCTCCGCCGCGTCCGCAGCCGACGCCGTGGCAGCGGCGACCGCCTGGTCGGCGGCCGCGACGACCGCCTCGGCGCACGCCGCCGCTGCACGATCAGCATGCAGTCGCAGGGTGACCAGGCGGACCGACGCCGTCGTCGCGGTCGTGTCGTCCAACGCCGTGCCGGCGGTGGCCAATGCCTGCTGCAGCGCGCCGCGAAGGTCGGCTTCTTCCGCTTCGGCGCGCGCGACGTTCTCCTGATGGCGGGCGACGTCCTCCGCGGCCGCGTCCAGCGCCTGGGAGCCCACCGGCGCCAGCTCGCTGGTCGCGGGCGAGGGGTGGTCGGTGCTGCCGCACACGGTGCACGCCTCGCCGGTGCACAGACCGGCAGCGAGCTCCGCGGCCATGGTGTCGATGCGCTGCTCCAGCAGGGCCCGCTGGGCATCCAGCGCGTCACCGAGCGCCGCCTTGGCCACCAGCGTCGCGTCGACCGCCGCTGCGACGGTTGCCTGCAGGACCGCTGCCTCGGCAGCGGCGTGCAGCATCACGGTCAGCCGCTCCTGTTCCTGGGCCAGGTCGCCGATCCGGGCACCGGCCGCCCGCAGCTGCGCCAGCTCGGCGGTCAGCTCCTGCGCGGCTTGGGTGTGCTGCTCGGCGTCGCGCCGGGCGGCCGCGGCGCGGGCCGCGGCGGCCTGGGCTGCCTCGGCCTGCTCGGCGGCAGCCGCCCGGTGCCGGCGCAGCTCGCCGGCGTCCGCCGCCGCCTGCTCCAGCGACGTGATCCACCGCTGGACGTTCGCGACCGCGGCGTCCACGGTGGCGCGGTCGGCGGCCTCGGCGGCCTGCGCCAGCGCCGCAGTCACATCCGGGTCGGCCAGCTGGTAGGCAGCCACGCTCGCGGCCGATTCGGCACGGCGGTTGCCGGCCACGTCGGCCTCGCGCTGCGCCTGGGCGACGGCGGTGAGCTCGGCGAGCAGGGGGGCGGCACGGTCCGCGGCGTCGAGGCGCGCGCGGTGGTCCGCGATCTCGTCGGCCGCCTGCTCGAGCTGCGCCAACGTCGCCTGCGCGGCGTCCCGGCGGTCATGGGCCTCGACCGCCGCGCGTCCCGCGGCGAGCGCGGCGGCGGCCTCCCGAGCGGCGGCGGCCGCCTGGTCGGCCTCGGCCGACAGGCGCACCGCGACGGCCGCCGCGGCGGCGGCGAGCACGTCGGGGGTGCGCCGCTCGGTGAGTGCGTCGGGCTCCGCCAGGTCGTCCCACCGCTCCGCCGCCTGGGTCAGCAGGCGTTGGATCTCGGCCGCCTCCTGCGCCACCGCGTCCTCGGCCTGCCGTGCCCGGTCGGCCAGGGCCCGCGTGTACTGCTCGAAGCGCTGCGTGGCGAACAGCGAGGACAGCAGCCGCCGGCGCTCCTGGGCGTCGGCGTGCAGCGCCTTGGCGATCTGACCCTGTGGCAGCACCACGACCTGCTGGAACTGCTCGCGGTTCAGGCCGATCCGGTCGACGACGAAGCGGCCGACCTCCTCGACGCCCTCGGCCAGCGGCTCCCATCGCCCACCGTCGCGCACCGACAGCGTTGCCTTGGGCTTCTGCATCGTCGTGCCCGTGCCCGACTTCTTCGCGCGCTCGTGTGGCGGGACGCGGGTGACGCGGTAGTCGGTCCCGCGCAACGTGAACTCGAACGCGACCGACGTCGGGGTGCGCGGGTCCGCGTGGTCGCTGCGCAAGCCGTCTGGCCGGCGCGTCCCGGGCACCCCCCCGTACAGCGCGTAGGTGATGGCGTCGAGCAGCGAGCTCTTGCCGGCGCCCGTGGGGCCGTGGATGAGGAACAGCCCGTCGCCACCGAGGGCGTCGAAGTCCAGCGAGACCGCCTCCGGGTAGGGACCGAAGGCGGTCAGCTCCAGCCGGCGTGGCCTCACGCCGCCGTGACGGCGTCGTGGGCGTGGACGGTCTGGACCGCCTGGCGGCACACGTCGAGGTCGTCCTCGCCGGCGGGTGCGCCGGTGACGTGGGCCAAGAAGTCGCCGATGAGCTGCAGGTCGTCGCGACCAGCGACGCGCTCGCGGTAGGTGCGGTGGTCCGCCGCCGACACCGGGGGGTCGTGCAGCAGGCTGGCGGCCCATGGGAACCGGTGCTGCAGCCGCCGCATCGCGTCGCGGGGGAGCACCGGGTCGGTCAGGGTCGCCTGCACCCAGCAGGGCTCCGCGGCCGCCCACTGCGGGTCCCGCAGCAGCTCGTCGAGATCGCCACGCACCACCGCCAGGCCGCGGCGGACGGGCAGGTCCACCCCGGTGACGCGGACGCCGCCGTCGCGGACGAGATCGACCAGCCACACGCCCTTGCGGTGATCGCGTTCGGAGAAGGAGTACGGCAGCGGCGATCCCGAGTACCGCATCCGCCCGTCGGCGAAGGACTGGCGACCGTGCAGGTGGCCGAGGGCGACGTAGTCGAAGCCGTCGAAGCAGCCCAGCGCGACGCGGTCGGCGCCGCCGACGCGCAGCGGTCGCTCGCTGTCGCATGGGGTGCCGCCGGCGGCGAAGGCATGCGCCACGGCAACCGACCTGACCGCGCCCCGCGTCGCGAGGTCCGCGCGGGCGCGGTCCAGCGCGCCCCGCAGGACGGCGTCGTGCGTGGCCTCCGTGAGCAGGTGGTGCCGCGCCACCTCGGGTTCGAGGTAGGGGATGGGGTAGACGCACACGTCGGTGCCCCCGTCGGTGGCGGGGACCACCACCGGGGTGCCGGCCGAGCGGACGTCGCCGCGCACGTGCACGCCGGCCCGGGCCAGCAGCCGGTCGCCGTAGCCCAGGCGCACGGCTGAGTCGTGGTTGCCCGAGATGGCCACGACCACCGCACCGGCCTCCCGCAGGCGCGCCAGGCCGTCGGACAGGACGGTGACCGCGTCCGCCGGCGGGATCTGACGGTCGTACAGGTCACCGGCGACGATGACGGCGTCGACCCCCTCGGACGCGACGATCTCGACCATCGCATCAATCGCGGCGGCCTGGTCGTCGAGCAGCCCGGCACCGTGGAACGACCGTCCCAGGTGCCAGTCCGAGGTGTGCAGCAACCGCATGCCTGCACGGTACGGGCGGGGTGCGACAGATCGGCGGATCTGTCCCCGGCGGCGAGGTCCTCTAGGGGCGCAGGTGCGCGACGTCGAGGCTGCGCACGTGCTGCTCGTCGGCCGGGTCCAGCTCCAGCAGGAACCGGCGGCAGCGCTCGGCCTCCTCCAGCTCCCCGATCAGCGCGGCGGAGCGCATCAGCGCGTGCACGCTGCGCAGGAACCCCCGGTTGGGCTCGTGGCGCCACGGCACGGGTCCCTGGCCACGCCACCCGGCCCCGCGGATGCGGTCGAGACCGCGGTGGTAGCCGGTGCGGGCGAAGGCGTATGCGGCGACCGCATCGCCTTCCTCGATCGCCCAGGCAGCCAGGTGCGCCCACCCGTCCAGGAAGGTCGGGTGCCGCGTGACGATGGCGCGCAGCCGCCGGCCGAGGTGGCGGGGCCCTTCGTCGTGCGCCCCCAGCGCCTGGGTGAGCGCGCCGGTCGCGTCGTCCGGTTCAGGGTCCAGCAGCGTCTCGGCCACGCCGTGCATCGGTAGGTCGCCCATGGGCCCTCTTCTACCCGCCGGCGCAGGGCGGGGCGAATCGGCCGGGGTCAGCGGACGGACAGCGCGCGCCGCGGGCTGACCCCGCGGAGGTTGCCGGCGCCGGCCGGCTTGACCACCCGGTACGTGGTCGAGCCGCGGACCTTCGTGGGCAGCGCGAACCGGTACCGGCTGTTGTCGTCGAGCCGGCGCTTGGCCACACGTTGCCAACCCGTGTCGGTGCGTCGCTGCAGGACGACGACGGCGCCGCGGTGCACGGGGCGGACGGCGCCGCGGACCACGGCTCGGTCGCCGCGGCGCACGGTCGTGGCGTTCAACGCAGCGGTGACGCGGCTGCGCACCCCCACCCGCCGGGCCGGGCTGGTCGAGGGCTGGTCGCTGCCGCCGGGATACCGCAGGCGGTACTCCACGGTCTTGCTGGGGGCGTCGGTGAACCGCACAACGCCGTTGGCGTTGGTCCGCAGCGTCGCCAGCCTGCTCCACGCCCCGCCCGGGCGGCGGCGCTGCACCCGCACGGGTTCGCCTTCCACCGCCGTGTCGCCCGCGGTGAGGCGTCCGCGGACGGTGACCGTCTGGCCGAACGTCATGCGTGACGCCGACGTGGTGGCCGTCAGCCGTGTGGGACGGGAGGCCGCTGCGTACGTCCACGCGTCGGCACCGGCGTGAGCCAGGCGCCGGGTCGTCCCGGTCGCCACACCGCTCACCGTGGCGGTGGTCGCCTCGGCCAGCACCGCGGCGTGCACCTGACCCGGTGTGGCCGACGGGTTGCTCTGCAGGTAGCGCGCCGCCAGCCCAGCGACGTGGGGTGCGGCCATCGAGGTGCCGCTCATCTCGACGACGGCAAGATCGGATGTGTGGCCGGCCGAGGTGATCCGCTCGCCCGGTGCGAAGACGTCGAGGCAAGGCCCGGTGTTGGAGAACGCCGTCTGGCGGTCCGCCCGATCCGTTGCGCCGACGGTGAGGACCTCGGTCAGCCGGGCCGGGCTGACCTCGCACGCGTCGGCGCCCTCGTTGCCGGCAGCCGCGACGTAGGCGATGCCGGCGGCGATGCTGGAACGCACGGCGTGGTCGACGGCGTCCGACCCTCCCGGGGTCCCCAAAGACAGGTTCACCAGGGCGGGGCGGTTGCCGCTGTGTCGTCGTGTGATCCAGTCGATGCCGGCGACGATGTCCGACGCCCTGCCCATCCCCGTGCAGTCCATGACGCGGACGGGGACGACGGTGGCCTGCTTAGCCACCCCGAACCGGCTGCCCGCAGCAGTCGCCGCAACGTGGGTGCCGTGACCGTGGCAGTCCTCGGTCGAACCGCTGCCGAGGGCATCGAAGCCCGCGGCGACTCGGCCAACAAGGTCAGCGTGCGTGGCACGCACGCCCGTGTCGACCACGTACACGTCGACGCCCGTACCGGTCGTCGCGTACCGGTAGGCGCTGTCCAACGGCAACGTCCGCTGGTCGATCCGGTCCAGCCCCCACGGCGGCGAGGTCTGCGTGTTCTGGACCACGACCCAGCGATCGGGTTCGACCACGGCGACCCGGGGGTCCGCGGCCAGGCGCCGTGCCCGACCG
This sequence comes from Egibacteraceae bacterium, assembly GCA_035540515.1. Classification (GTDB taxonomy): domain Bacteria; phylum Actinomycetota; class Nitriliruptoria; order Euzebyales; family Egibacteraceae; genus WHTG01. Next base: position 9,554 of record DATLGM010000004.1, on the reverse strand, counting down.
GGGCCCATCGTCGCGGCGAAACCACGGGCGGCATGGTGGTAGCGCCGCTGCACCCCGACGCCGGGGTGGTCACCCAGCAGCGCCTCGATCGTCGAGCCCGCCTGCAGCGTCACCAGGTACGCGCCGGCGATCCGGGCGCCTGGGCGCGGGACGTCGGCGGCGGCGGGCGGGGCGATCGCCGCTGTGAGCGCAAAGGCGAGCAGCACCGCGGTGACGGTGCGCAACAGCGGGTGGAGGCAGACAGGCACGAAGGGCCTCACTCCTAAGCGAGGGGCGGGCGTGCCCTAACGGTAGGGGTCGGCCGCCCCCCGCGGTACCGCCAGCGGACGGTTTTCGCCGCAAGGGACGGCAGCCGATGGTTCGACCTGTCCGGGCGGACAGGCTCGCCGCGCTAGCGCTGCTGCGGGATGGTCATGTCGAACCAGCGCTTGGTCGACCGGGTGGGGTCCATGCCGACGTGGAGGTGCTTGGGCTCGGTGTACTCCAGCAGTCCGAGGTACCCGTGCTCTCGGCCGATGCCCGACTGCTTGTACCCACCGAACGGATAGTGGGGGTTGAGCAGGTGGTAGTCGTTGATCCACACCGTGCCGGCCTGTAGGCGCTCGGCGAGCTTCATCGCACGCGTCGGGGTGCCCCACACCGCCGCCGCCAGCCCGTACACGGTGCCGTTGGCGATCCGGATCGCGTCCTCCTCGTCGGCGTAGCGGATGACCGACAGCACCGGGCCGAAGATCTCCTCCTGGGCGATCGTCATGTCGGGCGTGACGTCGGTGAACACCGTTGGTGCCACGAAGAAGCCCTTGTCCAGCCCGTCGTCGGTCAGGCGCTGACCGCCCGCGGCGAGCGTGGCCCCCTCCTTCTGCCCGATCTCGATGTAGTTCACGATCGTGTCGAGCTGCTTGTTGTTGACCACGGGGCCCATGGTGGAGCTCTTCTCGCTGGCCACTCCGACGCGGATGTCGGCGACCCTTGCCAGCAGCCGCCCGACGAACTCGTCGTGCAGCGACTCGGGCAGCAGCAGCCGGCTGCCGGCGGTGCAGACCTGTCCCGAGTGGAAGAACGCTCCGTAGAGCGCGCCGTCGACCGCCAGGTCGAGGTCGGCGTCGTCGAGCACGATCTGCGCGCTCTTGCCCCCGAGCTCCAGCGTCGTCTTCTTCACCGTGTTGGCGGCCATCTGCATGATCTGCTTGCCGACCTCGGTCGAGCCGGTGAACGAGACCTTGTCGACCTTCGGGTTGGTCACGAGCTCCTCGCCGGTGCCCGGGCCGGGACCGGGGATGATGTTGACCACCCCGTCGGGCACGCCGGCGTCCTTGAGGATCTGGGCGAGGACCGTCGCCGAGCAGGGAGTCTCCTCGGCCGGTTTGAGCACGATGGTGTTGCCGGCGGCGAGCGCCATGGAGATCTTCCACGCCGCCATCTGCAGCGGGAAGTTCCAGGGGATGATCGCGGTGCACACTCCGACCGGATCGCGCTTGAGGTAGTTGTACGACGGGCCCGGCACGATCGTCTGGGGCAGGGGCTCGGGCTCGTCGAGCTTGGCCGCGTACTGGCCCATCGTGCGGAACCAGAAGCCCGCCCCGCCGACGTCCGCGCCCTTGGCCTTGACCAGCGTCGCGCCCGAGTCGCGGCTCTCGAGCTCCGCGAGCTCGGCCGCGCGCTCCTTGATGCCCTTGGCGACGGCCGCGAGGATCTTGCCGCGGTCGCTGCCTCGCCGGCCCGACCAGCGGTGGTCGTCAAATGCCGCGCGGGCCGCCTCGATGGCGCGCACGGCGTCGTCGCGGCCGGCGCGAGCGACGGTGCCGATCGACTCACCGGTGGACGGGTCGATCGACTCGAACGTCTCGCCCGAGGCGGCCTCGCAGAACTCGCCGTCGATGAACAGCTGGTAGTCGGACATAGGGGAGGGCTCCTTGGCTCCTACGGTTTCAGGACTTCGAAGGGGTTGCGGCAGGCGTTGCAGTACGACGACGACCGGCACGGCGTCGGCCCGAAGGGGCTGTCGGCCACGGTGTCGGTGGACCCGCACAGCGGGCACGCCACGGGGGCGGGACGCGAACCGATCTGCACCAGCGTCTGACCTGACCCAGGCGGTGCGATGCCGAAGGCACGCAGCTTGTCGTGGGCGGACTCGGCGATCCGCTCCGGCGTCCAGACGACGTCCGTGGTGAAGCGGACGTCGACGGACTCCACGCCTGGCATCGCCGACACGGCCGCAGCGACCTGCTCGGAGATCAGAGTGATCGCCGGACAGCCGGAGTACGTGGCGACCAGGTCCAGCTCGACGAGGCCGCCGTCGACGCGAACGTCGACGACCATGCCCAGCTCGGCGATGGACACGGGCGGCATCTCGGGGTCGGGCACCGTGTCGAGGACAGCGCGGACGTCGTCGGGGGTGACGCTGGTCGCGGTCGTCACCATGTCGCTCCCGGATGCGCGCGGTAGGTGCCCGTCATCTCCTCCCACACCGACGCGAAGTCGTCGCTGTGGCGTCCGTGCCGCCCGCCGAGACCGCCGCTTGCGTCGGCCGACCGGCCGTCGGATTCCTCGGCGGAGAGCAGCTCGCCCGACGAGGTCGCGACGAACTCGCCGTCGGTGTGGTGGGCCTCGCCCTGCAACACGTGCTCGATGCCCAGCGCGGACAGGTCGCCGGCGATGATCTCCAGCCACTGGCGGCGCTGCTCGTCATGGCTGACCGGCAGGGTCCCGTCCGCGAGCAGCTCGTCCTCGTCGGGCAGTGGCTCGAACAGTCCCGGCGCCTCCGCCAGCGCGGCGATCAGCCCGTCGACCAGGCGGCGGCGTGCCTCGATCGGGCCCGACGCCAGCCGGTCCAGCCACAGCCGGGCGTGCATGAGGTGGTAGCGCTCTTCGCGCAGCAGCGCACCGGTTGCGCCGGCCGCGGCGGCCCAGGCGGAGTCGGCCAGCGTCCGCAGGCGTACGTCCTCGGCGGTGTCGTACAGGTAGTGGCGGGCGACGGTGTAGCCCCAGTCGCCGTTGGGCCGCTCCACCAGGATGGCATTGCGGTACCCGTCGGGCTGGCGACCCAGGCCCAGGGTGTCGGGGTCCTTGCCGGTCAGCTCCGCCGCGAGCCCGTACCAGACGACTGCATGGCCGATCTCGTCCTGGGCGATGGAGGAGAACGCGAGGTCCTCCTCGACGTGGGGTGCCACACCGGTCCAGTGGCTGTGGCGGTGGCCGATGACCAGCTCGTCGTCGGCCAGCGCCAAGACGAGCGATACGCGCGGGTCGGTGCTCACGACGCGCTCCGGCTGCGGTGCTCGGTGTTCAGCACGCGCTTGTCCGACGGCCGCGGGCGATCGATGACCGCACCAGTCTCCCGGGCGATCTCGTGGGCCTTGCGGCGCTTGTCGCCCATCCCCGTGTACCCGGTCTGCAGCTTGTAGGACTTGTCGGTCACGAACTCCAGCAGGTCGGGGCGACCGAAGGTGTGGATGTCGTCGAGGCGCACCACCGCGAAGTCCACGCCCTCCCCGTGGCGGAAGAACGACTCCTTGGCCAGCAGCAACGCCATCTCCCGATCCGGCGCATGCACCGCCCCGACACTGGTCCACGGATCATCCAGCGTCCGCTTGCCGAACACCTCCCACCGCTCACTCATCGCCGGTGCCTGTTCACGCCGCGGCCCGCGTCGGCGAGTGCAACGTCTCGCGGACCCACGAGTGCGCCTCGTGCATCCACCGCCGCCACGCCAGCCGCGTCTCGGTCATCGGCCCGTGACCGGTCACCACACGCTTGAAGTCGTCCCAGTCCGGTTCGGTCCACTGCCACTGCCCGGACGCCTCGTCGTACGCCAGCGCCTCGTCAGGCACGGAGATCCCCAGGTCCCACAGCTTGGGGACGAACATCGTCAGGAACTGCTGGCGCAGCTCCTCGTTGGACTTGACCTTCAACCGCCACTCCAGCAGCACGTCGCGGCGGCCGGTGGAGGGGGTGCCGAAGAACGCCATGATCGGGTCCCACCAGCGGTTGACGGCGTCCTGGAACATCTGCCGCTGCTCGGCCGTGCCCGAGCACAGCTCGAGGACCAGGTCCTCGCCGTGGCGCTGATGCAGGCTCTCCTCGGCGCAGATGCGCTTGAGCACCCGCACGTAGGGGGCGTAGGAGGACTCCAGCAGCGCCTTCTGGGTCACCAGGGCGGCGCCGTCGATCAGGTAGCCGATGACCGCGACGTCGCCCCAGGTGTAGGTGGGGTAGTGGAAGACGTTGTGGAACTTGGTCTTGCCGTTGATCAGGTCGCTGATCATCGCGTCGCGGGACTTGCCCAGGTCCTCGGCGACCCGGTACAGCATGTGGCCGTGGCCGACCTCGTCTTGGACCTTGGCGGTCAGCGACATCTTGCGGCGCAGCGACGGTGCGCGGGCGATCCACTCGCGTTCGGGCAGGGCGCCCATGATCTCGGAGTTGGCGTGCATCTCGATGAACTTCAGCGCCGACTCGCGGTACTCGTCGGGCATCCAGTCGGTCGCCTCGACCATGCCGCCGGCGTCGATGTGCGCGCGAAACGCGGCAGTGCGCTCGGCGTAGGCGTCCGACACGCGGGGCGTCGTGGTGGTCATGGCGTGGCTCCTGTCAGGCAGAACGGGTCATGCAGAGCGGGTGGTGGCGTCGAGGCCGTGCACGAAGGGATTGTCCCCACGCCGGCGCAGAGGTTGCACCTTGCCCGTCGCCGGCGGTGCGCCGACGTCGAGGCCGTCGTAGAAGCGCCACGCCGCATCGGCGACCGCTTGGTAGCGGTCGCGGAAGACAGCCGCTGCACGGTCGCCGAGCCAGTCGTCGGGCAGCAGTGCCGCGGGCAGGCCAGGGTCGAGGAACAGAAACGACCGCCAGTGGTGGACCAGGTGGATCCGTTCGGTGAACGCGCCCGCGGGCTCGCCGGCCGGCGCCACGTCGGCCCAACGGTCGATGAACGCGGCGTGCGCCGCGCGCAGCTCGGTGAGGTCCCAAGCGCGGCGGACGATCCGGGCGTCGTCGTCGCCGGCGTCGGCGGTGGCGAAGCGGACCGCGTCGGACACCTGATGCGCGGCCAGCAGCGCGTCCAGACGGCGGCCTTGGGGGTGGGGACTGACCCACACGTCGGCCGACAACCGTCCGTGGCCCAGCCACAGCAGCTCGCGGGTGGCCGCGGTCGAACGACCCGCGCCGGCGCTGACCAGCAGGTGCCAGCGACCGTCCCACGGCTCGCTGCGCAGCCGGTAGATCCGTGCCGCAGCCTCTTCCAGCCGTTCGACACCCCGGTCGGTGAGGCGGTAGGCGGCGAAGCGCCCCGTTCGTGACGGAGCGACCCACCCCTCGGCCGCCATGCGGTGCAAGGCGGTGCGCGTGGCCTGCGGGGAGAACCCCAGCGCGCCCATGCACGCCGTCAGCGTCGTGAGCCAGGCGGTCCCGCCGGCCGGACGCACGACATCGCCGAACAGGGTGAACAGCGCCGATCGCGCGCGCATGGCAACCCCTTCGACGTGTTACGGGCTCATCAGAACTGCGATGGCAACTGTAACACGTCGGAGGGGTGGTGCGCCGGTCAGGAAGCCGGGGTGCTGTCCGCGGTGGTGCTGTGTGCCGGCGTGGTGTCGTGCTCCACGCGCAGGTCGTCGCTGCGGTCGTCGTGGCCGTTGCCGGACGTGACGGCGTCACCGACGACATAGCTGGCGCCGGTCACCTCGGCGAGCGCGTGACGGGCGTCGACGAAGGTCGACCGCATCCGGTCGACGTCGCCGTCGTGGCGCGCGTCCATCAGCGTGCGGACGGCGCCGGCGTGCTCGGGGTGGTCGACGCTGAACAGCCGCAGCGCCCTGTCGCGATCCTCGGCGACCGGGTAGCCCTTGGCGCGCAGCACCTCGGTCATCACGCGCTGTGCCTGCAGCACCGCGTCCGCCGGGTCCTCGACGAAGCGGAACTGGGCGGCGGCCATGTGGCGGCGCACCAGGTCGAGGTCGTGGTCGTTGAGGTCGCGCAGCTGCAGGTCCTCATGCAGGCGTTCGCGCTCGTGCAGGTCGGCGGCGGCGGCCTTCTTGCTGCGGTGCATGGCCACCGTCCGCTCGTACTCGCTGCCGTAGCGCTGCTGCAGGCGCTCATGCTCACGCCGGGTGCGCGATCGCGACACCACGGCCCACACGACGAGCCCCACGATGAGCACAGCGGCGCCGATGAGCACGTACAGCCAGGGCGGTTGGGTGAGGGTGGTGAGGTCCATGAGCGTCCCTTCGCTTCAGCGGTGCCCGCAGGTCCGGGATGCCCCGGTAGCGACCAGTTGACACACGGTCACCCGGCCAGGTGACCGGTACCCTTCGAGGCATGACGGCACTGCGCGAGGCGTTCCTGGTTGAGGGTGTGCGGACACCGGTCGGCAAGTTCGGCGGGGCGTTGTCCGCCGTGCGGTCCGACGACCTGCTGGCGGGGGTCTTCCGGACGCTGTTGGACCGCGCCGGCGTCGACGGGGCGGCCGTCGACGAGGTGGTCGCGGGGTGCACCAACCAGGCCGGCGAGGACAACCGCAACGTCGCCCGCATGAGCCTGCTGCTCGCAGGGATGCCGACCACCGTGCCGGGGTCGACGGTCAACCGCCTGTGCGCGTCGGGCCTGGACGCGATCGTGCAGGCTGCCCGGGCGATCATGGTCGGGGAGGGGGACCTGCTCATCGCCGGCGGCGTGGAGTCGATGACCCGAGCCCCCTGGGTCATGGCCAAGCCTGAGTCGCTGCCGCCCAAGGGTGTGCCGGAGCTGGTCGACTCGTCGTTCGGCTGGCGCTTCGTCAATGCCGCCCTGGCCCAGCTGCACCCGCCGCTCGCGATGGGGGAGACGGCCGAGAACCTCGTCGACAAGTACGACATCACCCGCGAGGAGCAGGACGCGTTCGCGCTGCGCTCCCACCAGCGCGCGGTCGCGTCGGCGCAAACCGGCGAGTTCGACGCCGAGATGGCGCCCGTCGACGTTGCCGGGCGCAAGGGCGCGGTGACCACCGTCGACCGCGACGAGGGGCCGCGCCCCGATACGTCGATGGAGTCCCTGGGCAAGCTGCGGCCGGTGTTCCGAACCGACGGCACGGTGACCGCCGGCAACTCCTCCAGCCTGAACGACGGCGCGGCAGCGGTGCTGCTCGCGTCGGCCGACGCGGTAGAGCGGCTCGGGTTGACGCCGGTCGCCCGGGTGGTGGCCAGCGCCGTGGTCGGCGTGGACCCGTCGATCATGGGCATCGGCCCCGTGGAGGCGACGCACAAGGCGCTGGCGCGGGCGGGCTGGTCGCTGGACGACGTGGACACCGTCGAGCTCAACGAGGCGTTCGCCGGCCAGAGCCTGGCGGTGCTCCGTGAGCTGCCGTTCGACGGGGAGATCGTCAACCCGCAAGGCGGCGCCATCGCGCTGGGCCACCCGCTGGGATCCACGGGGGCCCGGTTGACGACCACCGTCTTGCACCGCATGCGCCGTGAACCGGCACTGCGCCGCGCCCTGGTGACCCTGTGCGTCGGCGTCGGACAGGGGCAGTCACTCCTGCTGGAATCTGCATGACACTGCGCCTTGTTGCGGTGGCGCTGGCGGCGCTGCTGCTCGCTGGCTGCGGGACCTCGGGCAGCCAGACCGGCGTGGCGGCGATCCAGCCGCGCGACGGCCGGTCGGGACTGCACCTGTCGGGCACGATCGACGGGCGACACATCGTCGTCAACGACGGGGCGCCCGTCCTGCGACTCGCCGACTGCGACGTCAACGACGGCGTCGACGTCGACCTGTGCGTGTTCTCCCGCGAGATCAACGGCGGGTTCTTCGCCTTCTTCGTTGAGAACCCGGACGTGCTCGAGGCGGGCACCATCCCGGTCGTCGACGACGCCTGTCGCTCGCCTCGCTGTGACGACGTGACCGACGGGGCGGTCGTGGAGCTGCAGTTCCAGCCGGGAGCCAAGCGGCTGCGTGCGACGTCGGGGCGTCTCGAGCTCGTCGACGTCGTCGAAGGGCAGCGCTACGAAGGCAACGTGAGCCTGCAATTCCCCGACGGGCGGCTGTCCGGGACCATGAACGTCATCCCGCGCCCCGACGACGACGAGGAACCCGTCGGCCCGTAGGCGGTGGGCGCAGCCGCGGTTTTCGGGGGGACTAGCCCTTTTTTGCTATCGGCGCGTCACCTGCGGCCGGGGCGCTCGTTACCTGAGTAGCACCGCCGCTGTTCACGGTCTTTGCCGCCGCGTCCCCTCTGCGCCCTCCCTGGGTGCGCGCATCCTTTGAGGAGCTCACCACATGCGCCGTCTCATCCGCGCCGCCATGCTCGCCGTACTCGCGATGTCGGTCGCCGTGCCGGCCTTCGCGCCACTGCCCGCGGCCTCGTCGCCGGTCCCCAACCCCTACGAGGACTTCCGCCCGCAGCTGGTGACGGTGAACACGCCGACGCGTGCGGACAAGGACCGCCTCACGTCGCTGGGCCTGGACGTCACCGAGCACGCCGGCCGCGACTACATCGAGGTCGTGCTGCACTCCGCGGCGGACGAGGCCGCGCTGCGCACCAATGGCTTCACCTGGGACGTGCGGATCACCGACATGCTTGCCCGCGAGCTGGTCCGCCAGCGCCTGGACGCGAAGTTCGCTGCGGAGAACGCCGTCAGCGGACTGCCGTCGGGCCGCACCGGCTACCGGGTGCTCGCCGACTTCGGCAAGGAGATCGACGCGCTGGTCGAGCAGTACCCGGCGGTGGCCAAGCGCATCTCGATCGGCAAGTCCGTCGAGGGTCGCGACCTGACCGGCATCGAGATCGGCGAGGGCGTCAACGAGCCCGAGGATGGCCGGCCGGTCTTCCTGATGTTCGGCGCCCACCACGCCCGCGAATGGCCGTCGGCCGAGCTGCCGATGGAGTTCGCCCACGACCTGCTGCAGAGCTACGGCGCCGGCGACGAGCGCGTGAGGGACCTGCTGTCCCGCGGCCGGGCGATCATCGTCCCGGTCTCCAACCCGGACGGCTACGACGCCTCGCGGACCTCCGGCGACATCGTCGACCTGCGCGGCACCAACGGCGTGCCGTACAACCCCGGTGTCATCCTGGGCACCCCGGGCAACGCCTACAAGCGCAAGAACTGCCGCTACATCGACGGGCAGACCCACCCCGCCGGCACCTGCGTCGCGGTGGCGTCCCCTGGCGGCTTCGGGCCCGGTGTCGACCTCAACCGCAACTACGGCGCGTTGTGGGGCGGCCCCGGCACCGACGACAACCCGGCCTCCCCGGTCTACCGCGGGCCGGCGCCGTTCTCCGAGCCGGAGACCCAGGCGATCCGCAACCTCATCTCGACCCGCCAGGTGACCACGCTCATCACCAACCACACGTTCTCCAACCTCATCCTGCGTCCGGTCGGCGTGAAGCCGTCGACCACCGCGCCCGACGGCGACCCGGTCGGCTTCTCGCCCGACGAGTGCTTCACCGCCGCCGACGGCAAGGACAAGGGCATGCAGGCACTCGGTGAGCGCATGGCTGCGCAGACCGGGTACAGCAACCAGTTCGGCTGGGAGCTGTACGACACCACCGGCACGACCGAGGACTACAGCTACAACGCCACCGGCGG
>DATLGM010000003.1:0-13418 GCA_035540515.1 Egibacteraceae bacterium | reverse complement strand
TGGGGTGGCTACGACGCGGTGTACCACTACGGCAACCGCGTCGCTCCGCACCTGCAGCAGCGACCGGCGACCTTTGCGCTGCTCGCTGACCACTTCTTCACGACTTTCCCGCAGCTTCGGGGTGTGAGGTTCACGCACCGCTGGGGTGGCGTGATCGACACGTCAAGCCGAGTGAGCGTCTTCTTCGGCACGGCGGCGCGGGGGAAGGTCGCGTACGCCGCCGGGTACACAGGCCTGGGAGTCGGCGCGACGCGGTTCGGGGCGCAGGTGCTGCTCGATCTGCTGTGGGGACGGGCGACCGAGCGCACCGCGCTGGAGATGGTGCGCACCAAGCCGCTGCCGTTCCCGCCGGAGCCGCTACGCGCGGCGGTGATCAACCTCACCCGCTGGTCGTACGCCCGCGCCGACGCCAACGCCGGACGTGAGAACCTGTGGCTGCGGCTGATCCACCGCCTGGGGCTGGGCTTTGACTCCTAGGTGATCGTCATGCCGCCGTCGACGGCCAGCGTCTGACCGGTGATGTACCCGCCGGCGTCGCTGGCCAGCAGCAGCAGCGCCGCGGCGAGCTCTCGCGGGTCGCCGCCCCGTCCCACGACCACCCGCTGCAGCTGCGCGTCGAGGTAGCCGTCCGGGTACTGGTCGGTCATCTCGGAGGCGAAGAACCCGGGCGCCAACGCGTTGACGCGAATCCCCTTGCGGCCGGTCCACTGCTGCGCCAGGTCCCGCGTCATGCCGATCAGCCCCGCCTTGCTGGAGGCGTACGCCGCCTGCGGCAGCCCGGCGGTCGTCAGACCGAGCACGCTGCTGATGTTGACGATGCTGCTGCCGGGCTGCATGACCCGCCCGCACGCCTGGGCCATCCAGTAGCAGCCGGACAGGTTCACATCGATGACCTGGCGGAACTGCTCGGGGCTCTCCCGCGTCGCCGGCACGGCGGTCCCGACACCGGCGTTGTTGACCAGGATGTCGACCCCTCCGAGCTCCTCGACCGTCGCGTCGACCAGCGCCTGGCAGTCCTCGGGCTGGGCGACGTCGGTGGCGACCGCGATCGCTCGCCGGCCCAGCGACTGGACCATCCGCTGCGTCTGTTCCAGCCGCTCCACCCGACGCGCGCCCAGCGCGACATCGGCGCCGGCCTCCGCCAGCGCCTGGGCGAACGCGACACCCAGACCGGACGAGGCGCCGGTCACGATGGCCACCCGGCCGTCGAGACGGAACATGTCGAGGATGGTCACGGCTGCGCCTTTGCGTCTCGGTGGGACAATGGGCGGATGGTACGGATCGGACTGGTGCTCGGCGCCGGCGGACTGGTGGGCGCGGCGTTTCACGACGGGGTGCTGCAGGCCATCCGCGATGCGGCCGGCTGGGACGCCCGCAACGCCGAGGTCATCGTCGGCACGTCGGCCGGCGCGCACGTGGGCGCACAGCTGCGCGCAGGGCAGGCGCCCCGGGCCGCGCTGCGCACCGACCGCCCCGCGCCGGGCGAGTCCGCGACGCGGTTACGCCGCTGGGCGCCGTCCGCGCCGGGCCTGCTGCTGCGCGGCGTGACCCGGCCGGGCAGTGTGCCGATCGGCGCCATGTTCTCCGGCGTCGTGCCGCCGGGTCGCATCTCGCTGTCGGGGTGGATCCACGAGCTCGACCGCCGGCACCGCGGCTGGCCCACGGCACCGCTGTGGCTGGCTGCGGTCCGCCTGCGCGACGGCCGGCGCGTCGTGTTCGGTCGCGATGACGTCGACGTGACCGTCGGACAGGCGGTCGCGGCCTCGTGCGCCATACCCGGGTGGTTCACCCCGGTGGTCATCGGCGGTGAGCACTACGTCGACGGGGGCGCGCATTCGACGACCAACCTCGACCTGCTCGCCGGCCTTGGGCTGGACCTGGTCGTGGTCTCCGCACCGATGGGCGTCGCACGCGGTGTGTACTCGCCGGCCGCTGCCCTGCAGGCGCGCGGCGTCCTGCGGTTGAAGCTGCGGCAGGAAGCGCGTCGCGTCCGCCGCGAGGGCACCGACGTGATCGCCTTCTCACCGACCGCGTCGGACCTCGAGGTCATGGGTTGGAATGCGATGGCCGAGGGGCGAGCCCGCGCGGTGACCGAGCAGGCGTATGCCTCGGCGATGCGCCGGCTTCGTGAGCGCAGCGAGGAGTTCGCGCGGCTGGCTGCTTGACGCGGGGCGGCGAGACAGCCCGGTTCGGTACGTCCCCGGCAGCTCAGACAGCGTCGAGGAACGCCCGCACCCGCTCGGTCAGCAGGCGCGTCGCATCCTCGTCGTAGTCGGGCAGTCCGCGGTCGGCGAACAGGTGGCGGTCCCCGGCGTACAGGAACAGCTCGGCGTCCGCGGTCTCGGCCACGAGCGTCCGAGCCGCGTCCAGGTCGCCCTCGGCGACGAAGATGGTGTCAGCGTCCATCCCGTGGACCTGCACTTCGACGTTGGCGGGCCACTCCTCGCCCAGCTCCGCCGGCGGCACACACGAGCCGATCAGGACCGCCCCCCGGGCGCCGGCCCTGTTCTGCGCGAGCCACTGCGCGGGCAGCACGCCCAGCGAGAACCCGACGTAGACCAGCGCCTCGGGTAGAGATCCGGCCGCCTCCCGACCGCGCTCGATGATCTCGCCGAACCCGACCTGCTCGGCGTAGGCGAGGCCACCGTGGAGGTCGTCGAACACCCGGCCCTCGAACAGGTCGGGCGCGTGAACCACGTGACCGCCGGCGCGCAGGTCGTCGGCGAATGCGAGGAGGCCCGGGGTGAGTCCGTGCGCGTGATGGAACACCACCACCTCGGCCATCGCGAGGCTCCTGCTCAGGCCAGCGACTTCGCCGCCAGCTTGGCCTCGCGCCTGGCGGCCTTCGCCGTCGCCTTCGCTTCCCGGCCGGCGGTCCGGGCCGCTCGACGCGCGCGCCGGCGCCCGCGTTCCACCGCCGCGCCGGCGTGCTTGGCCGCATGCTCGGTGCGCCAGCCCACCCCCGGGCGGCCTTCGGTGTCGGCAGCGGCGACCAGCAGCCCGCCGAGGATCGACAGGTTCTTGTAGAAGTGGATCTGCTGCTGCTTGCGCGATGCCCCCTCCTCCATCTCCCAGAAGCGGTGGCCCGCCGCGGTCGTGGGGACGATGCTCGCGGCCAGCGCCAGCGACGCCAGCCGCGGTACGCGGTTGATCGCGAGCAGCGAGCCGGCGACCACCTGAACCGCCCCGTTGAGGCGGACCAGGTCCGTGGTGTCCAGGTCCGCCAGCGCCGGTACCTTCTCGGCGATCTTCGGGGCGACGTCCTTGGCGAGGTCGGCGCGCGGCTCGGGGTTCCGGAGCGTGTCAACTCCGCTGGTGACGAACACCGAGGCGAGCAGCGGTCGGGCGAGGCGGCGCAGCAGCATCATGACCATGGTGCTACCGCGAACCCGGGTGGTTCGAAACCGGCCTACTCGTCCGGCCCCTGGCCGTCGGTCAAAGACAGGCCCAGCAGGTCGGCGAGCCGCTCGGCGGTGTCCCAGGTCGTGGGCTGCTTGCCGTTGAGCACCCGGGACAGCGTCTCGCGGCGCATCGGGTGGCCGCGGCCGTTGAGGCGGCGGGCGAGCTCGGTGACCGACAACCCCAGCTGCTGGCGTCGGGCCTGGATGCGCTGGACCGCTCCCCACAGGCGCGGGTCGCTCTCCTCCGGCGCGGGTCGCTCCCACCATCGGACCTCACCGTGCGGTGCCCTGGTGGGACGGCCCGCCGGCTGGCGCCAGCGTCCTGTTCCCTCGTGGCGATGAGTCCCCCCGTGGTCCCCACCCCCACCGCCTTTTGGCGGGATCTTCCGTGCCAGCGTCATCACCCCCTCCTTTGCTTCTACCTATTGCCTGTGACCTGAGCATCGGTGAGGCTGTCCGTCACATCTGACGGAGAGGGCTGTGGTGGGGCACAAGCTGCAGGCGACCGCCGGTGATCGGGCGATCAGCGTCGATGGCCGGGATGTCGCCGCGTGGGCTGGGCGACGGTGGGATGGCGCAGCCGACGACACCTGGGCGGTGACCGCCGAGCAGTACGTCGCCGCCCATCCCCGGGCGGGACGGATGGGGGAGGCGCAGCGCCTTGCGCTGCTGCGCCGGCTCGCCGCCGGCCCCGCCACGCAGAGCGAGCTGCTGGCCGCGATGCGCCGGTGCGGCTACGTCGGCGGCGACGACTTCGAGAACCGCATGCGTGAGCTGCGCGCCGGTGACACCCGGGCCGCCGGGCGCTCCGGGCTAGAGGTGGCCAGCGACGGTGGCCGGTGGTGGCTCGCCGAGCCGTTCCCGCTGATGGACGCCGCCGACCGCCGGGCGCTGGGTTTTGCGATGGGGATGATCGAGCGCGTGGACAGCCCCATGGCGGCGCGGGCGTCCTCCGCGCTCGAGCGGATGCTGCCCGGCGTGGGGCACCTGCACGCCGACGCGGCCCCCCGCCAGCTGGCATCACCGGCGGACTTCGAGCGCTTCCACAGCGCAATGGAGCAGCGGCGTCCCGTCCGCGTCCGCTACTTCTCGCTCAACCGGGGCCGGCCCGGCACCTACGACCTCGTGCCAATCGAGTACGTGACCCTCGGCCCGACCGTCAAAGCCATGTGCGTGCAGGTGTCGGACCACGGCCGCGCTCGCGACCGGGAGCTGCAGTTCGCGCTCGACCGCCTGCTGTCGGTCGAAGAGCTGGCCGAGTGGGAGACCCTGCCGGCCGACCAGCTGCACCTGCAGCGCGCCACGCTGGTGCTGGCAGTCACCGACCCGCTGTACCGGGTGATGCGCGACCGCAATCTGTTCGGCATCGCGGCCGGGGCCGAGGCGGTGCAGGACCCGACCGACGACAGCTGGAAGGTCACCGGGTCGTTCCCCGTCGCGCTGGCCTGGGACGTGATGGAGCAGCTGTGCGCCTGGGCCGGCAACGCGCAGGTGTGGGAGCCGTACTGGCTGGTCAACGCCGTGGTCCGACGGCTCCGCGCGGGCCTTCGGGTGATGCAGGACGGTGCCGAGTTCACGTTGGTCAAGCCGGAGACCGACCGGCCGTTCGCGTCCCACGGCGAGGCGCTCACGACCGAGGACCCGCTGCCCGAGCCGACCGGTCCACGCAAGCTCGCTCCCCGCGACTGACCGCCAGGGTCACGTCGCGCCCCTACCCTTGGCGGCCACACCGAGGGGGATGCATGACACCGTGGCACGACCGTTCGCTGCGGGTGGCCAGCGACACACTGCACCGCGCGCAGTACCGCTTGCTGCAGTCGTGGTACCGCGAGGTGCACCTGCGGGTCGGCCCGGGCTACAACGGCCGGCAATACGTCGGCAGCCTGCTGCCCCAGGAGGCGGCGAGCCGCGGGCTGAACTTCCTCACGCCGGAGGTGCACGCGTACGTGCGCCGGCGCGTCCCCCAGATCCAAGCCGAGGGCGGCACCGTGGATGCCACCCGCCTGCAGACCAACCTGCTGTCCAGCCAACCGCTGTGCTGCAACGTCTTCGGCCACCTCAGCCGGCGGCTGGCCGCCGCCGCCCCGGTGCTGTCCACGACGTTCGGCACCCGCGTGGACGAGGTGACGCGGATCGTCGTCGAGTGGGCGCCGGACCCCGACGCCCATCTGGGCGACCGGACGGCCTTCGACGCGTTCGTGGAGTACCGCGCCGGCGGACAGCCGTGGTTCCTGGGCATCGAGGTGAAGTACACCGAGCGGTTCAGCCAGCGTCCGTACGACCGGCCCGAGTACCGGCGCGTGACCCGCGACTGCGGGCTGTTCGTCGACGACGCGGCGGACCGGCTGCGCGAGCCGGCGACGAACCAGCTGTGGCGCCAGGTGCTGCTGACGGCCAGCCTGACCCGGGCCGAGGGGTACGCCGGCGGCCACGCCGCGGTGCTGACGCTGGAGGGTGACGGCGGCGCGGCGAAGGCCGTGGCGGGGTTGACCGCGGAGCTGCGCAGCGCCGCCGGCCGACCGCTGGTCGGCTCGTTGGAGCGGCTGGTGACCGCGGCCGCCGAGCAGCCGGCGCTGGGCGAGTGGGCCGAAGCGCTGCGGACGCGCTACCTGGACCTCGCGCCGGTGCGGTCGCCGTTCAGCGGGTGAGCTCGTCGAGGTACTGCGGCAGCATCCGGTGCCAGGTCGGCCACAGGTGGTCCCAGTCCGGACCCCAGTTGTCCACCCGGTTGGGCACCCCCTTGGCGCCCAGGACGTCGGCCATCCGCCACGAGTAGCCGGCGGTCTCCCACCGGCCCTCACCGGTCGCCAGGATCGCGAACCGCTGGCGCAGGAGGTCCAGCGGCGGCCCATCCAGGCCCGGGAGGAAGTGCAGGGGCGAGGCGTAGAACAGGTCGTCGGTGAACACGCCGTCGTAGAACTTCTGCAGGTCGTAGGTGCCGCTCATGCCGACCGCGGCACCGATCTGGTCGGGGTAGCGGCACAGCGTGGCCACTGCGTTGAACGCGCCGATGGACGCGCCGGCGGTGATGATCAGCGCGTCGGTGCCGCCGGAGTCGGCGCGGATGGCGGGGATGACCTCATGGCGGACGGCATCGTGGAACGAATTGAGCAGCCACAACCGGTGCTCGGGAGCACCCCAGCTCATCATCATCGCCTTGCCTGCGACGCTGTCACACGAGTACAGCTTGATCCGGCCCTCGGCCAGCAAGCCTCCGCAGGCGTCCACCAGTCCCTCGCGCTCGATCTCCTCGGCGTCGCCGCCGGCGGTCGGGAACACCAGCACGGGGCGCCCGTAGGACCCCCAGCGCGCCAGCGTGACGTCCTGACCCAGACGGTCGGAGTGCCACCGCTCCCATCCCTTGCTCATGAACCCGTCCTTGTCCTGTCGCCTCGGCCAGCGCGAGGCATCGTCACTCGTAGTACAGCTTGTGCGGTCCGGGGAACAGCCAGGACAGGCCGTCGCGGAGCCGGTCGCGCCAGTTGACCCAGTTGTGGCCGTCGCGAGCCTCGACGTACCGCACGTCCATACCGGTCTCGCGCAGCACCGGGACCATCGAGCGGTTGCGGACGATCAGCGGCTCGTACACCCCACAGGTCACAAAGGCCCGGTCGACGATGCGGCGGGGCCGTTTGCGGAAGGCGTTGACGAACTTCACCACCGGGTCGAACACCTCTCCGCCGCCGTGGTCGTTGCCGATGTCGGTGAACACGAACGACCCGGACTCCAGCAGCAGCGACCCGTAGAACCCGGGGAACCGGTTTGCGGTCGACAGCGCCGCGACCGCCCCGAAGCTCGAGCCCATCAGGCAGCGCGCGGACGGCCGAGCGCGCAGCGGGAACTCGGCCTCCAGGTGGGGGACCAGCTCGCGCGTGAGGAACCGGGCGTGCGCGGGGTTGTCCGGGTACTCGACCAGGCGGTCGCCCGGATGGGTGAACACGGCAACGAGCTCGGCGACGTCGAGGCGGTGGATGAGGTTGTCGAGCACCGTCTTCGCGGCGGCGTACTGCAGGAAGTCACCGCCGTCGTGGACGACCAGCAGCGGGTAGCGAGCCGTCCGCCTGAACCGGGCGGGCAGGTACACCGTGGTGTGGCAGTCGCGGCGCAGGGCCCGACTGGGGATGGTCAGGTCGGTCAGCGTGCCGGGCCGCGCGTCGGGATCTTCGAAGGTCCACTCCGGCGCCTCGTAGCCGCTGGCGTAGACGACCGAGTTGTGCCCCATGGGGTTGTACGACAGCTTCGGGTTGAGCGGGTCGTCGATGACCTCGTGGTGGTCGCCGCGGACGATCTCGAGCTTGTACTCCACACGGGAGCTGGCGGGCAGCTCGATGACGACGTACCACAGGTCGGTGCCCTGCAGGCGGCGCAGCGGGATCCGGCTGGGCAGACCCACGATCCAGTGGCCCAGGAGCACCTCGTCGGCCTCGCCGCGCCACACGAACGTGGCGCGGTCGCCCTCGACGACCGGGAACTCGTGCTCGGCGAGGAAGCGGTCCACCGCCTCGGCGTCGAGTGGGCGGCGTTCCTTCAGCCGGTTGATCGCCAGCCGCCCCCGCCGGGTCGGCGTCGTGCTCACGCGGACACCTCCGCGAGGTCTTCCACGCGGCCGTCAGACGTGAGCACGCGCGTGCCGTGCGGCAGCTCGCCGTCGGCGCAGTCCAGCCGCACCCCGTCGTCGAGCACGACGCAGCGCGCCGGCGCGAACCGCCGTGCGAACACCGACATGCGGACCGGATCGTCCAGCAGCAGGCGCCGGCGGGCGTGCGGCAGGGCCACGACGCGGCGGCACAGGCCCAGACCGCGCCGGTACACCTCGGCGTAGCTGCGGCCGTCGGGCGAACGGTCGTTGAACAGCACGACCTTGTCGGTCAGCGCCATCGCCCCGGCGGACCACCCGACGACCGTGGTGTCGACCAGCGCCGGCGCGACGTCGAACAGCGCCAGGCAGCCGAGCAGCGCGCCCACGTGACCGCCCGCGATCGTGACGGCTGCGCACTCGCCGAGGATCCCCGCGACGGCAGCGCGGTGCTCTGCGACGGCGGGCCGCTCGTGTGGCTGCCACTGGGCGTAGAACTCGTCGCGGACCTCGGACACGCGCTCGAGATGGCGGCGGTCGATGTCGCGCAGCGCCTGGATGGTGTCGTCGATGGCGGTGGCGGCGATCTGCGCGCGGAAGTCGCGGACCACCAGCTCGGTGACGGCGGCCAGCGCGTGGTCCAGCCACAGGATGTAGACCGACTGCAGCTCGTCGAGGACGTCGTCGCGCCGGCGGACGGCGGCGGCCAGCTCGGGGTCGCGCTCGTGCACGTCCAGCCACCGGCCGTACAGACCAAGGTTGATGCTGCGTCCGTCGAGCAGCCCGTCGAGCTCGGTGTCGTCCGGTTCGCGTTCACGCCAGCCGGCGGTCACGGTGGCGACCGGCCCGTCAGGCGCCAGTGAGCGGATGGTGTTGCGGACCGATGGCCGGAACCGCTGGGGCCCCAGCAAGACGACGGCCATCGCGTCAGCCGGCGTGGACGTGGATCGTGCGGCCGACGTCGTCGAGCATCCCCCGCAACGTGTCGTAGTCCGGGTGGCGCATCCGCACATAGGCGTTGGCCATGTACCCGGCCTCGACCGGCTGCGTCGGCGTCCCGGGGTTCGGGAAGTGCGCGTCGATCACCCACTCGCCGTAGCGCTGCTGGCACTCGTCGACGCCGGAGTAGCCGCTGATGTGACCGTCGGCCTCGGGGCGCAATGCGATCAGACCTGCGGCGTAGCGTCGCGACGCACGCCGGTCGGTCGTGCCGTGCACCACGGCCGTCGCCCACTCGCGGTACAGGTCGATCTCGTTGCCCGCCGAGTACAGGTCCCACGCCCCGACGCCCGGTGGCCGGCAGCCGATCTCGGAGAACCTCAGGCCCTTGGGACCGAAGAACCACTCCATGTGCGTGGCCGAGGTCCCGATGCCCAGCGCCGTGATGACGCGCCGGCCCATCTCGCGCAGCTCGTCGTAGTCGGGCACGGAGTCGATGCGGTTGGTCGCGATGAACTGCGGCGAGATCCAGCGTGTTCTCATCGCGTCGAGCACGTTGGGGAAGTAGTGCGACGCGAAGTCGTGCGCGACCTCGCCGTTGATCGCGATCGTGTCGTAGAAGCCCTCATGGCCCTCGACGAACTCCTCCACGGCGATCGAGTCCACGCCCTCGGCGCCGAAGGCCGCCAGCGCCCCGCCCAGCTCGTCACCGTTGTTCACGCGGACCGTTCCCGAGGCACCGGCACCGGCCCGGGGCTTGAGGATCAAGGGGAAGCCGATGGCCTCGGCGAACGCCTCGACCTCGGCGGCGCTGTGCGCGGCCGTCGAGGCCGCGGTCGGCACGCCCGCCTGGCGCAGCGCTTCCTTCATCGACGGCTTGTCGCGACACAGCCACGCCGTGTGGACCGACGTGCCGGGGATGTTCGTGCGCTCGCGGACCTGCGCCGCAGGCAGCGTGTGCGCCTCGACGGTGGCTTCCAGGCGGTCGACCCACACCTTGTCCTGCACCCACCGGACCGCGTCGGTCATCCGGTCGACGTCGGTGACCGACGGGACTCGTTCGTAGTGGTGCAGCCATCCGCGCAGGTCGTCGTCGAACGACTCGACGGGGTACTCGCCGATGCCGATGACGGTCGCTCCGACCGAGGCGAGCGCGCGGACGAACTCGCGCTGGTTGGCCGGGAAGAACGGCTCGACGAAGATGATGTTCACGACGGCGGATGGTAGCCCCACCCATCTGCGGGCGATCACGCCTGCGGGACAGGTGGCCCAGGGGACTAGGCTCACCGGTGATGGTGTTCGCCGCCTTCGTCGCCCCGTACCTGCTCGAGGCGACCGTGCGCTTCGTCGACTCGGCCGCTCGCCTGGACGGCGTGGACCTTGCGCTGGTCACCCACGAGCCCGTCGACCGGCTGCCCTTCTCGCTGCGCGAGTCGCTGGTCGCGCACTGGCGGGTCGAGGACGCGCTGGATGCCGGCCAGCTGGTCGACGCGGCCCGCGGGCTCGGCGCCCAGGCCGGGCGGCCCGTCGAGCGCATCCTCGGCGTCTTGGAGCAGGCGCAGGTGCCCATCGCGCAGGCCCGTGACGCGCTCGGCCTACCTGGCGCCGACGCGGCGACCACGGAGAACTTCCGCGACAAGAACCGGATGAAGGACGTGCTGCGGGCCGCCGGCCTCCCCGTCGCCCGCCACCGGCTGGTCGGCTCCCCCGACGACGCAGTCGCCTTCGCCGACCAGGTGGGCTTCCCCCTGGTCGTCAAGCCCCCGGCGGGCGCCGGCGCGCGCAGCACGTTCCGCCTCGACGACGTCGGGGCGCTGGGCCGGTGGATCGAGGCGGCCCCGCCGTCGGGCGCCAACCCGACGCTGGTCGAGGAGTTCCTGGCCGGCGAGGAGTACAGCTACGACAGCGTGATGGTCGACGGCCAGGTCGTGTGGCACTCGATCTCCCGGTACCTGCCGGCGCCGCTGGAGGTGCTGCACAACCCGTGGATCCAGTGGGCCGTGCTGCTGCCTCGGGAGATCGACGCACCGGAGCTCGACGCGATCCGCGACGTCGGGCCGGCGGCCCTGCGTGCGCTGGGCCTGCGGACCGGCTTGTCCCACATGGAGTGGTTCCGCCGCGCCGACGGCTCGGTCGCGGTCTCCGAAGTCGGCGCCCGTCCCCCCGGCGCGCAGCTGACCTCGGCCATCTCCTATGCGCACGACATCGACCTGTACGTGGCGTGGCCTCGGCTGATGCTGCTCGACCAGTTCGACCCGCCGCCTCGCCGATGGGCCGTGGGCGTGGTCTACCTGCGCGGCCAGGGGGCGGGGCGTGTGCGCGACGTCCACGGCGTCGATGCGCTGCACCGCGACCTGGGCCACCTCGTCGTCGAGGCGCGGCTGCCCATGCCCGGCCAGGTCCCGACCGGCACCTATGAGGGCGAGGGCTACGTCATCGTCCGCCACGAGCAGACCGGCGTCGTCGCCGAGGCGCTGGACCGCATCCGCTCCGAGCTGCGCGTGGAGCTGGGCTGATGCGCGTCGTGATGCTGTCGCCCGGCTACCCCGCCGAGATGGCCCTGTTCACCGGCGCCCTGGGCCAGGTCGGCGCCGAGGTGATCGGAGTCGGCGACCAGCCCGCGCACGACCTGCCGGCGCCGGCCCGCCAGGCACTGCGCCACTACGAGCACGTCTCGCTGGCCGACACCGAGGCCGTGGTCGCCGCGGTCACCGGGCTCGCGCGTCATGTGCAGATCGACCGGGTGGAGTGCTTGTGGGAGCCGTACATGCTGCTCGCCGCGCGCTTGCGCGAGCTGCTCGGCCTGCCCGGCATGACCATCGAGCAGACGCTGCCGTTCCGTGACAAGGAGCTGATGAAGGCGCGGTTGGACGCCGCCGGCATCCGCACCCCGCACCACTACGACGCCACGTCGGTCGCTGACGTGTGGGCGGCGGTCGAACGCATCGGCTACCCCGTGATCATCAAGCCGATCGACGGCGCCGGCTCCATGGACACGTTCCGCATCGACCACGCCGCCGAGCTGTCCGACGTCCTGCCGCTGCTGCGCCATGTCCCCCGCGTCAGCGTCGAGGAGTTCGTCGAAGCGGAGGAGTTCACGTACGACACGGTCTGCGCCGGTGGTGAGATCCTGTTCGAGAACATCTGCTGGTACGGCACCCGGCCGCTGATCACAAAGCAGCACGAGTGGGTCAGCCCCATCACCATGTCGTTGCGTGACATCGACGTCGAGCACCTGGCGGGGGGCCGGGGCATGGGCCACGCCGTGTTGCGGGCGCTGGGCTTCACCGACGGCTTCACCCACATGGAGTGGTACCGCCGGCATGACGGGGAAGTGGTGTTCGGTGAGATCGGCGCCCGGCCCCCCGGCGCGCGGACGGTCGACGTCATGAACTACGCCACCGACAACGACCTGTACGTGCGATGGGCCGAGGCCGTCACCCGCGGAGGTTTCTCGGCGCCGGTCCATCGCCACCACAACGCGGCCAGCATCTTCAAGCGCGCCCAGGGCCACGGGCGGATCCGTGCCGTCGAGGGGCTCGACGACCTGTTGCGCCGCTACGGTGACCACGTGGCCCTGGTCGACCTGCTGCCCGTGGGCGCCCCGCGCCGCGACTGGCGCGCCGTCATCGTGTCCGACGGGATGATCGTGGTTCGCCATCCGGAGCTGGATGCGGCGATGGAGATGGCACGGGCATTCGCCGAGGAGCTGCAGCTGTACGCCGGCTGACCGATCTGACCTGGAGGTAGCGATGCGCGCGGTGCGAGTGCACGAGGTGGGCGGCCCGGAGGCCCTGAGCATCGACGACGTCGAGCCGGCGGAGCCGGGCGAAGGGCAGGTGCGCGTCCGCGTCGCCGCCGCCGGCGTGAACTTCATCGACGTGTACTTCCGCACCGGCGCCTATCCCGCGGATCCGCCCGTGCCCATCGGCATGGAGGGCGCCGGCGAGGTCGAGGCGGTCGGTCCCGGCGTGACCGACGTCGCTGCGGGCGACCTTGTCGCGTGGGCCTCGGTCCCAGGCTCCTACGCCGAGACCGTCGTCGCTCCGGCGGGCGTGCTCGTCCCCGTCCCGGACGGCGTGGACCCCGAGACGGCCGCTGCGCTGATGCTGCAGGGCATGACCGCGCACTACCTGGCCACCGACACCGCAGCGCTGGGGCCCGGCAGCACAGCGCTGGTCCACGCGGCGGCCGGTGGCGTCGGGCTGCTGCTGATCCAGATCGCCAAGCGCCTCGGCGCGACGGTCTACGGGACGGTGTCGACCGCGGAGAAGGAGCAGCTCGCGCGGGGCGCCGGCGCGGACGAGGTCATTCGCTACACCGAGACCGACTTCACCGCCGCGGTCAAGGAGCTGACCGGTGGGCGCGGGGTCGACGTGGTGTACGACTCGGTCGGCAAGGCGACCTTCGACGCCAGCATGGCCAGCCTGCGCCCGCGCGGGACGCTGGTGCTGTTCGGGCAGTCCAGCGGGGCCGTGCCGCCGGTGGACCCGCAGCGGCTC
>DATLGM010000002.1:0-9155 GCA_035540515.1 Egibacteraceae bacterium | reverse complement strand
GTCTTGCACAGCTCGTCGAGCGAGACCGCGCCCTCGGCCTCGTCGCCACTGACGTCCTCGGTCTCGGTGGGCGCTTCCGTCATGGTCATCTCGGTCTCGGTGCCGGCGTCGGCCGGCTCCGTCTCCCCACCCCCACCGGTGCCCGGGTCGTTCCCGCAGGCGGCGAGCAGCAACAGCATGGCAATGGCGGCACACGACAGTGCGAGCCGGCGCGTTGAGCGCATACGAACAAACCTCCGTGAAGGGGCGCCGGCGTAGTGCGGCGTCTCGGCGACAGGAGCTCCGACCGATCTCCTGGTGCGCGAAGTGTAGCCCTCGCCCTGCCCGTCCGGAAGGCTGTGAGGGCTAAAGTGCGTCGCGATGGACAACCTCACCGTGGTCGACCATCCGCTGGCCGGCCACCTGCTCACCGAGCTGCGCGACGTCGCCACGGAACCGGAGCGCTTTCGGCACCTGGCCCGCCGCCTGGGCACCGTCCTGGCGCTCGAGGCGACTCGCCGCCTGCAGACCCGCCCAACGCCGGTGGACACGCCGTTGACGCAGACCCAGGGCGCGCGACTGGACCGGCCGGTGGTCGCGGTGCCGATCCTGCGCGCCGGCCTGGGCTTGCTCGAGACGGTGACCGATCTGCTCCCCGACGTCCGGGTCGGCTACGCCGGCTTGGAACGCGACGAGACGACCCTGCAACCCACCTCGTACTACCTGAAGGTGCCGCAGCTGACCGACGCGAGCGTCCTGCTGCTCGACCCCATGCTGGCCACCGGCGGATCAGCGGCTTTCGCCGCCGGGTTGTTGAAAGATCACGGCGCCACCGACATCCAGCTGGTATGCGTCGTCGCCGCCCCGGAGGGGATCGCGCGCCTGCACGACGAGCACCCCGACGTGCGGGTGGTCACCGCCGCGGTGGACGAGGGCCTCAACGAGGTGGGCTACATCGTCCCGGGGCTGGGCGACTTCGGTGACCGCCTGTTCGGCACCTCGTAAGGCCGCGACGGCTACGGGGTGTCTTCGGCGACCAGTCGGCGGTAGCGACCGCCGTAGAACAGCAGCGGGTCGGCGTCGGGACGCAGCACGCCGAGGTCGACCACCTCGCCCATGAAGATCGAGTGGTCCCCGCCTTCGTGGCGCTCGGTGACCCGGCAGTCGACGTAGGCGACGCCGTCACAGAGCACGGGGCTGCCGGTGACCGGCGCCGGGTCCCAGTCGATGTCCGCGAACTGGCCCTCGCCGCGCGGGCGGTCCGAGGAGGCGAACCACGCCGAGAGGTGCTCCTGCTCGGCGGCGAGGATCGTCACCGCGAACCCCTGCGCAGCAGGCAGCAGGCCGTGCATGCTGGCCTCACGATCCACGCAGATGAGCACCAGCAACGGGTCCAAGGAGACCGACGCGAACGCGTTCGCCGTCATCCCGTGCAGCACGCCGTCGACGTTCGTGCTGACCACCGTGACGCCGGTCGCGAACATGCCGATGGTCCGCCGGTACTCCTCCGGCGAGATCTGACGCGTCACACCAGCCCCGCGAACAGGTCGTCCTCGACGCCGTCCGCCACAACGTCGCTGCGGTGGCGGATGAACCACTCCGTGCCGAACACCGCCGCGATGACGTCGGGCGGCATCGTGAAGAAGAACGAGGACTCCTCCAGCTGCGAGCGGTGCACGTACAACGCCGCCATCTTCCGTTGCAGGTACGCCGACACGTCGAGGACCGCGCCCAACCGGTCGTCGGGGGTGCCCATCGGCACGTCCTCGACGGTGGCAAAGTCGCCGAACGGCGACTCCATGCCACGCCGTTTCATCTCCGCGCTCATCTCGAAGATGCCCGCCTTGGGCAGGGTGTTGAGGTAGACCTTGCGCACCTGCCAGGCGGGGCCGGTCTCGGGGTACAGCGCCGGCACGGCGCAGGCCTCGGCGGCCAGCACCCCGACCCGGTGGGTCTGGATGTGGTCGGGATGGCCGTAGCCGCCGAACGCGTCGTAGGTCACCAGCACGTCGGGCCGGAACTCGCGGATCTGCGCGACCAGCCGCCCCACTGCTTCGTGCAGCGGCGCCTGCCAGAACGACGCCGGGTCTGCGTTGCCCTCGGTGCCCATCATCCCGGAGTCGACATACCCCAGGAAGCGCGGGTCACCGGCATCCAGCAGGCGCAGGGCTTCCGCCAGCTCTTCCCGGCGGACCTCCGCAAGACGCGGCCGTGTGGTCTCGACATCCATGTTGTAGATCTCGCCGCGCTCCCCGCCCGTGCACGTCACCACCGCGGTCCGGTACCCGCGGGCGGCGGCATCGAGCAGCACGCCCCCCGTCGCGATGCTCTCGTCGTCCGGATGCGCGTGGACGCACATCAGTCCAAGACCGTTGTCCACCTGTGACTCCCTTCGGACGTGGGCAATCTAGAACAGTGATCATGGACCCACCCGTGTGGCAGCAGCGGCAGTTGACCGTGCGAGGGCGTGTGGTCGCGTGGCGCGAGGCCGGCGACGGCCCGGCGGTGCTGTACCTGCACGACGCCGGCGCGGACACGCTGGCATCTCCGGCGTTCGACGACGTGGCGACCGACCACCGGGTCCTGGTCGTGGACCTGCCCGGGTACGGGCGGTCGGACCCGGCAGCCGGTCTGCACGCCCCGGCCGCCGTCGCGGCGCTGCTGGCCGACATCATCGAGGCGACGGTCGAAGGACCGGTGGTCGCTGCCGGCACCAGCCTTGGCGGGTGGTTCGCCGCGACGCTGGCCGCCGAGCGCCCCGACCTCGTCGCCGGCCTGCTGCTCGCCAATGCCGCGGGGATGCACGCCCCGCCCCACTACCTGTTCGACCTGTTCGCAGCGGGCGCCGCGGCGGCGACCACCAACCACCACGTCGCCCAGGCGCTCGTGGCCCGGCTGCCCGACGACGAGCGCGTGGGCGAGACCACCCCCGCGCCGGTGGCGACCGCCGTCGTCGCCCCGTGGGTGCAGAACCTCGCGGCGGCGGCCGCGGCAAGCTGGAGCCACGCCGTTGCGTCACCCGAGATGATCGGCGCGGCGGGGCGGATCCGCTGCCCCACGATCGTGCTGTGGGGCGAGCATGACGGGCTGATCCCGATGGAGCACGGCCGGGTGTGGGCGGCGTCCATCCCGGGAGCGCGACTGCGCGTGGTCCGGGGCGCCGGACACCTGGTGGCGCTGGACGCACCCGACGAGCTGGCCGCCGCGATTCGCGCGCTCACCGGGTAGCGTGACGCCGATGCCATTGGAGCACCTGACCGTCGTCGACCGGACCGAAGATCTCGTCCTCGCCCTGGAGTCACTCGGGGACGTCGAGCGGGTCGGCGTCGACGTCGAGCGGGCGGACTGGGACCGGTACTACCGCGCCGCCGCGCTGATCCAGGTGGGCGGCGCCGGCCAGGTGGTCGTGGTGGATCCGCTGACGGCGCAGGACCTTCGGGCCCTCGACGCGTTCCTGCAGCCACGGCTCACCGTGTTCCATGCCGTCGAGAACGACCTGGAGCCGCTGGTCAACCTGGGGGTGAAGCCGCCGCACATCTGCGACACCGCGGTGGCGGCCGCGGTGCTGGGGCTGCCGACGGGACTGGAGGCGCTGCTGCGTGACCGGCTCGGCGTCACCCTGTCCGGCGACAAGTCCGCCATGCAGCGAGCGAACTGGGAGGCCCGCCCCCTGACCAAGGACATGCTCGCGTACGCCGCCGGGGACGTCGCCGACCTGCCGGAGCTGTGGGCGGTGCTCGACGCCGAGCTCGAGCAGGCCGGTCGGCGTCAGTGGTACGAACAGGAGCTGGCCGCCCTGCTGGCGATGCCCCCCGTGGAGGACCGACGGCGCTGGTCACGGACGAAGGGGGCGGGGCGGCTCGATGTCACTGCGCGCGCCCGTCTGCGCCGGCTGTGGGAGACGCGCGAGCAGCTGGGCCGCGACACCGACACCGCACCGGGACGCATCGCGACCGACGCCATCCTCGTCGACCTCGCCAAGACGCCGCCGGCGTCGGTGTCCGAGCTGTCCCAGCGGGGGCTGCGCCGGCAGTCAATCCGCGAGTTCGGGCCGACGCTGCTGGCGGCGGTCGCCGACGGCACGCCGCTGGATGCCGAGGAGCGGCGCCCCCTGCGCGCGCCCACCGATGCCGACCGGGCGCTGATCGACGAGCTGCGCCAGATCCGCGCCGAGCGCGCCGAGGCGCTGGGGATCGATGCCGGCGTCCTTTGCCCCAGCCGGACACTGGCGCCCGCGGTGCTGTCGAGCCCCGAAACACCCGACGAGCTGCGCGAGGCGCTGGGGCTCCGCCCCTGGCAGTGGGAGCAGCTCGGAGCCGCGTTCTGCGAGGCTGCAGACCTCGACGGTCCCGGCACCCCCGCGCCACCATCCGACCCGTCCCCCGCTGAGCACAAGGAGCAGAGCAACGATGGTTGACCGACTGAACCCCGATGCCCTGTTCAAGGGGCTCAACGAGCTGCCGGGGTGGGACGGGACCCTGGAGGGGATCTCGAAGACGTATCTGTTCGGCGACGACGACGCCGCTCATGCGTTCCTGGATCGAGTGTCGGTGCTCGCCGATCAGATGAACCACCACCCGGACGTGACCCGCGACGGCTCCACGGTCACGCTCGCGCTGGTCACCCACTCCGAGGGCGGCGTGACGCAGAAAGACCTCGACCTGGCCGCAAGGATCGACACCGGCGAGGCGCACGGCGATGCCAACCCGGACAACCCCGCGGCAGGGCGCCGCGAGACTCCCGGAACCGCTTAGCGCGCGCCGCTGTCGACCAGCGGCAGGTTGCGCAGCTGCGCCGGCAGGGCGAAGTGCATCTGCTCGTCGATCACGTCGAGTGTCTCGACGGTCGCCCCCCGCGACCTGTCCTGCAGCCAGCGGATCACGTCGGTGACCAGCCGCTCGGGGGCGCTCGCTCCTGACGTGAGGCCCACGGTGTCGACACCGTCCAGCCATGCGGGCTCGATCGCGTCCGCGTCGTCCACCAGGTATGCCGCCGGCGCCCCGTAGTCCAGCGCCACCTCGACCATCCGCTTGGAGTTCGACGAGTGGGCGGAACCGACCACCAGCACCAGGTCGCTGCGGTCCGCCAGGACCTTGGTGGCGTCCTGGCGGTTCTGGGTGGCGTAGCAGATGTCCTCGCCGCGCGGGCCTCGGGCCTGCGGGTACTTGCGGCGGATCGCGTCGATCACGGCGTTCGCCTCGTCGACCGACAGCGTCGTCTGCGTCAGGTACGCGACCCTGGACGGATCAGGGAGGTCGAGCGCCTCGACGTCCTCGGCCGTCTCGACCAGGTTGATCGACTCCGGGGCGTGGCCCAT
This sequence comes from Egibacteraceae bacterium, assembly GCA_035540515.1. Lineage (GTDB taxonomy): Bacteria > Actinomycetota > Nitriliruptoria > Euzebyales > Egibacteraceae > WHTG01. Next base: position 3,859 of record DATLGM010000002.1, on the reverse strand, counting down.
CGTGCCGATCACCTCCTGGTGTCCCTCGTGGCCGACGAGGATGATCGACAGGCCCCTCTGGGCGTAGTCGACCGCCTCCAGATGGACCTTGGTCACCAGCGGGCAGGTCGCATCGATGGTCCGCAGCCCCCGCTGCTCGGAGTTGACCCGCACGGTGGGCGCGACGCCGTGCGCGCTGAACACGAGCAGACCCCCCTCGGGCACCTCCGTCTCGTCCTCGACGAAGACAGCGCCTTTGGCCTCCAGCTCGGAGACCACGTGGACGTTGTGGACGATGGCGTGGCGCACGTACACGGGCGCGCCGTAGGCCGCCAGCGCTCGCTCGACGATCTCTACGGCCCGCTCGACGCCGGCGCAGAACCCTCGCGGGGCGGCCAGCAGCACCTTCAGGGGCTGGTCAGGCATATGGGCCAGTATAGGAACGGCCGGTGGCATACTGCCGCGCCGATCGGGACAAAGGCACAACGATGCACGCCATCATCGGCGGCTGCGGGCGCGTGGGCGCCCAGCTCGCAGAGCGGCTGTCGGGGGACGGACACGACGTCGTGGTCGTGGATGCCAACGCCGCCGCGTTCGACCGCCTCGGCACGGGGTTCAACGGCGACACGGTCCTGGGCGACTTCACCGACCGCGAGACGCTGGTGCAGGCGGGAATCGAGCGCGCCGAGGCGGTCGTCGCCGTCACCTCGTTCGACAACGTCAACCTCATGGCGGTGCAGATCGCCCAGATCCTGTTCTCGGTCCCCAAGACCGTCGCGCGGCTGTTCAACCCTGCCCGCGAGGAGAGCTACCGCAAGATGGGCGTGCACTACGTCTCGGGGACGCGGCTGGTGGCGAAGGCGATCCTCAACGAGCTGCAGGACGAGGCGTTTCCGCTGCATGTGGCGTTCGAAGACCCCAACACCCGGATTGTGGAGATGGCCGTCGCCCGCGAGGGCCACGGCTACAGCATCATGGAGCTCGAGCAGGAAGGCGACGTCCGCGTGGCGGCGGTGCGCCGCGGCGACCGCGTGCGCATCCCGACATTGAACGACACGGTGCTGCGGGGCGACATCGTGGTGGCGGCGATCACGGGTAAGGCGCATCGGCGGCTGCAGTCGCTGATGGGCAACCCAGTGGACGCGGCCGCCTCGGCGCAGCGGCGAGACAGGCGCGGCTGATGTACGCCGTGCTCGCCGGCGGCGGCAAGGTCGGGCGGTTCATCGCGCTGGACCTGCTCAACGCGGGCCACCGCGTGTCGATCATCGAGCCCGTCGCCGGGCGGTGCGACGACCTGCTGCCCAACGACAACATCCTGGTCATCCGGGGTGACGCCACCGACGTCCGCTACCTCGAGGAGACGCGGCTGGAGCGGGCCGACGTGTTCGTCGCGACCACGGGGGCCGACGACGCGAACTTCGTGTCGTGTCAGCTGGCGCGCAACACCTTCGGCGTGCCGCGGATCATCTCGCGGGTGAACAAGCCGAAGAACGAAGAGCTGTTCACCCGTCTGGACATCGAGGCCGTCTCCACGACCTCGCTGATCTCGCGGCTGATCCGCGAGCAGCTGACGGTCGGCGAGCTGATCCACCTCACGACGCTGCGCGCGGGTCGCGTGAACCTCGTCGAGATCGACATCCCCGCCGACGCCTCCGACACCCTCAACCGCATCGAGGAGCTCGAGCTGCCGGCCGACTCCGTCGTCGTGTGCCTGATCCGAGGCGACGGGCTGGTCATCCCCCGGGGTCCCACACGGCTTCGTCCCGGCGACCAGGTGATCGCCCTGACCGCCCCGGAGGTCGAGCAGCAGGTCCGCGACGCCGTGCTCAAACCGGCAAGGCGCCGGTGATGCGGCGCCCCCGCACCCCCGGACCCGAGCGCGGCCGCCCAGGCCCGACGCTGCTGCGCAGTGGCTTCAACGGCATCGGCGCGGTGACGGTCGGGGTCGTGCTGATGGCCGCCGTCGCCGCGGTGATCACCGCCGTCGTCGCTGCCCTGACGTGAGCCCGTAGATGCTGTTTCGCCCCGACCGCGAAGACTTCCGCCTCATCGGCTTCTACACCGGCAAGGTACTCTTCGGCGTTGGCTGCGCCATGGCCGTCCCTCTCGCCGTTGCGGTGGCGGCCGGGGAGACCAACGAGGCGTACGGCTTCCTTATCGGTCTGTCACTGGCCGTGACGGTCGGCCGGGCGACGAGCTGGCTGCTGGCGACGGACGCGCCGCTGCGCACCAGCCACGGCCTGGCGACGGTCGCGTCGGCGTGGCTGCTCGCGCCCGTGGCGGCCGCGGTTCCGCTGTTGCTCAGCGGGCATTACCTGGGCTTCCTCGACGCCTACTTCGAGGCGATGAGCGGCTTCGCCACGATCGGCCTGACGCTGGCGAACGACCTTGACCACATGGCCCGCAGCGTGAACTTGTGGCGCCACCTGATGCAGTTCCTGGGCGGCCAGGGCATCGTCGTGGTCGTCCTGACGATCTTCGCCAGCGCCGGCGCGCGCGTCGGTGCCCTGTACACGGGAGAGGGGCGGGAGGAGAAGGTCGTCCCCAACGTCATCCGGACCGCGCAGTTCATCTGGCGGGTCGCGCTGGTCTACGGCCTGATCGGCACCGCGGCGCTGTGGACGACCATCATGCTCGCCGGCGTTACCCCGGTGACTGCGCTGTACCACGCGGTCAACCTGTTCATGGCGGCGTTCGACACCGGCGGTTTCTCGCCGCAGTCGGCCAGTGTTGCCTTCTACCGGTCGGCGTCGGTGGAGTTCGTATTGCTGCCCATCATGGTGGCCGGGGCGTTCAGCTTCGCGCTGCACTACCTGCTGTGGCAGGGCAAGTTCCGTGAGCTGTTCCGCAACATCGAGGCGCGGGCGCTCGCGGTGTCGATGACGGTGCTCTACCTCATCGCGGTGATCGGGCTGGGCCGCTCCGGGACGTTCACCGACTTCTGGCCGCTGTTCCGTCAGGGCCTGTTCCACATGGTCAGCGCCCACACCACGACCGGCCTTTCATCGGTGCCCGGGCGCATGTTCTTCACCGACTGGGGCGTGCTCGCCCCGGCGATGCTGGTCTCCGCCATGGCGGTGGGCGGCATGGCCGGGTCCACCGCCGGTGGCATCAAGGGCATCCGCGTCGGGTTGATCGCCAAGAGTCTGCGCCAGGACATCCGCAAGGTGCTGTACCCCGAGGACGCCTCCGTCGTCGAGACCGTCCACACGGTCCGGGACCGCCCGCTCGACGAGCGCATGGTCCGGCCGGCGGCAACCATCCTGCTCCTGTGGCTTGCGCTGTACTTCGGCGGGGCGCTCGCCGGGCTGTTCTACGGCTACGACCTGCAGATGTCGATGTTCGAGAGCACCGCGGCGGCCTCGTCCGGCGGATTGTCGGTCGGCGTCGTGCGGCCTGAGCTCGAGTGGCCGCTGAAGGTGATGTACATCCTGCAGATGGTCGTCGGGCGACTGGAGTTCATCGCCCCGTTCGCGCTCGTCGGGTATGTCATCGCGATCTTCCGGGGCCGGGCATGAACCCCCGTCGGCCCGCCTCGCGTCGCAAGGTCCTGCTGTGGGCCGCGTTCGCCGGCCTGGTCATCGCCGGCATCGTCGCCGGCGCCGAGGCGCTGCGCTACCCGCACCCGACCGACACGGCGGTCACAGCCCCAGACCCGCAGGAGACGGAGGTCGCGACCGACATCCGCGATCCCGTGGAGTGCCCCGAGCCGCTGCCGCGCGAGGGACAGGAGCGCGAAGGTGGGACGCCCGGCGGGATCAGCCGGCGGACCTCCAACGAGCTGTACGACTGCCCGGAGTTCTACGACGAGCAGCGCATTCGGTACCGCGGCGAGGTCGTCGGCGCGGTGCTCCGTCGAGACGAGGGCGCCTGGGTCCAC
>DATLGM010000001.1:0-5674 GCA_035540515.1 Egibacteraceae bacterium | reverse complement strand
GTGCAGCCGCACAAGCGCAGCCACGTGCTCGCCGACGTCCACGCCGGCGGCGAGGCCGAGGTCGAACGCGCGATCGCGGCCGCCGGAGAGGCCTGGCACGACTGGTCGCGGACGCCGTGGCCCGACCGGGCCGCCGTCTTCCTCCGCGCCGCCGAGCTGCTCTCCGGCCCGTGGCGGCAGGTGCTGAACGCGGCGACGATGCTCGGACAGTCGAAGACGGCGCACCAGGCCGAGATCGACGCCGCCTGCGAGCTGATCGACTTCTGGCGGTACAACGTCGCGTTCGCCGAGCGCATCCAGGCCGACCAGCCGGTGTCGGGTCAGGGCGCGTGGAACCGCATGGACTACCGGCCGCTCGAGGGCTTCGTCCTGGCCATCACGCCGTTCAACTTCACCTCGATCGCCGGCAACCTTCCGACGGCCCCGGCGTTGATGGGCAACGTCGTCGTCTGGAAGCCGTCCGAGAAGCAGGCGTATGCCGCCCACTTCACCATGGAGCTGCTCGAGGCCGCCGGCCTCCCACCGGGAGTCGTCAATCTGGTCCACGGCTCCGGGGCCATGGTCGCCGAGGTGTGCATGGATCACCCCGAGTTCTCAGGGCTGCACTTCACGGGGTCGACGACGGTGTTCAAGTCGTTGTGGCGGCGCGCCGGCGAGCGGATCGACGGCTACCGCTCCTACCCGCGGCTGGTCGGCGAGACCGGGGGCAAGGACTTCGTCGTGGCCCATCCGTCCGCGTCCGTGGAACCGCTGGTCGTCGGGCTGGTGCGCGGCGCCTTCGAGTATCAGGGACAGAAGTGCTCCGCCGCCTCGCGTGCGTACGTTCCCCGCTCGCTGTGGCCCAAGGTGCGCGACGGGCTCGCCGACACCGTCGGCGAGATCGCCATGGGCGACATCACCGACTTCTCCAACTTCATGGGGGCCGTCATCGACGAGCCGTCGTACCGGCGGTTGACCGAGGCGATCGCCGGCGCGCGGCGCGAGGGCCGCGAGATCCTGGTCGGCGGGGAGGCCGACGACAGCGAGGGCTGGTTCGTCGAGCCCACGGTGATCGTCACCGACGATCCCGAATCGGACACGATGAGCCGCGAGCTGTTCGGGCCGGTGCTGACCGTCTACGTCTATGACGACGCGGACTGGGAGCAGACGCTGGAGCTGGTCGACCGCACTGGGCCGTATGCACTGACCGGTGCGGTGTTCGCCGACGACCGGGCTGCGGTGGCACAGGCGTACGCCGCCCTGCGGCAGTCCGCAGGCAACTTCTACGTCAACGACAAGCCCACCGGCGCCGTCGTGGGCCAGCAACCGTTCGGGGGCGCACGCGCATCGGGAACCAACGACAAGGCCGGCTCGCTGCTCAACCTGATCCGCTGGACGTCGCCGCGGACGATCAAGGAGACCTTCAGCCCGCCGGTCGACTGGCGCTACCCGCACATGGGCTAGGCGGTGCGACGCTACGACGACCGTCTCGAGCTGCCCGTCAGCAACAGCCGCAACATCCTGGCGCTGGCGGTGCTCCTGCCGCTGACCGGTCTGGCGCTGTACGTCGCCGTCGACCAGCGCGAGCAGCTCGACGCCACGTACTGGTGGATCCTGGTCTTTCCTGTGCTGACCCTGGCGACGGCGTATCGCCTGGTCCGTCGCCGCGTGCCGCTGGCCATGGACCCCGAGGGCCTGGACGTGCGCATCGGCATGCCGGTCCTGGGGCTCGCCACCCGGATCCCGTGGCGCTCGGTGCGGCGCATCAGGGTGACGGCCGCGGGCATGCTGCTGGTCGACATGAAGGACTGGGAAGGGTTCAGCGAGACGCGGGGCTGGCGGGTGTTCGCCAACATGCGAGCGAACCAGCGCAAGGCCGGCGCGCCGATCAGCCAGCCGCTGCGGGCACTGGCCGGGCGCCCTCAGGACATCGTCGGCGCCGTCCAGTCCGTCGCCCCTGTGCCGGTGGACGCACCGCAGGCGCTCAAGGCGCCGGCGACCGGGCGCGGATGACCGCGACCGCCGGCTTCCTGGTGGTCGCCAACGCCGCCGCGGGCACCGCTGACCGCGAGCAGGTCGACGCCGCTGCGGCGGCGCTGGCCGGCGCCGGCCCGACTGACGTGGTGTTCACCGAGGACCTGCGCCACCTCGACGCGACGCTCGCCGCGATCGACGCCCGGCGACTGGTCGTCGCGGGAGGCGACGGGTCGGTGCACGCAGCGGTCGGTGCACTGTGGCGCCGGGGGCAGCTGGGTGAGGTTCAGATCGGGTTGGTCCCGCTGGGCACCGGCAACGACCTCGCCACGGGCCTGCAGATCCCGTCGGATCCGGTCGAGGCGGCCGCCGTGTGCGCCCAGGGCCGCGCCGCGGCGCTCGACTTGCTGACGACCGACCACGACGAGGTGGTGGTCAACGCCAGCCACGCCGGCCTGGGCGCTGCCGCTGCCGGCGAGTCCGAGCGCTTCAAGGACCGCCTGGGCGCTGCCGCCTACCCCCTTGGAGCGCTGCTTGCCGGCGTGAAGGAGTCGGGTTGGGACCTTGCCGTCATCGTCGACGGCGAGCGTGTCCACGACGGCGCCGCCTTGATGGTGGGCATCGCCAACGCCCCGTCCATCGGCGGGGGCACCCGGCTGGTGCCGCCGGCGCTGCCCGACGACGGCCTCCTGGATGTCATCGTCGTGTCGGCGGTGACCGCGGCGGCCCGGGTGGCGTTCGCGGTGGCGCTGCGCGACGGCGTCCACCTCGACCGCGACGACGTGCTGCACGTCCGCGGCCGCGAGGTCCTCATCGAAGGCGACCCGGTCAGCCACGACCTGGACGGCGAGGTCACCGATGAACGACCGTCGTGCCGCTACGTGGTGCAGCCGGGGGCGTGGCGCATGACCCTGCCCGCCTGACGGCTACCGCGGGGTCATCCGCAGCGCCCCGTCGAGGCGGATCACCTCGCCGTTGAGCATCGGGTTCTCGACGATGTGGCGCACCATCGCGGCGTACTCGGAGGGTCGCCCCAGGCGGCTGGGGTGCGGGATCTGCGCGCCCAGAGAGGCCCGGGCCTCCTCGGGCAGCCCTGCGAGCATCGGCGTGTCGAATGTGCCCGGGGCGATCGTCACGACGCGGATGAGCTTGTCGGCAAGGTCCCGCGCGGCGGGCAGGGTCAGCCCGACCACGCCGCCTTTGCTGGCCGCGTAGGCCGCCTGGCCGATCTGACCGTCGAACGCGGCGATGGATGCCGTGTTCACGATCACGCCGCGCTCCCCGTCGACCGGCTCGGCCTCCACGATCTTGGCTGCCGCCAGGCGCATCACGTTGAACGTGCCGATCAGGTTCACACGGATGACGGTCTCGAACTGCTCGAGGGGATGCGGGCCCTTGCGCCCCAACACCCGCCCCGGTGTGCCGACCCCCGCGCAGTTGACGACGACGTGCAGACCGCCCAGCTGGCCGGCCGTCTCGACGGCTGCGGCCACGTCGTCCTCGCTGGTGACGTCCGTAGGCGCGAAGCGGACCCGGTCACCCAGCCCTTCGGCCACCGCCTTGCCCTCCGACGAGGGAAGGTCGCAGATGACGACAGCGGCACCGGCGCCGGCCAGCTCCTCGACCACCGCGCGCCCCAGTCCGGACGCCCCGCCGGTGACCAGCGCGACCTTGCCCTCGATGTCCATGGCGTCATGCTCCTCGTCGGCGACCTGCGGCAGCGTACTGGGGCACGCGGAAGGGGCCGGCGCATGGCCGGCCCCTTCGGTGCATCCCCATGGTGTCCCTAGGAGTTCGGCTTTCCCGGTCCGGTGTACTCGAAGATGTACAGGCCGTGGTCACGGTCGCTGGCGGCGACGTACTCCTTGCCACCTGACTGGAAGACCTCCACGCCCCAGAAGTTCGAGCCCTTCACGTCGATGAAGGCGCCCGTCTCGACGAGCTTGCCGTCCTTGATGCGGGCGACCCGGAAGCCCGCGGCGTAGTAGGCGAAGTAGGCCAGATTGTCGCGCTTGTGCGACGTGGCGACTTCGTGGATCGACAGGTCACCGAATCCATCGGCGAGTTCGCTGTTGAACGCCGCCGGGTGCGCGTAGGTGTCCAGCTGGGTGATCTTGCCGTCGCCGTTCTCGAAGAGCCGGACATAGCCCCAGCCGTCGAAGTACGACGTGAACTTCACCGCGTCACCGACCGAACCGATGCCGATCGGGGCGAGCGGAGGGGCGCTGCCCGACAGGCAAGCAGCGTCGTCGTACTGAGCTTGCTTGTTGAACAGCGCAAAGCCCTGCAACCGGGGGATCGTGCCGAAGGTGGGCACCGAACCCGCCACGGACATGCCCATCGGCACGTTGCACGCGTCGCTGCCCGTCCGGTTGAAGATGATGACGCCCTCGTAGCCGGTGACCTTCTCGACGTTCGCCACCTTCTCGGTGAAGGTGCACAAGCCGCGCTCGACGACGGCGATCTGGGAAGCGGTGCCAGTGTCGGGTGCCGGCGGCACGGTTGGATCGCCGTTGCAGGCCCGGCCGACGAACACGGTCTTGCCCTCGAGCACGGCGCCGGGCTCCGGCGCCGGCGTGTCACTGCCCCACGAGCCCGTCAGGGGGGTGTCGTCATCGGTGTTCTCCGCTACCCCCTTGAACGGGTCGAAGTCCTCGTCTGTCCCGATGAAGTACTTGTTGTCGCGGGTGAACTCCGCCTGGTGCCCGTTGCCCTCCGGCGGAACCGGCTCACCCTTGTGCGTCTCCAGCGTGTACTTCGCGCCCTGGTCGTCGATGTCACCGAAGTCGGTGTCCCCGAGGTACTTCGCGTTGGCCGGGTTGGTGACGTCGAGCTTGACGTAGCCACCGTCCCAGTACGACACGAGCATGATCTGCCTGCCGTTGATCTCCTTGACGATCATGTCGTGGTGGAAGATCTCCGCGAGGTTCTCGCGGCCCGCCACGTGGTTCTCGGCGATCTTGCCGGGGAAGTCCTTCAGGAGGTCGTACTCGCGGACCATCTTCGGCTTCTTGGGGTTGGTGATGTCGACGATGTCGACGTCGGCCGACTCCTCGTTGTCGACCATCACCGCGTAGGCCTTGTCACCGGCCTGCCACGCGAAGACGCTGTGGATCTCGTTGGCGTCCTTCTTGCCTTGGCCGTTGACGGTCTTGTCGCCAAACCCCTCGAACAGCGGCACGGGCGCCGTCGGCCGGGTGATGTCGTAGATGTTCATCCCGCCAAAGCCCGACGTGGCGTTGCACTTCTCGTTGTTGCTGACCAGGATGTCGCCCTTGAAGGCTGCGGTGTTGATCGACAGCGCCTGGATCCCCTCACCGGGGTAGCTGCCGTGCTTCGCGCCGATGAAGGCGACCTCCTTCGGCTTGGCCGGGCTCCGGACGTCGACGACGTGGACGCCGTTGTACTTGCACGTCTTGACGCCCCATGCCGCGAGATAGGCATAGCCCTTGTGAACCCCGACGTCGGCGATCTTCTCCGGCTCGACGTTCTTCAGCTTCAGTTTGCTGATGAGCTTGACGTTGTAGATCTCGTTGGCAAGGTGGCCCTCACCGTCACCATGCTGGGCGTGCTTGTGGCCGTGGATGTCCTTGGCCGAGTTGATGGCGCCATCGTCGAGGACGTTGCTGGCGAACGCGAAACCGGCGAATGCGAGAGTGAGGCCGAGGACGGCAGCGATGAGCAGCCGAGGACGCACGTGCATGCAGGACCTCCCCTGGAC